>BQJT01000098.1 GCA_021604845.1 Cyclobacteriaceae bacterium
AGCAAAGAAGATATCGCCGAAATTTTGGTCAGTATCTCAAAAATCATTGCCGACAAAGTAGGCACAATGATGATTTTAGAACTCTGGCCTGGCCATGCCAATAGTAAAACATTCAAATTGTTCTGCGGCGAGCTTCCTGGAACTACCAAGGCGTTTAAAGATGGGTTGTTAGCTTTTACTTCAGAGCAAGGCGGCAAGTTCCAGGTGATTTCCAACGAAATAGGTCATCCTGCAGGGTTGACTAAACTTTTTTCCAAATCTGAAATCCGGAATCAAATCTTCTTTTGGATGGGCTTGGAAATACCCCCGCTTTATAGGGGAACTGCTGGTACATCCTACCCAATTTATTTTCGTGGCTTTAAGTCTTTCTTGTCGGATACCATCAAAAGGGCGGTGTTTGCATTTATAAGGGTGCAAACTCCAAAACAGTTCAGTCACCATACTATTTTTGGAAAGACAGAAATCGACCAGGCGGCAAGACTGGTGGATCAATGCCTTTCAGACCTTTCAGATAAAATAGATTTTTTGTTGCTGGTATCACCAATTAACACAGATCATGCGTGGAAGAAATTTAAGAAAGGCAGATACAAGCAACCACCTAATTTCAAATATAGGATGATCGGGCTGGACCCTGAAAAGGAAAAACATACCATTTATGGTGTTCCAATGGATAGGATTGAGGATCCTGCGCTATCATTCCTTCTTCGGGACAAAAGACGTGAGCTTTCCAAACAGCTGAGTATGCTGGAAGAACGCGGCACGGATAATTTTAGATATATCGGGCAAAGTATCTATGGAGTACCCGGGGTTGAATTGATAACCGCGGCTAACTATATATTGAATACTGTCAGAAAAACCAGTTCGGAATCTGATAGACTGGATTGTTATGAATTTCAAGCCCAGGCAAATAAGGCCTTTAAATACTACCAAAACCGCTTCAACGGTCAGAAATTAACCGCTGAGGTGAATGAAAATATTTCCGGATTAATTGTTTCACAGAGATGTCTGATGATCGGATCCAATATGACCATTCCAAGGAGCAGGGTGCAAGCGTTAATAGAGCATGAAATTGGCACCCATATTCTGACTTTTTGCAACGGGTTTCAACAACCTTTACGATTAATGTCTTCAGGGTTTGCAGGATATGACGAATTACAGGAGGGTTTGGCCGTCTTAGCAGAGTATTTAACCGGAGGCTTGAATGCAAATAGATTGAGGTTGTTGGCTGCCAGGGTTCTGGCAGTGGATGCTATGGTCAGGGGTAGCAATTTTATGGAGACTTTTGCTTTGCTGATTGATAAATGTGAGCTTAAACACTACACTGCCTTTAAAGTGGTTACCCGGGTTTACAGGGGCGGTGGCTTAACCAAAGATGCTATCTACCTGAAGGGATTGAAAAGGCTGGTGGATTATATCAAAGATGGCGGAAAGTTAGAGATACTATATACCGGTAAATTTAATTTTAAGCATATCCCATTGATGGAGGAATTATTGAGTAGGAGTGTTTTGAAAGCTCCGGTGCTACCCAGAATCCACCATAATGAGGAATCAGCAAATCGACTCTCTGTACTGCACCAGTTGAAAGATATTACGGACCTTATAAACATACGAAAATGAAAATTGGCTTTGTGATTAATGATATTGAAACGGAACCACATAATTACACCACTCCAAACCTGGCACTTACTGCTCATAAAATGGGACACGAAGTATTTCTGGTGGGAGTAGGAGATTTAGCGTACACCTCTCAGGGACATATGCGGGCACATGCCCATAAACCAAAGGATAAAGGCTATAAATCCTCCAGTTCCTTTATGAAGGATATAAAGGCTTCGGAAAGGGTTTCAATAAGTTCGAAGGATTTGGATATATTATTTCTGCGTAATAACCCTGCAGATGATATCGGAACCAGGGACTGGGCCCAAAATGCTGCCTACATTTTTGGCCAAATAGCCATAAATGACCACACCATAGTGGTAAATCATCCGGAGAGCCTGTCTAATGCTATTAATAAAATGTACTTCCAACATTTTCCCGAAATACTAAGGCCCAAAACGATAATTACCAGGGACCAGAAAGAGATCGAAGATTTTTACCAGTCCAATGGTAACAGAATGATCCTGAAACCCCTCCAGGGTTCAGGGGGGACTAATGTTTTTTTTGTTGACAAAGATAGTGCGCACAACATGGCTCAGATCATTGAGGCTATCAGTCGTGATGGTTACATAATTGCACAAGAATACCTCCCGGCGGCTAAAGAGGGAGATATTCGCCTATTTTTAATGAATGGTGAACCGTTGTGTGTAGATGGAAAATATGCCGCCATTAAACGTGTAAATAAATCGGGGGAAGTTAGGAGTAACATATCAGCAGGTGGTCAACCAGCTAAAGTTGAGGTAAACGAATCGATGTTGGATATGGCGGAAGTATTGCGCCCAAAGCTGGTACAGGATGGTATGTTTCTGGTTGGGATCGATGTTGTGGGGGATAAGCTAATGGAGATCAACGTATTTAGCCCCGGAGGATTAAATATGATGTCAACTGCTTATGAAACTGACTTTCTTACACCCGTTATTAATGCACTTGAAAGAAAGTTGCGCTATCAAAAAATATATGGAGGAGGCACTCTGGATAATATAAGATTAGGCAGCTTATAAGCAAACAACCATTAATATGAATTTGACTAATTATACCAAAAGGGCAATAACAGGCGGCTTAATCTCCTTATTCATAATTCTAACTGGTACGTTGATGATAGGCGAACTGAGCGGTTATGAGGCCAAAGTATTGATAAAGAATTCAGTGGGAGCCATTAATACACTCTGCAACACCATTATTCTTGCCTCAGCTACCATTCTGGCGTTACTATTAACGGTTTTGGGGCTTAGTTCTTCATCTGATTCCAAATTAAATAAGGACCATTACCTACAGGTTCTGCAAATTGCAAAATTGGATACCATTGTGTTTGTTGCTTCCCTTATTTCATTTCTCATGTTTAACCTGCCTATTACTGAATCGGAGGAAGTACCCACTTACTTGTTCAGTACGATTTATTATATTTCGTTGATTACATCCAGTATTTTAAGTTCTGCTCTGATTGTAGTCGTAATAATGCTTTACAATACCATCGTAAACATTATCAAAATTGTAGGACTTGGTGTTACCGATCATCCCTTAGTCCACTCCGAAAGTGAGTCGGAGGTTGATAAGAATTCAGCTGCTGAATAATGTGGTTGAGCAGCCGCAAATTCGCACAACAGCAGCATGGTATTGAGTAAAAATCTGGGCAATTGTGTAGAATAATTGCCCACTTTTAATCCGACCTCTAACAAGAGCGTTATTTACTAAAAGTTTGAACTGCCTGATTTTGAAGGGTAAAGGGACTAAAGGATTTGAGCCAGGTACCGTGGCATAATTATTTCATTTAAGACAAGTATAATAATTATGTTCAACCTTAAAATTTAACAGCTATGTTACCAGTAAATTTGTCTGCTTCCACCATGATTGGAACCAACGTAAAAAACCCTCAAGGAGATTCGTTAGGAGATATTAAAGAGATAATGATCGACACAATTTCTGCACGTGTTTCGTATGTAGTGCTTTCATTTGGAGGCTTCATGGGTTTGGGCGATAAGTATTTTGCAATTCCGTGGGAAGCGTTCACCATAGACGAGGATGATGATGAATTCGTCCTGGATGTTCCAAAGGAAAAATTGGAAAATGCCCCGGGATTCGATAAGGACAACTGGCCCAACAATGCGGACCATACTTATGTAAATTCAGTTTTTGATTACTACGGTTACAGACCCCATTGGGAAGGTGTCCAGCTGTAGATTAAAATAAAACCCTAAATTTGTATCAACCACACAAAAACCCCACCCTTACCAGGGAGGGGTTTTTGCTTCCTGGGTTTTCTATAACATGATGCTTTTCTGATATCGCATTACTGCTGATCTTGCCCACGCTCTAATTTTATCACTAAAGCATTCATCCAGGCTGTCAATCCCAATGACACTTCCATTGGCTAATCGACCTAAGATAGCTAACCGTATATTTGCTGACCCGCTCGGATCCATTATGAATCCATCTGAATATGTTAAGGCTCCCAATTCTTCGTGCATCTCTTTGATTATATTCTGTGCATATAAACTCTTTAAGATCGGTGAGTTTACGGACGAAAGGCGCGGAGCATCCAACACCGTATTAATCAAGATATTGGCTGTCAGAACATTTCCATCTTCCTTGAACACCCATCCCTTTTCGGACATTTCGATATCAGGATCATCTACTACATTCAGAGTTAAAATTTTAGCTTCAAATAATGCAAGTAACTGCTGGATACTGGCCACTGGAGGTCCGTAACTATAACGTTTCATTCGTTCATCCAGTTCGATTATTTTTAAGATGACTGGAACCGGAAGTTTGGTAAACGACAATCGTTCATAAAGCAGTGGTTGACAGTGACGCCATACCTGTCCCAAGCAGTAGTCTAAACTAACGTTTGCACAACCAGTAGCCATTTTTACAAATAACCTCATGCTCTCCACAGCTGAGATATCCACCGGGACAATGGACTGGTGGGACAAATTCTCATTGAGCATCAAACTACTAGCTAAGGTTGCTATTTCACTTTCGGGTAACTGCGGATCTGACCGTCTGTGTCCAAGTTTCAAATAGATACTTGAAACGGTTTTGGCCATTACATCAACTAAAAATTGATGACTTTCCTGATGCTGGGCATCTTCTAGTTTGAGTTTCAAATATTCATCTAAATAACGTTTGTCATTGTCAGAAAGCTGAAACCAATTATCGATACCTCCATTTAGCGGCTTGGGCGCCATCGGAAGCCCATCTAATGAAAAGGGTACAATTTTTTTAGGCATGCGTTTGCTGGCCTTAAAGCTCATGGTCATAGTGGTCGGATCAACTACCTTGAACTTACCTCCTAAACCCTCACTAAGTGCCCGGACTACATCTATCATAGCCAGACCAAATCCCCGGAGTGCAATGGTTGCCTGATTCAATTGTTGTTGCTTAGAAATAAAGCGGTCAACAGGATACGGTTCAGAGAAAACCGAAAGATTTGCATGCTGCGCTGCATGCACCTCCCATTTTTTTAGTTGTGCTGACAATTCAGTGGGCTGGTGACCTATGGCAAGTGCTGCCTGGTCTACCTTATAAGAATTACCCTTATTAGAGGTTATATGAAATTGATCATCCACTACGTCTATCTCTGTAATTGCTTCATTAACCGTTAAGAGAATACCTGCGCGTTCTAAAACCTCGGCAATTGACCGGTATCTGAGGTTTAGGTATTTTCCCAGATGAGACCTTGCTGGAAAGTAGTCAGTATCATTTTCAGATCTCGTCTCTTTGGACCAACCAATCCAATCATGGTAAGAGGGGAATGCCGGAATTGTAAAACACTTGTGAATTAGCTTTTGGCGACCCTTGATCCATAAGCTTCGCTCTGGAATGTTAAGCCAATTTGTGGAGGGCTGCCCCAAACTATATACCTGCCCGCTTCCAAAGTTTTTTGCAGAATCGAATTGCACTAGTTGTGGAAATTCTGAAATACTTTGCCGATTCAGTTCAATAGTAAGATTTTCCAAAGCGGAAAGCCCGGTGGGTCCACCACCTATAATTGCAATACCATACTTTGCGTTTTTCCTTGAAGTCATCATTAGACTAATATCAACCTTTGAGTAAGCAACTTATAAGCCATAAGCAACCCAGAAATATATTTTGCTGGTTGCAAATTAGCGTACGGAGGATTCCAGGCCACTTGCAATTGATTTCCACCAAAAATTGAAAACGGATCTGGTGGTATCCCGCTCAAACTCAATGACACCCGGTCTAAAGTCTTTACCGGGTTGATTTTCATTCTGAATTACAAAATTGTTAATTAAAAATCCACCGACTTTTCTGGTGAAATTGCTTTTACCTTTTTGTTCGTTGATTGCAATGGCCAAATTGCGATACTGCCAGCTTGAACTCCCCCATGCATTCATATGATCATGTTCGAATTCGAAGGAAAGATTCTCTGATTCTCCGTCTGAAATATGGGTATTCGTCACCAACGCCAGCATTGGGTTTAATTGTGTTAAGGCTAAAGCGCCAAGTACTCCCTTAATTTTATAGATGGAATCATTAGATGGAATAAGGATCTCTGATTCAAGGCTTGAGTTGAGAAACAACCCCGTAGTTTTTAAAGATACAAAGTCATCCTTTTGGCTATTGAACGGTGCTATCAATACTTGCGTATCGGTGAAGTTGATTTTACCAGGATCGTCCCATTCCTTAACATGTTCCTGATAGTAAATATTAAGATTGTCTATTGTACTGGTGCTGTCAATACAAACAGCTATCTGCAGGGACTGTATCCAATGATGAGGTAGTTGCTTGAACTCTATGACCCTGTCATCCGGTCTTTTATCGTGATATACAGAGATATACGGATTGTCCATTTCGAAATATTGAAAATGAAGAGATTTTTTAAACTGCAAGCTATCCAGGTTTAGGCCATGGTATTTCACTTTTGGAATGACAATATCGTACCAGTGAGATTGTAACCCGGTTATTGTCGCCACTTTTTCAGCCGTGTAAATAGTGCGATATACTATTGAATCAATGGTTAAATTTTTTGTGCTTGAATCCAGGTCTATTTGAGCGATTTTTATTTGATCCAGATCGTTATCAATGTAATATTCTAAATCCGAAACCTTTGTCTGAACCTGGTGATAGGTCAATGGATTGTCCGGTGTGATATTGATATCCGAACCCTTGAAGTCAATCTGCGCCTTCGCAATCAACCGGTAATTGTTTTGGTTACCGGATCGGCCCGGTTCCTCATACTGAATTTGGCCGGTTTTAATTATAAGTTGCTCTAATCTAAAACCAGCAGTATTACCTTTATTTTCTAATAAACATTCTAGATCGATGGTACTTGATTGATGGTTGGTTTTAATACCAATGCGCCAGTTAGTTACTTGAAGCCGCCGCAAAGAAAGCTTCTGATGCAGCAAGTACTGCCAAATAGACAAACCATCCATTGATACTTCTTCACAATGAAGATCAATCTCGTTACTTTGATCCGAGCAATCTTTAACAAATACCTGCAGACCGGTTACAAGAATTGGCTGCCAGGGCCAGGTGTAGTTCACTTTTTTAAACGTAACCACTATTTGATTTTCCCGGTTAACCTGCTTAACTGCGTTTTCAATCTGATATTTAACCATAGCTGGCCATAAGACCAACCAACTGAAGCCCCCCAGGATAACTACTAGTGCAAGTGTGATGAAGGGCTTTTTCATTCTTAATTAAGATATCCAACCAGGAACGAAAACTGTGCCATTCGAGGTAATTTGGCAAAGCTTCCAAAAAGGCTCTTGTGTTAGGCTTATGAGTGGCATGTTGGGTTAGGTTTTGCACCATTTGGGCAATTTTTTACATACTGTGTAATCCGTTTGTGTTCCACAGAACCAAACCTTATCAACGGTAATAAATGCCATGTACCCTTAGACAGGCTTAGGAAATTGAGTGTTACCGCTGAAAAAGCTATGTGAACCATTGTAATAGCTGTGGTTCCCCAATATTATTCGTCCACGCGGAGACTGGTATCAACAAAAAAATCATCTCCCCAGTTAGCTACCAGTTTATCATGCAGCCTCTGTACCAGGGCCTGATATTCATCCAGTTCTGCCAGATTATTCAGTTCTAAAGGGTCATCGGTATGATCGAACAGCATTCGGGCAGCAGTTTTATCTTCCTGATTCAGGTATTCAGTGTAAAAGTAATTGCCCTGGATGAGCGTCACTCCATCGTGAAACTTACTAATGGCGAAGTCGTCCACTCGCAACGCGCCGTGCATGTCAGGTACGAAACTCTGACCATCTAAATGCTCCGGCACTGGCAGCCCGGCCAGTTCACATAAACTGGGATAAATGTCAATGAATTCAGTTATGTTATCTGAACGCTGCCCTGAAGTCATACCGGGGACTTTCACCATCAACGGCACATGCAGCGAACTTTCAAAGTTGCAATGTTTACACCACATCATATGGTCGCCCAGGTTCCAGCCGTGGTCACCCCATAGTATCACGATGGTGTTCTGCTCAAGACCCAGCTCGGTTAGTGCCGATAGCAGTTTACCAACTTGCGCATCGGTGTAACTCACTGTGGCATAATAGCCATGGATCAGCTTGTTGGCCAATTCGTCAGAAACCGGCCCATTTTTTGGAACGCCGGAATAGTGACGTAATTCACCAAAGTTATGGAAAGCCTCGGTGGGTGTGGATTCCGGCTGCAGGTAATTCTCAGGAAGAGAGATTTTGGTTGAATCATACAGGTCCCAGTATTTGGCAGGCGCATTGAAAGGCAGATGGGGTTTGAGAAAGCCGACAGCCAGAAAGAAAGGCTCACCCTTCTCCTTAAGTTTTTTGAGGTCCAGAACGGATTTTAAGGCTGTTTTACCATCGTTATAGGAGGAGTCAGGGGTGTCCACCTTTTCATAGGAATACCCCCGGGTATCTTGCATGGTGTCCAACGCAATATTTCGGGACTCCAGGTAGTCGCGTGGGCTGAAGTTACTTTGAGGTCTCCAAACTTCATCCCAGGCTGCCGCATCATCGTCGGCATGATGATATATCTTACCGTTCGAGATGGTAGCATATCCATGATTTTTGAAGTGCATTGGTAGAGAAGTTACATCCGGATAATCTTCGATTAACCTGGTACTGTAATCTATGAACCGGTGCCTTCCGGGACGTATCCCTGATAACAAGCTGGCTCTTGATGCGCCGCATACCGGTACGTTGCAATAGGCCCGGTCAAATACCAGACTTTCCGCGGCGAGCTGATCGATCGAAGGGGAATGGATGTGATCAGCACCATAAGCCTTAAGTTCGGGGCGCAGATCGTCAACCGCGATAAACAGGATATTGGGCTTTTGCATGGTTTCAACTGCCGGCGGTGATTTTTGCCCGCAACCGAAAGTAAAGCTGCAAACCAGGAAAATTGCGATTAAGGAACAGTCAAGAGTAATCTTCATAGGTAATTCTTTAAGGTATTTATTATTAATAGCTGGGTTAGTACGGTGGTTGGCTGCAATCTATTTCTAGGGTTTCAGACCCAGTTGTGGCGGATAAAAATAACCCATAGTTGCATCAGCCACGCCCAAACGATATTGCCGGTCCTGCATTAAACAAACTTTTTTTCGGCTGGTAGGAATATTCGTAGAATAGATTCGAAGCTCTCCGGGAAGGCTGGTTACGATCTCTTCACGCCAATCTCCTATGATGTCAGCGACCAACAGTACTTTGCCTTCCAGGTTTAGCAGCGTGTCCCCTTTGTACTTAAACAAACGGTCATTATAGTTGACTTCTTTTAGCTCATCATGATCCCACCAAACCGCCCGGGGGGCAAGGTCCCAAAGATTTTGATCGGATAACCGTTCACCCTTAGCAGAATAAAGGAAATACTTATCTCCTTCTTTGGCTTCACCGGCATAGCATTCAATCCCATCATGGTCCGGGTCAATATCACCAATCATCCCCTGGGAGTGGACATGTACAGTACTGCCTTCATAGCCCCAGATTATTTCTCCGGTTTTAGCATCTACCAGGCAGGCACCGTTCTTTGGCGCTGGGGTTTCCAGGCCGTAAAAGATTTCCAGACCTGGCCTGGAAGGATCTATATCTGCAATGTATCCTACATCATTGTGACCTAATCCCGTGTACCACAGGGGGGTACCATCGTCATCCAACGCTGAAGTGCCAAACACAAGTTCATCTTTTCCATCCTGATCGATGTCCGCGCACATGATCCCATGTTGACCCTGTCCCCGGTACTTTTCGTCTTTACCGGAGCTTTCCCAGTACCAGATTTCATTTAAGGACCTGTCCAGCGCGCGGGTCTTGATTATGGTATATGTTCCGCGCTGCTGAATCAGTGACGGATTCTCTCCATCGAGATAAGCCACGGTTAAGAAGTTCCTGCTCCATCGATTGTATGAATCGAATTTGTCTTTTGAAAGCCAATCTGTTTCCCTGTCAATCTTTCCTGAACGGCCATTTAGTTTCACCATTTTCTCTTCCCCTCTAAGTACTCTGCCATCTCGTTCACGCGGGTCACCTTCACCGGCTTTGGTATAGACCTCTGCGCTTCCATCCCCGTCAATATCAAAAACCATATAAGGTGCGTACCAGGTGCCGGTTTCAATAGCCCAACCCATGTCGTAGGTCCACAAATATTTTCCCTGTGAGGAGTAAGCTTCCAGTTTATATGGCTCGGGGCTCCGTTTCCAATAGCCTGGTCGATAGTACGGATCAACGTTATAGTCGGGGTGTTGAATAACAAAATCGTAAGCACCATCACCATCCAGATCACCTACACCCAATCGCTTCAAGGTTACCTGATCCTTTAATTTGATACTATACCAGGGTTGGTCACCACCGTTGGCAAATACGTATGCTTCACCTTTTTCATCAGTTTCCTTACCGTTGCTTATAGACTTGATCTGGTATTGATAAGCAAATCCCAAAGCCGTTGTATTGTCAATATAATTGGTGACTCCTGCAATCGGCTGTGGGTTAATTTTTACATAATCTTCAAAGCCAATGTTTCTGCGATAGATATTGAATGTGATATCTTCAGGGTCAGTACTTAACAGGCGCCAACTAACAAAGATGTTCTGATCGGCGGCTGATAATGCCACTACACCCCGGTCTATATTCTCTGCTATTTGAGCAATACCTGCATTATAAAAAGCCAATAGGGTAGCACCAAGCAGCAGGAAATTGGTTAGTTTAAACATGATTTATTTCTTATTATGAATAATGGGAATATAATTGCAATATCACGACCTGCGGTGGATTCTTGGATGGAATTAAGCGCACATTGTGATAAGCTAAAACTGACAATACATTAACACAATGTAACAATCAACCTGGTAATCTCAAAAACAGTATTGAAACATCAGGATAGTGGCAGTTGGAGTAGGCAGAAACCCCATAAATATGATTTCCAGAAAACATATGTTCATGGTTGGATTGCTTTATTTGATTCGAAAGCGGATCTATATATTGTTATTAATTGGGGCAGGGGCATGTTCAACAAACTCCAACCTATACGAAAGTCCCTATGTAGAAATTCTGTTTCTTGGACATAACAGCGAACACCACCACTCCGAGCGTTTTATGCCGATGCTGGCATCTGAAGTGCTGACCAGGGGTATTCATTTTACCTACTCTTCCGACCCTGACGACCTCAATAAAGAGAACCTCGAAAAATATGACGGCCTGGCTTTATATGCCAACTACGATACCATCACCGCTGTTCAGGAAGAGGCGTTGCTTGACTTTGTGAAATCTGGAAAAGGATTTATTCCGATACATGCTGCTTCCTTTTGCTTTCGGAACTCCGACGATTTTGTGGAAATGCTTGGCGGCCAGTTTAAGCAGCATGGTGAGGGCACCTTCACCTCCGAGCTAACTCCCACCGGTAAGAACCATGCTATTCCGGTTTATGAGTTTGAGACCTGGGATGAAACCTATGTTCACCATAAGATAAACCCGTCAATCAATATTCTGATGGAAAGGGTTGAGGATGGTCACAGAGAACCTTATACCTGGACCAATAATTATGGAGGGGGGCGCATTTTCTATACGGCCTATGGGCATGATGAGCGGACCTGGTCAAATCCCGGATTCCATGATCTTATGGCCGAGGGTATTTTATGGGCAGTGGGGGACCGGGCAGCAGCCAAGGCAGCCAAATTACAGTTTCCAGTAGTTGAATACACTGAAGCCAGGATACCAAACTATGAAAAAAGAGATCCACCCTTAAAACTGCAGCAACCACTATCCCCGCAGGCATCCATGCAACTAAGCCAGGTTCCCGTCGGTTTTGAACTTACCCTCTATGCGTCCGAACCGGATATCATCAATCCGATTGCCTTTTCCTGGGATGAAAAAGGTCGTCTCTGGGTGATTGAAACAGTTGATTATCCCAATACCGTGAGAACGGAAGATGGTGTCGGTGATGACCGGATTAAAATTTGTGAGGATACAGATGGAGATGGGAAAGCGGACAAATTTACCATTTTTGCGGATGATTTGAATATTCCTACCAGTATGGTGTTTGCCAATGATGGTGTAATTGTTTCGCAAGCCCCCTACTTTTTATTTCTGCAGGATACCGATGGTGATGATAGAGCGGATGTACGGGAGGTTGTGAGTTCCGGATGGGGTGTTTCAGACACCCATGCAGGCCCCTCCAATCTGAGATACGGGTTTGATAATAAAATCTGGGGTACTATTGGTTATTCAGCTTTTGATGGAGTGGTTGATGGAGTACCTACCCGTTTTAGCAGTGGAGTATTCAGATTCAATCCCGACGGTACCGCTTTGGAGCATGTTGCCGCTACCACTAATAATACCTGGGGGCTGGGGTTCTCAGAGAATTTCGATGTATTTGCCTCTACCGCCAATAACAACCATAGTGTGCACCTGGGAATCTACAATGGATATCTCGATGGAGTAAAAGGGC
Organism: Cyclobacteriaceae bacterium; assembly: GCA_021604845.1. Taxonomy (GTDB): domain Bacteria; phylum Bacteroidota; class Bacteroidia; order Cytophagales; family Cyclobacteriaceae; genus SZUA-3. The sequence continues at coordinate 12,547 of BQJT01000098.1, forward strand.
TGCCTCAGAATCTGGGTGACAAGATCGATGGGCATTATGCCATGCATCCCATTACCCAACAGGTGCGGCAGGTTGATGTTTTTGGTGGCTTTACCGCGGCCGCCGGTCACAGTTTGTATACAGCCAGAAACTTTCCGAAAAATTACTGGAATAGTATAGCGTTTGTATGTGAGCCTACCGGTCGGCTGGTTCATAATGCGGTATTGAAGCAGGATGGTTCCGGATTCAGGGAAGAAGACGGTTGGAACCTGGTTGCCAGTAATGACAATTGGTTTGGTCCGGTCCAGGCTGAGGTTGGTCCTGATGGTGCGGTCTGGATCGCTGACTGGTATAACTTTATTATCCAGCACAATCCCACACCGCCCGGTTTTGAAAACGGTCCCGGCAATGCCCATATCAATCCTTTAAGGGACAGGAAGCACGGGAGGATCTACCGGTTAGCGTACCAGGGAGCCAAACAGTACCGCCCGGTTTCGCTTTCAAAAGATGATAAAAACGGGCTGATCCAGTCGCTGCAAAATGATAATCTATTGTGGCGGCTCACTGCTCAGAGATTACTGGTGGAAAGAGGCGAAAAAGATGTTGTTCCTGACTTAATGAATCTGATTGCCAGCCAACAGGTAGATGATCTGGGTATCAGCCCGGGTGCTATTCATGCATTATGGATACTACATGGTCTTCAGGTGATTAATGGGCAAATGGAACAGGAGATTTTTGATGTAGTTACCGATGCCTTAAAGCATACCTCAGCAGGTGTCAGGAAGGCGGCGGTGCAGGTGTTGCCAGGCACCGAACGGGCTGCTGTAGCTTTGTTAAGCAGTGGCGTACTTAAAGATCCTAATAAAAATACCCAGCTGGCAGCGATACTGGCTCTCTCTAAAATGCCATCAGTAGATGGGGTAGGCGAAATACTGCTGGAACTTAGTCTTGATAAAGATTTATTATCTGATGACCTGCTGTCCAAATCTGTCTATATCGCTGCTACCCGGCACAAATCTGACTTTCTTTCAGCATTAACCAGCGACAAGGAAGCGTCTGACAGGCTAGCGGACCAACTGCAACAACTTAAGGATCCATGGGAAATCGATCTGGACCTAACCAACTGGGGAGTGGTTGAAGTCCCGGGGATGCTGGAAAAGACTGAAATTGGAGAGGTTGACGGTACCTTTTGGTTTAGAAAAGAAATTGATCTGAATTCCTCCAATAAAAACAGGGTCGGAAAGATCCATTTGGGAGCTATCCGGCAAACGGATGAAACCTGGGTCAACGGTGTAAAAGTAGGCAGTACCCAGGACAGCTGGAACAAAAAAAGAGTATATGATATTCCCGCAGGGCTACTAAAGCAGGGCCGTAATGTTGTTGCAGTAAAGGTTATTAATAATCATTTTGACGGCGGTTTCGCAGGTAAACCGGAAGACATAAGGCTGGAATTTGCAGGGGGGGTTATTCCATTGGCTGGAGCATGGCGGTATCACATAGAACACATCCTGACAGAAAATTACTTTAGTGAAACCAATTCGATTGCCAGAAATTTATTGATTAACTATCCTTCAGACGGAGCACCAGACCCGCAGGTTAATGAACAGGAGATTCCCGAAGACGCAATATTGGTTGATATAAAAGTTATTGAAAATGAAATGAAGTACGATGTCGAGGGATTTGAGGTGGAAGCAGGCAAAGAAGTGGTGATACGTTTTCGGAATACCGATTTTATGCAGCATAATTTAGTGATAGCTGATCAGGGCAGCCTGGAAGTGGTGGGTGAGGCGGCTGACCAAATGGCGACCAGTGCTGATGGGGCAGCAATGAACTATGTTCCGGAAATTTCGCAGGTTTTACACGCCACCGGATTGGTGGATCCCCGTACTGAGGTGGTATTAAGGTTTACAGCGCCGGAAGAACCCGGCGAATACCCGTTTGTCTGTACATTTCCCGGGCACTGGAGGATAATGAATGGTGTTATGAAAGTTATTGCACCAAAAATCGAGGCGCTATGAAGGTAAAATTAGGCGTAAGTACCTGGCTTTGGACTTCTCCTTTTAACCCTGAGACCATTAGACTCTTCCCTAAAATAAAGAGCATGGGATTTAGTGCTGTGGAAATTCCGGTAGAGGATCCTGCGCTGATCGACCTCCCGTTGGTAAAACAGGCCCTGCATGAAAATGAGCTGGAGGCAGTGATTTGTGGAGCTTTCGGCGCTGCCAGGGACCTTACACATGAAGATCCATCAATTCACCAGAACTGCTTTCGTTATATTGAAGCATGCTTTGCCATTAGCCAGGCATTAAACTGCTCCTTCGTTGCTGGGCCCATGTATTCGGCAGTGGGTAAAGCCAGGTTGTTGCCGGATGACCAGCGACAGAAAGAATGGGACCTGGCAGTGACAAATCTCAGGAAAGTATGCCAAATGGCTGATTTATATGGGCAACAGATTGCTCTTGAACCGCTGAATCGATTTGAAACAGATCTGGTTAATACCGCGGAAGATGTAGTACGGCTGGTCAGGGATATAAATCATCCTGCCGCGAAAATTCTACTGGACAGTTTTCATATGAGTTTGGAAGAAAAAAATCTGCGTGATGCCATCGAAGCTGCCGCTCAAGACCTGATCCATGTACAGGTTTCAGAGAATTACCGGGGAATACCAGGGACCGGTCAAACCTGCTGGAAAGACATAAAAGCAGGGCTGGAAAGTATAGGTTACCAGGAAACCGTATGCATCGAAAGCTTTACTCCGGAAGTAAAAGAGCTTGCGGGAGCAGTTTGTATCTGGAAGAAATTCTCAAAATCACAGGACCACTTTGCAGAACAGGGTATACAATTTTTGCAGGAGTTGTTCAGGGACTGAATGTTAAGTATCAACCGGTTGTTCCTGCTTCAGGTACTTATCCAGGAACACACCGATTTTCCCATAACCCTCTATTTCATTTTCCTTTTTCCTAAAGCCATGGCCTTCATCGTCAAAAATAATGTATTCCACGGGAACACCGTTTTCCTTAACTGCTGCCACTATTTCGTCTGATTCTACCTGGAGCACCCGAATATCATTGGCACCCTGTAACACCATTAGTGGTTTGGTCACCTGCTTTGCATGGAATAAGGGAGAAATCTGATATAATCTTACGGAATCTGCTGAATAGGGGTCGCCCATCTCTTTGTATAAGCCTTCCTTAAAACTTTCCCAATGGGGTGGTATTGATTTCAGGGTCCTCAACCAGTTGGTTACACCAAAAATATTCACTCCGACTTTGAATGCCTCAGGCTCGAAGGTCATCGCTGCCATCACCATGTAACCTCCGTAGGAACCACCGATGATTCCTATCTTGTCCGCATCAATCACCCCGGTAGCTGTCAAAAAATCCTTACCGGCAATGCAGTCCTTAAGATCCTTATCACCGTGATTTAGATCATCCATATGATTAAAAGTCTTACCATAGCCGGAACTACCACGATTATTAACCGCCAGTATGGCATAACCCTGATTTACTAAAAACTGGATCAGGGCAAAATAATTTAGCCGGGATTGACCGCCTGGCCCGCCATGTACCCAAACCAGCGCTGGCACCTGATGGTCTTTACTGGCGTTTTTGGGTTGATAATAAACAGCCGGTATTTCCAGTCCATCGAATGAGTTATACCTGACTACCTTTCCTTCAACCAAATGATCCGGGTTAATTTCAGGATTTAATGTGTTGGTCAACTTTTTCAAGTCCCCGGTTTCGAAACTATACACATAAATGTTACTGGGCGATGTTGAGGTACTTACAGTTAACCGGGCCAGTTTTTCACTTTTGGAAATTTGCACCGAGGAAATACTGCCTCCGTCAATTTCCGGAAGATTAATTTCATTTCCATTTTCAATTTCAAATATGCGTACCCTGGTTTGAGCGTCCTCATTAATTCCGATTACCCGGTATTTGTCATTCCAGGAATGATAGCCATACCAGACATCCCAGGAATCACTGTAAATGGTTTCTGAGACTCCGGTTTCTAAATCAAGTTTAGCCAGGTAGGTGAATTCAGCGTCTTTGTTGGTTAGATAATACAGGTACCTGTTGTCCAGGCTAAAAAACTGAGGGTTGTACTGGACATCGCCCTTATGTTCACTAATGTCCTTTGTTTCACCGGATTGACTGTCGTACAAATACATTTTGTTGTCCGCATTAGTAATGGTTTTCACCAGGGCAAAAAACCGTTTATTGGGTGAAATGTTACTAACATCAATGCCTTCATCGTTTTGATAAATCAGCTCTCCAATGGGTATTTCATCATCCATAGAGGATATGGGCAGTTCGTAAACATCCATGTACCTGGGATTACGTTTATTGGAAAAGTAAAACAGGCTTTGCTGGTCCCGGCTCCAATCAAAAAACAGATTTCTTATTGAATCACCCGGAGTAAGGTCTTTAGAGATGCCGTTGTTCATCAAAAACAGTTTGAACTGCTCGTTTCCGCCTTCGTCGAATGAATAAATAAACCTGTCGTCATTTGGGAAGTATGAGATTCCAAAGTATGATTCTTCCTCGGAATGAGTTAGTGGTTTGGTTTCTCCACTTTCTAAATCGATCTCATAGGTGTTGTATATTCCGGACTGGTTGCTGTTGACCAATAATTTGGTTTCATTCCCGGAGAAACTCCCTCCCCCTATATTAATATTCTTATAAAACTGTTCAATCGTGTAGGTAGCCAGTTCAGGTTTGTCTTTTGGCGGGGTACAAGTTGGCAATAAAAGAACCAGCAAAAGAATGGCGGGTATTGAAGATTTTAATGTCATAGAATAATTGCTAATTGCTAATTCGTAATTCGTAATTCAATATCATTCTACCTCAATCTTTCCCCCCAGCCCCAGTGGCTTGCCGTCAGCATCAATTTCAATAATTTCTGAAAAGCCAATTCCTTCCAGCCCTTCAATAATCTTGGCCTTATCTCCAACCACAAACCAGTTCATTTCAGATGGGTGTAACATGCTCTTACTTGTTTCCCGCACTTTATCCAGGGTTTGGTTCCTGACCTCCTGATCGTAGGTTTGATAGTAATCTTCAGCAAGATCGTATTTGACGATGGAGGTGATGGAGCCTGCCACAGATCCGTTGGTCTCCCATTTTCCCGGTAATGCCAGAATATTATTGGTGTTTACCTTCTCAAGTTCTTCCGGTGTTATTGGTTTTTCTCCGACAAAC
>BQJT01000099.1 GCA_021604845.1 Cyclobacteriaceae bacterium
AAAATATATAACTATAATGAGAATTGTAGGAGAAATTAAGGATAGAATACAGCAAAACGCGCATCAACGTAGAATGATTGGGCAAACCGGGTATGAAATGTCGAGGTTAGAAGAGATCCGGTTGGAATATTTAAGAATAGAAGCGCAGGCATTACATCATATGCTGGGACAACTTAAAACAAGTCCCTGGGAGCTGTTAAAAAATAGAAAGGTCTCTTTAGTCACCGCCATTTTTTCTATGTCACTGTACGTAATAGGGATATTCTACATGTTCAAAGAAATGGACCTTTCAAAAGTTGAACAATGGCAGTTCGCGGTGACCGCGTTACCGTTTTGGCTAATTATTATTCTGGTTCCATTGGCTGTTATAACCCTGTTAACCACCAGAAATTCTCAATAGCGGACAATATTAAGCCATTGGCGGAGCATATGCACCATGGATCGGTATAACCAATCCGCGTCACTCAAATTCAAATAAAAACTACAATTTCAATGTCAACTTCAACACCCAAAAATGACCGCAGTTCGGGAACGACTTCAACCCTGGTAAGTGAATATTGGGTGTCGTATAGAAAAAGTACCGGAACCAGTACCATTGAATTGCCGGGAGATTCAGTGAACTGGAGTTCAATTTCAAATGGCAGGATTATCAAACACCTGCAACTCAGACTGTCAGGCGTTGATGATACCGGTTTTTACAGCATATAGAGTAAGCTCTGATACAGAACCCAACGCCAATTTTTTCATAACGTTTTTGCGATGTGTGTAAACCGTATGATGGCTCAGGTGAAGTTTGTCGGCAATTTGCTTTGCATTTAGTCCACTGGCCGTCCATTTAACCACTTCAACTTCCCGAACGGATAACTCCGTGGGCAGACATTCATCGGCCTCTTCTTTTTTCAGGTGTTTTTCAAGAATCAAGTCCAGGACTTTGTTACAAAAGAACTTCTCGCCTTTTGCGGTGGCATAAATTGCTCCAACAATTTCGTGCTTGCTACACTCTTTGGTAACGTAGCCGCTAATACCAATTTCGAGTACTTCAAAAATATTGGATTTATTATTGTCAGAAGAGATTATCAGTATCCTGGTATTGGGGCTTAATTTGGAAACCTCACGAAGATCTTTAATCGAGACAAAATCCCTGAGATTATAATCAACCAATAATACCTCGGGTTGATACCTGGTCAACGTTTCTTTCAGGTCCTGTAATGAATCCACCTCGTCCAGTAAGTCCAGGTCCGTCTTTTCCTGTATGAAGGATTTAAGCCCTACCCGGGTGAGCGCCTGTTTGTCTGCTAAAGCTACTTTTATAGACTGCACCAACTTATTTAGAATGATTATAAATTAATGCAATATACTTCGAAATTACTAAGAAAGAAATGTAACCGTCAATTTCCGTTTATTCTAAACCAGCAGTCTGGAACACTCGAATATAGTCCACTTCCAATGTTTGAGGAAATTGTGTAGTAGCATCGGGATCACCTGGCCATTGGCCTCCGACAGCAACATTAGCTATGAAGAAGAACGGAGCATCGAACGGATAGGTAAATCCCACATCTTTGGCATTCAGGGTATAAAACTTGCTATAATCAATAAACCATTCAATCTGGCCAGGCTGCCATAATATTGTAAAGATATGGAACTGATCAGCATATATTCCGCTGCCTAAAGACCGGCTATTACCTGTAAACTGGTGCCCGTTAACATCATAATGAGCGGTCCCATGAACCGTTGCAGCCTGATGCCCAACCATTTCCATAATATCGATTTCGCCACATACCGGCCACCCTACGTCGTCTATATTAGTACCAAGCATCCACAGTGCCGGCCAAATGCCCCGTCCAAACGGAAGTTTCGCCCTGATGTCAATACGGCCGTATTTAAACTCCTGTTTGCCTTTGGTAGTTAGCCTGCTGGAAGTGTATCTATTTTCGGAAGGATTTTCGGCGGTGATCACCATATTACCATTATCCAGTTGGGTGTTATCTACTGAATACCACTGAAGTTCGGCATTACCCCATCCACATAAATTGGGGCACCCATTTCCCTCCTCAAAGTTCCAGTCAGCTTCGTTAATGCTGACATCGTCAAATTCATCACTCCAGGCCAGTTCCATGCTTGGATAAGCAATAGGTGTCACAAAACCATCCGCATCCTGTTCTGGTTCAAAACTGTCATCATCTAAAATTGTTATTTCAATATCGCTGATTACCATAGTGGCATTCACGATGTTGGACACTTTTACCAGGTACCTTTCATCGAACTCCAAATGTTGATCGCCTATGATTGACAGGCTAATCGATTTGGAGGTAGTCCCTGGTTCAATGATCACTGCTCCAGATGCGGGTTCAAAGTCTTCGTTGGCCACAGCGCTTTTACCTTCAGTGGCATAGGAAAACTCTACCGGCTTTGTGGACACCGTACTTAACTCGAAAACAAGGTCAACAGTATTATTACTGTCGCCATTACCTTCGATAAACTCGACAGCACTAACTGAAATACTTGGATCAGCCACCATAGGAGGCTCTCCCGAGTCACTGCTACAAAAAGAAACAGGCAATAGCAAGATTAGTGCAGCCAGTGAACGATATACCGTAGGTACGAAATAACCGCCAAATTGCATAACCTTAAGCTACAAAGAAAAACCTGTTCCTAAATGGTTTGCTGCTAGTTTTCTGCCATCGCAGATTTAGGCTGATACGATAATTCAGGTCTGATCATTCCATCAAAGGATTCTCTTTTTCGGGTTAGGGCCATGGTGCGATTCATGATATCATTAATATCACCCAGAGCTTCCCGGTTCTTGGCCCTTTGGGAATAAAACTCCTCCGGAGATTTCGCCCAGCTAACTACCATCAACAATTCCTCTGTTCCCAGTCCACCGGTGTAAACCCGGTATCCTTGCTCAACACCTTTTGATGCATAAAGGTCTTTCCATTCTTTGGCGATAGCTTTGGCCTCTTTCCATTTACCAGGTGTCACGTACCAGTAATCGAAATGCCTGAAATTAACTCCCTCCATAATAATTTCATTACTGTTATAAGACAGATCATGAGAAAGGTTGATAACATAATTTTTATGACTTTCAAAAGTACCGTCATACTGTGACATCATCTTTCCAAATGCATCTTCACCCATTGCTTCACTCACTTTTTTAAATGGGTTGCTGTCAAGAGCTGCAAAATCTGCAATGGCACTGACATACAGGTATCGGTTGTCATCCAGGGAAACTGTCAAAAATGCCGCATCGGTGGCTTCGTGCTTTTCCATGGTTTCAGCGAATACTTTTGATGCCGCTTCGTACGCTGCTATTTTGGATGGGAACACTACATCTTCATGAACAATAAATTTTTGGGCATCCTGAGCCTGTAGTGAAAATGTAAAAATCATTAAGTACAAAAAGAGACAAATTTGTTTGATAGATTGAAAGATTGATTTCATGGTATTTAAGTTTGGTTTAATGTTTGTATTTGATGGAAAAGTTAAGAAAATCAACTCCTGGTTCAAAGTTAAAATACAACTTAATAATTATTGAAAATCAATCAGTTATAACTATTTTTAGGTTATTGCCTGTCACCCAGATATTTAATGCTAAAAAATAGGATGAAACCCATATTAACCCTTCTGTATTGTCTGGCTATTTCTATCGTTACTCAGGCGCAAATCCCGGTTCTGCTGGACACAGATGCTAATAATGAGCTGGATGACCAACATGCAATTGCCTATATGTTATTTAACAATGATGTTTTTGATATCGTTGGAATTACTGTAAACGCTACTAATAATGGAGGTGGTATTGATCAACATATGGAAGAGGCGCTAAGGGTAGTGCAACTTTGCGGTTATCAGGATAAAGTCAAAGTAGTACCGGGCGCCAGTAAAGATTACCAGGAAATACTGCCGGACCTGGACAAGCCCAATTTTGATGGTAATAAAGCGGTGGATTTTATTATTCGTGCCGCTCATGAACAGGAAAATAGAAAACTGGTAGTGGTACCAATTGGGACTTTAACCAACGTGGCCCTGGCACTTGCCAAGGATTCGACTATTGCTCCTTTGATCAGAGTAGTCTGGCTGGGATCCAACTGGCCGGAGAAGGGTGAGTACAACCTGATTAACGATACCACTGCGATTAACCCGGTGATTGAGAACCGGCAGCTGGAGCTTGAAATATGTACTGTACGCTATGGGGAACCCAGCGGAACCGCCGCGGTTGATGTGTCAGTGTCCGAAATTCGTCAAAAAATGGAAGGTCTTGGCCCCAGTCTGGATGCACCGGTATCAGGGCGGCACGGTGGAAAATTTAGTACTTTCGGTGATTATAGCATTGAACTGTTCGAGAATATTGGGGATGAAAGAAGATCCCTGTTCGATGTGTGTGCACTGGCAGTGGTGAAAGACCCTCGCTGGGCTAAGCCAGTGAAAGTACCAGCGCCAAAACTGGTGGGAGATGGCTGGGTTGAACAACCACAGAATTCACATCATATAATCTTCTGGGAGCACTTTAATCGAGATGCAATTCTGACTGATTTTTACAAAAGTATGCAGCAGCAGTGAACGAAGAACTAATCTAAGACCTAAGACCTAAGATCTAAGACCTAAGATCTAAAAACTAAGAACTAAGAACTAAAATCTAAGATCTAAAATCTAAGAACTTGCAACCTGCAACCTGGCAACCTGCAACCTGCAACCAACTACATCTGAATTCCCGCCAGCATTTCCAGATCATTTTTAGATAGCTTAAAAAGTGCCAGCCTGGGGAATCTCCCGGTAATATCGGTTGAAGCCAGTACGATCAGGCCACCATCTTTAGTTACGCTGAAATCTGCCATTCGATAGGGTTGCCCGTGCCCCAGATATCGACTTCCCAACAATGACTGATCAGCCAAATCATATGCCAATAGCAACACCTGACCTGACTTGGTTTCGGTTCCGTAAACGGCTATTGATTTACTAGCAACATTGATCTTTTTGATCTGGAACTTTGCCTGTTGTGACAACTCACCGAATTTTAACCCTTCCAGATCACTGGTAACCTGGGTGCCGGTTACATTTAGATTGTAACTGGGTATAATCTTATTCTCCAGGTAGCTGTATCGGGCCATGGCGAATTTATTGCCACTAATCTGCATAGCTGCACTAACCGCATCCTCAATCCCGGGCCCGTTAATTACACCGGTCAGTGTTCCGTCCGAAGCATTTACGAATCCCATAGAGAAACTGTAATTATAAAATCCATTGAAGAAGAAACTATTATCCACACTTCCGGTCATGAATGGGAGTGGGCGACTGGTACGTATCATGTGTTTAATGATATCCTCTTCAACATCTTCGAAGGTATCGTACTCCTCCTGCCAAATGGCCACCGCATTTTCGTTTAATCTGGCCATTACGGTTTTTTGATCCTCTCGATTGTAACCCTGAACCACGTATCCACCTCCGCTGAGGTTGTTAGCCGCCAACGGATACTGTAAACCGCCCAGGTACCCTATTTCGGTAAATCCACCGGATGCATCATCCACTCGAACCAGATAGGTGCCCAGGTTTAATTTGTCCATACAGAAAAACCGGTAAGAATTGCCTGAAAGAGATAATCCGGATAGCGGATTGACATAATTTTCACTAGGCGATTGTTCCCACACGAAATCTCCCTCAGAGTTAACCTTAATCAGGTAGGCGCTTAGAAACTGTGTATCTGAAACTTCTTTACCACCAAGGATCAAGTACCCACTATCTGCCGTTTGGGCAATGTTGATGGGATAAAAAGCATCTGAGAAGTTATCGTTATTGTATACCCTGGTGAAAACATCTTCAGGTTCCACCGTATTATCCTGAATATCACAAGACATGATACCGCCAATTAATGCCATAATTATCATGGCGGACCAGATATGTCTTTTAAGCATCTTTTTATAAACGTACATAGTTAATAGCTTTTATACTTGAGGGTAAATTGACAACCCAGATAGATTTCGATGTTCCTAAGCTCCAGGTCGTCTGTTACATCGTAACTGCCCGAAGTGATATGAGTATCGTTGTACCTGGTTTTCACGTCAACAATATTGTGCAGACCATAACGGTAGTTGACGCCAAGCACGAACCTAACGGTTCCAAGATCGGTGCCGCCACTCATGCTTGACGGGCTGCTCCCGACATCAAGGCTCAGGCCAGCTCCACCCAGTATCCCGGCGCTTGAGCGCAAGAAAAGCTCATCTACCCCAGTGCGTTGAGTTGTGGAAGAAAGCTCATCCAGACCGCCGCCGGCTCCGTCTTCGATTGTGGTATTGATGGTCTTATCGGCATTGGTGCGAAAACCGTAATACCCGCCAATTTGGAGGTAGGGCTTAAGAGGCCCTGTTTTCAAATGATATTTTAAGCTCAAGGGAAAGTCGAGATAGCTAATTACATGATCAACGTCATTGGCAACGTGTACATAACTCTGGACATCCTCGAATTGGCTCCATTCATAGGTATTTTCATAGCCAAACTTATAAGTGGTATATCCCGGTTCAAATCCCAATGAGATATTTGGACTTAGAGCAACTGCACCGGTTAGTCCTACGTGGTTACCTATATTGCTGTATGCTTTATCATAGGTTTTTGCATTGGTGAGATTACTGCTGAGATCAAGTGGAGTTACCACGGTGTAACTTTTAGTGGCTTCCACATGGCTGAGGTTCACACCTCCCTTAATACCTAACTGCCATTGCGGGGCATCTCCTTTAAACTCAGTTTTAGTATTGCTCTTGTTTTTATTTCCACCGTTAAACAGGCTGAATTTGCTGCCCTCTTTTCGAGGTTTCTTGCCGTCTTTTTTACTGGCAAACTGTGCCATAGCAGCAGTGGTAAAACAAATCAGCAACAAACTGAACAGTATTGTTTTAACATTAGTCATGTCCTAGATTTTAATAAGTTTTTTGGCTGCATCGAGTGGACCGGCCTTCATTCTGTAAACATAGGTTCCCGGCCTCAGGTCCGACAGGTCAATAGTCACCCGGTGCTCGCCAATAGATTGTGGTGCATTTATCAGTGATCGAATTCTCCTGCCTCCGGTGTCGTACAACTCCATGTTTACCTGTACTTCCGTATTGATGTAGTAGGAAAACGTGGTTCTATCTCTTACAGGGTTTGGATAGGCGCTATTCAGTTTGAAACGTTTAGCAATAAACTCGTCCCGGGTACTGGTTACCAGGTTGCCGAAAAGGTCCAGTTTCTGGTCTAAAAATCCATCGAATAAAGTCTGAACCATCGCCTGGTCCGGAGCTTCCATCCAATCGTGTAATATGGTGGTAAACACCTGACGGTAATCTACTTGCATCGGTATATTATTTCCATCGAGATTCAGCAGATCCGGGTTAGTTCCGATAATTCCTGGTTTAACGGCTTTTCCAAATACAAACATTGGGGCGGCATTACCATGGTCAGTCCCAAAACTGGCATTCGAAGCGGCCCTTCGTCCAAATTCAGAAAAGGTTGCAGTAACCACTCTATCTTCCAGGCCAAGCCCCTGCAAATCATTTTGGAAGGCTTCTACTGCTGCAGAGATATGATACAATAACGCTGCATGGTTGCCCAGGGTTGGATCATAGGATTCTACCTGATTGCCATGAGTATCGAAACCGCCAATTCTGGCTAAGAATATCCTGGTTTTAGAACCACCACTTAACATCCTGGCTATTAACTTTAATTGCGGTGCCAGTGGATTGTTCAAGCGACCTGCTGCCAGGGGGTAGGTCTCCGGATAGGTTACTCCAGCCGAATTGCTTCCATTGTCAAATACTTCCTTAAGCCGGTCTGCATACTGATTTGAATTGGCCTCAATGTCCATAATCCATTGCAGTTCCTGCCCGTAATGGGTATCAATTACCGATTCAGGTGGCAACCCGCCGGTGCTATTTATAAGGTCGAAGAACCCTTCAGGGTCGTTGGCAGCCACAGCTACCGGAATTCCATTGTCCCGGTGAAATGCCAGCGATACAGTATTACCAATTTCAAGCGCCAATGGATCCGGCATTTCGGAGGTAGGGTAGGCATCGGGATAGTTAGGAAAACAATAATCAAGGTAACGTCCCATCCAACCGGACCCTAAATAGTCGTCGTAATCTCCACCCATAAACATAATATCACGGCTTCGAAAATGTGAACCGTTGTGATTTTCATAGGATACGCCTTGTACGATGGCTGCCTTACCCTGATCATAAAGGGTCTTTGTACCCACCATGTCGGGGTGTAAGCCCACCTGATCTGCAACATCCAAAGTACTGTCCAGGGGTATGTAACCCCGGCTCCCGTTATCAGGGATTGCTATGTTTGGCCTGAGATTATAATACTGGGCGTACTGGTCAATGGGGATTACCGCATTAAGTCCATCATTACCTCCATGCAATTGTATAAGTACCAGGACTTTGTCATTGCTGGTGGAAGAAACCACCTGCTGAAGTTGCCCTTTGGCTAAAAGCCCAATCGGCAGGCCATTAAGCACCACCGGAGCAGTGGCCGCTATTGGTATTTTCTTTAAGAAACCTCTACGTCTCATGGTTGTTCGTTTTTAATGAAGTTGGTATTCGGGAGATTGCATCAGCGCATTGAATAAAGCCTCTAACTGAGTTCTTACCGCCGAATCGTCATTTGATCCCTGGTATGCAAACCATTCTGTAATCCAGTTACCTATAGATAAGCCGTCCAACAGGATATCATTGAGAAAGTAATCAAAGCGAGCGGTAGTAATTATTTCAGGGAGCAACTCATCTACCAACTCCTGTACAATTAATTGTGCGTTTGATGGATCTGAAATATTATTCTCCACCCAGGCAACGGCATCTAACTGGAATCCAAAGTCGTCCATGCTTGTCATTAACTGACCAATGTATTGGTACCTGCGAGCCAGATGGTTGTGTGAGATCCAGTTTCTGTTAAAATCCGGATTCTGATGATAAGCGGGATAACCCGCTACCTCATACGGCTCCAGTAGGTTCAACCCCTGAAGACTTAAAGGGCCAAGAACCCCGTTGTCAATTGCATCAACGTACTGCTGCGTGCCTTGTGGAGGCAGGGTTATTCCAAAATATCGGATGGTTCCCGTAATCAATTCCAGGGGCGATTTAATAATCGCTGCATGATTGTCATCCTGTACTATGGCATTATCTGCGTCGTAAAAATGCTCGCTGCCAAATAATTGCTGAAGCACTGGTTGAATATCGTAGTTGTTGTTTCTAAAAGTGGCTGCCATCGGTTCAATGATATCCTGTTCGATTTCAGGAGTGATCTCATAGTACATGAAAAACCTGTAAAGCTTGCGAGTGATATGTCGGGCAGTCTCAGCCTGATTGAAAATCATGTCGATCAGCTGATCCAGTTCATCCAGTGTGGCTGCTACAGTGGCATCTTCGCCCACCAGCGCGTTGGGCTGGATGGTCGTGTTTTGAAATTTCTCACTAAACACCTTTACCTCTGCATCATGTGCATTAGCCACGGTTCCTCCGTCATTCTTAACAAAACTGGTAGGGATACCGGTTACCGGATCCAGGTTTAGGAAGTCTTCATCATTGCTGTATCCGGATAGTACCCTGGCTGCTTCCTTAACGTCCTGTTCGGTATAATGGGTGTAGTCTCCGGGCCCGATCTGAGGCCCCTTACCTATACTGTACAATTCCAGCAATTCCCTGCCAAAATTCTCATTTACATTGTTCCGGTCATTATCCCTGCCATCAAGAAAGATCATCATGGCATTATCAATACATACTCTCTTGGTAAGTTCTTTGAAGTTTCCCAGTGCATAGTACCGAAAGAGCTCATTCTGATGGAACAAGGCTTGGTTGCTTTGGACCACTTCCTCCTTGGTAGTGAAGTGTGTATGGTAGAAAAAAACCATTTTCTCCACAATGGATCGCCCTGAATTCAGCATTTGACCCACCCACCAGGATTTAAAAGTATCGAAATCAGCTGGTGCAGCTGGAGTAGCCGTTGCCTGGAATAGCTCGCTAATGGCCTGATTGGCGGTCCTTCCGGCATTTAAGTTTATATCTGATTTGTTAGGCCCAAAGGTGGCTCTTCTGAGAATGTGAGCTGACCTTCTCGTTCCGAGGGTTCCAGTAACCGGATTCAATGAAGCCATAATTTATGTATCTGATGAAACCTATTACCTGGCGCTGGTTGCAGGTATCTTAAGGTTAAAAAATATTACTATTCTAAGACCGGGTAAACACCCAGGTTTTACAAAAAAATATATACTGCATTACACGAAATATGCCAAGTTTTGAATTATGTATATAACTAATTGATAAACAGAGATATATACATATATACTTCAATACAAGTCATAAACTTTTAATTCCATTATGATAATGGGATCACTAATTTGATAATACTTATAGCTTTTTCATATTGTAGTGTTTCGTAGAACTTACATGGGTAAGCCAATGGGTAATTACGAATTACGAATTACGAATTACGAATTACGAATGCCGGTGGCTGACGGGTGTTTGAATATCGAAGCTGGTTTGCAAAATCCTTGGCAGGGTAATCCTCAATTGGAAATTCACCATCAGACCATCTGCAAATCAAGCAAATTCACAAATCAACCATCAATTGCTCCTCAGTATTTGACCCAGGATTTTCAGGGTTATTAAATAAGTGGGTTTTACTCCCACTGCTCCCAGACTACCGGAGGCCAGGGTTGACCCGGAAATTAGCGGATTATCTGAAGCATAATAGGCATAGCGAAGTTCTACTTCGCGGTCAATATTCTTTCTGATCTTTGAGGCAGCCTGGATAGCTTTTTGGAAATGGGCACCTTCCATTTCTAATCCAATACATCTCCAGCTGCTGCTTTTAAAGTAATTGAGGATGTCCCGGTTTTGTAGAGAAGTACCAAGTACGGTTATCATAGGCCCTTCGAATACCTCCAGGCCATAACCTTTAAACTGTTGGGCTGTAAGCTGGTTTTCGATGGGGTAATTGTCCGCGGTTCCCTCGAAGACATGAGCGGTGGGTATCATTATGTCTCCTTTGTTGCCGGTAAGTATGCCGGCTTTTCCCATTACGGAAATGGTATGTATCGGCATGAGAATTGTTTCCTTATCCGATTCAACCGGGCGGAGCAACTCATCCATGACCTCATAGGCTTGTTCACCAAATGCATAGTCCATCATCAGAATAACGGGTTTGCTCTGTTGGATATATTCCTTGTCAACCATCAATTCTTCCGGCAGCCGGTCAATATCCAGCTTGGCCAGATCCATGATTTGCACTGATATATTTGTACCTGAAGGATCTTCCAGAAACTTCACTCCGTGCTTCTCTGCATATGCTTGTACTTTCTGGTTAAGCGGTGCATTTTTTAGTTTACTGAGTTCAAGTGCAGTCTTTTCGATGCCTTTCCATCCGCCAGGCATGTTCCCAATTGCCGCAAATGCATAGAGACTATTCAGTACGCTGTGCAGATTGGAACTAATTACATGAATGGGCCGTCCCATCAGGTCGTTGTTCAACAGGTACTCTTTGATCCGGGCCGCCCACCGGTCCCCATAGATGTGGTGTCCGATCCTCTCTCTCAACGTAGCTGTAAAACTAATGCTGCGGTCTTTGTCATCCGCAGATTCCTGTAGTGCCAGCTTACCCAGCCAGTAGACAACGTGGAACAGGCCATGGTAATTTTCACTGCCCTCGAATCGCTCATAGATCCGTTCGGTTTCACCGAAAGTACGTCCCAAAATAATACTGAGATAGCTAAATGCCAGCTCCCTGTTCTTATTGGTAATGGTTAACCCGCCTTCCACAATCTTTTCCATTTTCACCCATTCCCGGGTTTTACGCCCCTTCTCATCCAGCGCACGATTTTTGATTTTTTCGGCCTCAATATATAGAAAGGTGAGGTGCGTTAGCAGGTCGTAGATTTCCGATCGTCCGCGGGTAATTTCGATGAACATTTGTTCGTCGTCAATGCGGTAACAATTTCGTCGCCTTTTGGCTGGAATAATTACCTCGAAGCTGGAATTACCATATCCTTCTTCGGAAGTAAGTTTGATAAAGCGACATTCTTCAATGCCCTTGGGCAGCCGTTCCATAACATAAATCAATCCCTCGAGTTCAACCTTATCGGTATCGTTGATGCTTCCGTATATTTCAGGGCTTAGTACCAATAAAGCTTCGCGGATTGAAGTTCCGGAAACACCAAATGGTTTGTAATACCCCCGGATAAACAGGTGCTTCATCACGATGTACAGCCGCTCGATAGCCGCGCGGCTTTCCTGTGCTCTTGTCCTTTTTACCTGTATAAAAGACATAAAATTTTTATTGCTTTTTATTGTTACAGGGATCGACTAATTTGGGAGATAAATATACCCGTAATAATAGAGAGATTATGAACATCAAGGGAAAAATACTGGAAATCAAAGACACCGTTCAGGTAAAGGAAACATTTAGGAAAAGGGAGTTGATTTTGGAGTATGCGGAGAACCCTCAGTATCCGGAATATATCAAGTTCGAACTTATCCAGGACAAATGCGACCTGCTGGATAACCTACAGGTAGACCAGGAAGTAGACGTCCATTTTAATCTTCGAGGCAGGAAATGGACTGATCCACAGGGAGAGGTAAAATATTTTAACAGTCTTCAGGCGTGGAGAATTGACCCGGTTAGTGCCGGAGCAGTATCGGAAGCTGGAGATCCAGGCACCGGCGAAGAACCCGCCTGGCTAAGCGCTAATGATGGGGGAGACGATGATCTGCCGTTTTAGGAGCAAGAGCAAGAGTTTGGAGCATACAGTATGTAGGCTGTAAAAAAATCAGATAACCAGGGAGTTAGAGGTCCAGGTTGTTAAGACACCAGTTGTTGAGTTCTAAATTTCTTTTATTCGAATATTCCTGAAATAAATAGGCGCACCTGCGTGCTTGCCCTGAAACCCAATTTTCCCATGAGTGGGTAGTGAGGCTGGAGCTTTCGATAACCACTCCGGGGCCTCGGTTCCATCCGGGTTCATTTTGGCATCCGTATACTGGCTTAGGTCAATTTCATTAATCTGCTGACCATTTAGGATTACATAAATCATATCATCAATACAGGTGATGGTATATCGGTTCCATTGACCAGGCTTCTTGACTACCGATTTGGTGGCCGGTTTCCTGCCAAAGATGGCGCCGCATTGCCAGCTTTTGGGGCTGTTGGCCCATTTCTCATTGTGGTCATCGGCAATTTGGATTTCAATGGAGTTCGGAATCCAGTCATCCAGATTGGAACAGTGGACTACCACACCGCTGTTGGTGCCATCATCCGTCTTAAATTCCATGTCCAGTACGAAATTATCATAATCTTTATTGGTCCATAAAAACTGATCCTCAGTAGCGGTAAATTCGCCATTACGGAAACTCCAAACTCCCTGCGGATAGATAGCATTGGAGAGATCTTCTGTGAATAAGGGAGTCCAGTTTTTACTATTGGGATGTTTGGCAGGCGGGTAGTCTGTTTTCTGTGCAAATGCACAAATTGAAACGAAAATCAGTGTTATTGATAGCGGCAATAGTCGATGTAGCATGGCCAGGTGGATTTAGGTAGATCACAATATATCTGTTCGATGGGTTAATTGCAACGGGTTCCGGTACAACTCACCAGCCCACCATTTCACCAACTCAATAAATCACCAATTCTCTAAATCACCATCTAGGACATTACCAGCTTATTCTCAGGGGTACTATAAAGCTCATAAGCTTTGTAAAGTACAATGATCTGGGCGATGATCGCTGGTAACAAAATGATTAAACCCAGCAATGAGGTAACCATCAATATAAAACAAACTCCCGCAACCAATTCCAGTATACCGGCAATTTTAGCGGAATTGCCCAGGGCGCTTTCGGCCCGGGTCAAGCCAATACCAAAAAATATTCCAGCAAAGCCGAAGCATAGTAATTCCAGGATGGTAAAGAATTCTCTTTCAATGCCCCACCAGATAGTGTAAATATCGAAACTGTATAGAACAAGTGTGAGCAGGATGATTAGATAGGCTCCCACGGTGATCATGCTTTGTTTCAATTTTGATCCCAGGGCAACAAACCCCCAGTAAAAAAGCACGGCGCTAACCACTACAGTCAGACTAACCAATGTATAGCTGATTTTTCCGTTAAAATCCAGGTTGTCGCTGTATCTCCAGAAAATTATGGCGGTTTCAGGTATACTTAATAAAAAGTATATAATCCCTCCGATCCAACCGGTTTTTATAGCTCTGTTCAGACCTTCTTCTGTCGATGGCCTCCACCATTCTTTTGGTGCAACTGCCATATGTTGGCTGGCTACCTCCGACCATAAATCCCGCTCTAAATGTTCTGAAATTCGCTTAAGAGTATAAATTCTTGGCATCGTTTCGCCGTTTTCAATACGCTGCAGGCTCCTTACATTGATGCCACAATTGTTCGCCAATTGCTCTTGGGTGTATCCTTTGGCTCTTCTTATAGTAGCAATAGTATGACCTAGCTGAGGTTGTTTCATAGAGTACTAGATTAGGTAAGCGGATTCTTTTCAAAAGTTACTAATTATACCCTAACCACACAAAAATGGTTAACGGCATTCACACGGCATTTAGTAATGATTGTTTTTTTGAGGGAATGATTGAGCGAATATTCAGTGCAGATCATGGCGCGCTAATCAATCCTTTGCCCTCTGTCCTTTAGAAGATTTGCTTCTTCCCTTAGTAAACCTCTTGTTACCGTGGATCCTGCCAGTGTTTCTTGAAACGGCATTGGGGTCGGGTCCTTCTCCCAGATGTTCGGGAAGCTGCCCTATGGATATTTTTCTTTCGATTAGCTTCTCAATGTTCCTGAAGCGGTACCGGTCTTCACTAGTGATAAAAGTAAAGGCGATTCCTGTAGCAGCAGCACGTGCGGTTCGGCCTACCCGATGCACGTAATCCTCAGCGTCTCGCGGTACTTCATAGTTGATCACCAGTTCGATATCTTCGATATCAATTCCCCGTGCAACAATGTCGGTAGCTACCAGAACCTGAGTTTGCTGGTTGCGAAAACTCAGCAGGACTTTCTCCCGTTCCGCCTGATCCAGATCGGAATGGATGCTTTTTACGTTCAGTTCTATTCCCTTCAAAGCCCGTTCAATCTCCTTTACGCTTTTCTTGGTTGAACAGAAAATAAGGGCGCTGCTGATCTCCTTGGATTTTAATAGATGCTCTATAAGTGGAACTTTTTGACGTTCAAAAGTGTAGAAACCCGCCTGGAATACACCTGCTGCAGGTTTCGAGATGGCAATATTGACTTGCTTGGGATCGGTAAGTAGCTTATTTGCCATGGACCGTATCTTGGGAGGCATAGTAGCCGAGAAAAGCAAAGTTTGTCTTTTCTTGGGTAGGTAACCGGCAATGCGCATTATGTCTTCAAAGAAACCCATATCCAGCATCCGGTCGGCTTCATCCAGGATGAAATGCTGCAGTTGGGACATGTCAACATATCCAAGATTCAGGTGTTGAATCAACTTGCCCGGGGTGGCGATGATGATATCTGCACCTTTAGTCAGTGCCTTTTTTTCTCTTTCAAAAGAAGCGCCATCCCGTCCTCCATAAATGGCTGTTGAACTTACCGGAGTAAAATAGGAGAAACCTTCCAACTGCTGGTCAATCTGCAGTGCAAGCTCTCTGGTGGGAGCAATGACCAGGGTATTGATGTGTTGTGGCTTGCTGTCAACTATATGCTGAATAACCGGAAGAAGGTAAGCAGCTGTCTTACCAGTGCCTGTTTGTGCACATCCTATTATGTCATGATGGTCCAGGATAATCGGAATGGCTTGTTCCTGGATGGGAGTGGGTTTATCAAACCCCATGGCTTCCAGGCTGGAAAGCACTTTATCACTAAATGCAAAATTTTGGAATTCACTCATCTAATTGGAGGACAAAGTTAGTCATTCCATCGAATATATAGCAGAGATTGGAAAGTGATCGGAATGCTTTACTTCCCGGTGGGTTATAAATGAACCGAGATTAACCCCCTCGCTGTAAAACTGGTTGTCGATTCTAAGGAAGAACAACCGGCCGTTAAAAGTGAACCCAAACCCACTGCCGCCATTTTCAAATGAACTGTGAAGATACTTTTTAAGCTTTTGGTAAGAATAGCTATAGGGCATATCGTTCAGGTCACCGGTAAGAATTATAGGATAAGGCGATCGTTCCAGATGCCCACATAAATTATCTATTTGCATGGCGCGCTGCACAAATCCATGTTTTAGCTGTGATAAAAGCTTTTGCAGGTTGGTTGAAAAGTTCTCTGTATTCGAATTTGCTAATTGTTGTTCATCAATACTCATTGACTCAAGGTGTACATTATACACTCTGACAGTGTCTTTCTTTCGGACAATATCAGCAAATAGAATACTGTTATTGGAATGAGCATTGACATGTATTGATCCCCGGTTGATAATAGGGTATTTGCTAAAAATCGCCATTCCGAATTGTGCTCCGTCACTATTGGTAAAGGTTGGCTCAAAATGGTAATAGGGGTTCTTCTTGCTGATTGATTTGACGGTGCTAAAAATTTTATCCCCCGGTTTTACATAAAATTCTTGCAGACATTTAATATCGTCATCCCGTTCGGTTACCCAGTCGATGGTATGTTTAGACTGGACAAAGTCTGAATTCAGGTGACTGTAGACGTTAAACACCCGGACGTTATAGCTTAATACTTTCAGACCATCTACAACTTCGTGTTCATTAAAGGCCACCGTTCTGGTAAGAAAAAGCAGTCCGAAAAAACAAACCAGGGTAGGGTAAATGAATAATCCGGAGGCTTTAAAAATCAGATATATCATCAGGAAAGTATTCAATATCAATATCACAGGTATCATCATAGAAAGTAATCCTGACAACCACAATACCTGTGGAGATATAAAAATACTGGCGAAAACTACCAGACTGATTACCGTTAAAAGTCTAAAAAAGATCTTCAAATCACATCGGTGAATTAACCTCCCTAATTGTCCATAAACATACAATTAGTTTTTAAATTTATGGACAACTAAACCGCATCTAATGAACATACGAAGCATATTGTGTTTCATTGCAATGCTACTGTTTTATTCATGTGGCGCTTCTGGTAGTGAAGAATATTCAGATACGCAGTTAAGTCCTGAGCAGGCGGAGGTAAAGCAGCTTGAGCTACAGGTCTTGCAAATTCACGATGAAGTAATGCCTGAGATGGGTACCCTGGTAACACTGAAGGACAAGGTTGAAGCAAAGAACAGTCAATTGGAAGAGTCAGGGGATTCGCAGGCACATGACCAGGTTATTGTGAACAGCATGGTTATTTCTAATCTGGATGAGGCGCATGAAGCAATGATGCAATGGATGAGGGATTTCCATAAAGTTGATATTGAAGAAGATCCGGCAAAGAATTTGCAATACCTCGAGCAGGAAAAGCAAGAGATTCTATACGTTCAGGACCAGGTTCACAAGGCTATCACCGCAGCGGAGGAAACCCTTGGAACACGGAAGTAGTAGATCAATTGATCATTTGATTAACGAAGTTGGGTGGTATTGGTTTGAGCCACATTAGTATAATCTGGAGCAAATCTGTATGCTCAATCCTCTTGCCGTTGCTCTTGCTCTTGCTGTTACTCTTGCTCTTGCTGTTGCTCTTGCTCTCGCGGTTACTCTTGCAGCAGTAATTCTATATCCGCCATAAGTTTATCCACGTCCTCCTGAACGGTCCCGTCATAAACCCCGCGAATTCGTCTTTG
>BQJT01000100.1 GCA_021604845.1 Cyclobacteriaceae bacterium
TAGGGTTCTGAGCCCGACTTCCGGCCGCTGTTGTCCTGTCCCTGTACCCTCAAAGTATAAATTCCGTCTGCCAGTGGTTCGGGCTGATACTCTATTCTAAAATCCTCGTTTTCAGACGCCGGTGTCCATTGTACGTTTGAGCTGGAAAAATTGATTCTCCGGAACTCGCAGATTCCAGACTGGTAACCCGAATCTCTGCAAAAGGATCTCCTTCTGCATCGGCGTAGTTAACTGTAAAGTCTGCTGCTGTGAATACATAAGTGATGTCTTCGTTAGTAGAAACAGTATTATCATCTCCAGTAGGGGCATCATTAACCGGGGTAACATTGACGGTCAGGGTGTAATCCGATGTGGAAAAGTCCGAACCGTCTCCCACTTCAAAATCGAAATTATCATATGGGCTGCCGCTTTGATTGGCTACAGGGACGAATGTTAATTGGTTTGCGCTGATTTGGGCAGCGGTAATGATCTGATTTAAGGTAACCGGGCTGCCGGCTAATAGTAAGCTTCCTACAGATTCCAGACTGGTAACGCGAATCTCTGCAAAAGGATCTCCTTCTGCATCGGCGTAGTTAACTGTAAAGTCTGCTGCTGTGAATACATAAGTGATGTCTTCGTTGGTTGATACGGAATTATCATCTCCAGTAGGAGCATCATTAACCGGAGTAACGTTGACGGTCAGGGTGTAGTCCGATGTGGAAAAGTCTGACCCATCTCCTACTTCAAAGTCGAAATTGTCGTATGGGCTGCCGCTTTGATTGGCTACCGGTACAAATGTGAGTTGGCCGCCAGAGATCTGGGCGGCAGTAATCACCTGGTTTAAGCTTACTGGGGACCCTCCAAGCAATAAACTACCAACCGATTCCAGACTGGTAACCCGAATCTCTGAAAAAGGATCTCCTTCAGTATCGGCGTAATTAAGGGTAAAGTCTGCCGCTGTGAATACATAGGTGATGTCCTCGTTGGTTGATACCGTATTATCATCGCCAGTAGGGGCATCATTAACCGGGGTAACATTGATAGTCAGGGTGTAGTCCGATGTTGAAAAGTCCGAACCGTCCCCTACTTCAAAGTCGAAATTATCGTACGGAGTGCCGCTTTGATTGGCTACCGGTACAAATGTGAGCTGACCACCAGAGATCTGGGCGGCAGTAATCACCTGGTTCAAAGTAACCGGGCTGCCGGCTAATAGTAAACTACCTACAGATTCCAGACTGGTAACGCGAATCTCTGCAAAAGGATCTCCTTCAGTATCGGCGTAATTAACGGTAAAATCTGCTGTTGTAAATACATAAGTGATGTCCTCGTTGGTAGATACGGTATTATCATCGCCAGTAGGGGCATCATTAACCGGAGTAACGTTGATGGTCAGCATGTAATCAACCAGGCTGAAATTAGCTCCATCACCCACCTCAAAGTTAAAATTGTCGTATGGGCTGCCGCTTTGATTGGTTACTGGGACGAATGTTAATTGGTTTGCGCTGATTTGGGCAGCGGTAATCACCTGGTTTAAGGTTACCGGGGACCCTCCAAGCAATAAACTACCAACCGACTCCAAACTGGTAATACGGATTTCTGAAAATGTGTCGCCATCTGCATCATTATAGTTAATCGTAAAATCTGCAGTGGAAAAAGTATAGGTAATATCTTCTGCGAAAGTAATTGTATTGTCATCTGCTGTGGGAGGAGTATTTACGGTAATAGATACATCTGCAGATGAACAGAATCCCGATTGATTGGTTGCGTGATAGGTGAAGTTATCCACACCACTGTAACCACCGGCCGGACTATACTCTATGTAGTCATCAGTAGGGTCGGCAGGTGTTCCGTTATCATTCACAGCTACAGATCCTCCATTTGTAGTGGTTCCGCTTAATAATGATATTGTTAGATCTTCAGCATTTGGATCTGAATCATTAGCCAGGACGTCCAGGGCGTTATTCACCGAGTTTCGTGCAATAGAATAACTATCATTCACGGCTGTCGGATGTGCATTAGGGTCGCTGACATCCGTATCCATTATCTGCAATGTTTGATTTGCAAGAGCTGAGGGAGTCACATACTTTTCCACAATAATCCGGCCGCCTCCATTGGGTCTGACAAAACTTACGGTAACTTTATATTGTTGATTAGACCCGGTTGGCAAGCCAAAATGCAACCTTGGATCGTTTTGAGACCCGTGACCTACACCACCGCTTACTTCCTGAATAAACTTTAAGTTGGTGCAACCTTTCAACTCCATTACCACGGTTGCTCCAATAGCAGATCGTGTAACACCAGCACCCAGGTCAAGCAAAGGCTCCACTTTAAGGTAATCCGTATTCCCACCCAGGTCGTTCTCCCATAGCTGGTTATTACCGCCATTAATGTTTACATAAAGATCAAGGTCACCATCATTATCGTAGTCACCAAAAGCACAACCTTCACCGTCGGCGGAGAGATTTATTCCTGAGTTTGAATGATTAAAGCTAAACGTACCACCGGTGGTGGTATTCAACAGCAAATATCCTGGTCCCGAATCAGGGGCAAGAAAAACATCCACTTTTCCATCGTTGTTTACATCTCCCATGGCCACACCCTCAATTTCTTGTCCTGTCCACGAAGGGGCCGGTGTTATAGTTACCGTGGCCAAAGCAAACACCCCAGTGTTTAAACCGGTTTGTTCGGCAATCACATGAGTGACATTGGAAGATGCGGTACCATTGTTGGTCCAGAAGTAGTCAAAATCGCCATCGTTATCGAAATCTGCGATTGCCACTCCCCCTTTGAAGCCGTTTCTGGTATCTAAATTCAGGGAAGTATTGGGGCTAAAAGTGCCGTCGCTGTTGTTTGTAAAGATGTCTATTTCATTGAGTGCAGCACCGGTACCTTCTCTACGAGCGACAATGTCAACATCCCCATTGTCATCTAAATCTGCGGTTACTGAATAGTCTCCACTGGTACCATTGGTTGGAAATCCTTTAGGATCGCTATTTGGGGTATAGTGCGTAAATACACCAGTTCCATCATTTTCCAGAATATCCTGTCCATATTGATGGTCTTCCATATAGACATCCAGGTCACCGTCACCATCAAAGTCCATCCAGGCCAAGCCTTCATTATTCATGCCTGATTGGGTACCAAGGCCGGAAAACCATCCTGGGTTGACCACCTGTTTAAGGCTAAAACTGAATGGTGTAGCCGCCAACGGCCCCAGATTCTCATAAATTTCCAAACGGCTAGCGGTACTTCTCATAAAATCAAGGTCCCCATCATTATCCATATCACCTGACAGCGCAGATCTTTCGCAGGTATTATTCAGTAAGTCAGGAGCGTGGGTATTGGTTACATCATCGTATTGATTGGTTCCTGAGTTCCAAAATAACAGCCTTGAACGACCGGTGCCGTTGTTAGTATTCACGATGAGGTCCAGATATCCATCCTGATTTAAGTCTGCCCAGGACTGACCACCATCGGTACTACCTGCGTTAACCTGAGCATTACGCGCAGCACCCACTTCAGTGAAGCTCTGACCGAATGATGTCAGGGTCAATAAAAATAGTACCAGGGCCTGTCCCCATCTGTTACGATCGCTGATCCACTTCATTGAACGCTTTAGCAAAAAATTGTTTAACACCTGCAAGTTTCTTCCCGTACCTAGCGGGACTTGATTAAGGGTAAAATTATAAGGTTAGGGTGTGATAAATTCGAGAAGTAATCGCCAGAAAACAGCAGTGTAAGTTTTACTGTTAAAATGATAGGATGAGGTGGGTTACCTTTTGGGATTCAGTCTTGAGTAGCGCAGAAAGTTATCCACAATGGACATCCGGTAAAATCCGGACTAATAGCGATTTAGCAGGATAGCAGGTAATTGTGGTGTTTGGGATAACCCACAAAATATTGTTAATGAGGCTGCTCCAGCAGTTCACCCCATTAGAAACAGTTAGTAGTGCAAGAATGGCAATCGATAAGAAGATAAGTATATGGCTAATCCATATACTTATCAAGTAGGAAATTGACCAATTTTGAGCGATCAAGACCATTTACTACGGAGTCCTTGCCTACACTTTTGTACTGAAATTTTAAGCGGGTAAGATTCTTTATTAAAAAGTTGTTCAGGATGTTCTTTCCATCATAAACATTCTTATGCCTCATAGACTCCAGTTTTTCAAGGTCCGGATTCCTGAATTTTTCGTGTTCGTTACCTATTATCAACCCATCGATTTCATTCGAGAACATTTCATATTGCTCGTTATAGAGGGTGTATTTGCCCTCGTAGGTGGGATTTTCCCTTTTAAAATTTGTCAATGCACCAGCAACGGTATCGTAAATATGAACATGTGCACCATTATCCATCAGGTTTCTGGCAATCTCCACAGGCTTGCTTTCTCTTAAATCATCGGTTCTGGCTTTAAAGCCAATACCCCATAATACAAAGTTTTTATTAGTGAGATCTCCGTTAAAATCCTCCACAATCTTCTTATAAAAATACCTGGTGGTGTCGTGATTGATCTTAATGGTAGATTCAATTATTGAAAGAGGGACCTCATTCAACACCGCGTATTCTGCAATGGCTTGTGTATCTTTTGGAAAACAACTTCCACCATATCCCATACTGGCGTTCAAAAACTTGCTTCCAATTCGCTGGTCCCTGCCGATCCCGTCCTGAACCTCCCTGATATTCGCACCTATGGTATCACATAGTAAAGCCAGTGAGTTCATAAATGAAATTTTGGTGGCCAGCATAGCATTCGCAGCGTACTTGGTTAATTCAGAGCTTAGTGTGGTCATTGGGCACAATGAGTCACGTCGCTGAAGGAATGTAAAGAATCGGGTAATTTTGTCTAAAGCTTCCGGATCATCACAGCCATATACAATTCGATCTGGTGTTCTAAGATCCTCTACCGCAGTACCTTCCGCTAAAAATTCCGGGCAAGATCCAACTGCAAATTTTACGTTACTTTTTAAACCCTTCTTAATAATATTCTGAACCAGGTAAGCAGTTCCGGGAGGAACAGTGCTTTTATTAAGAATGATGCATTCATTTTTTAGGTTGCTGGCAATTTCTTCTGCCGCGGAGCAAACGTATTTTAAATTTGCTCTCCCTTTTTCATTGGGAGGCGTACCCACTGCAATAAATATAAACTCCGGGTCCTTTAATGCTTGCGTGATGTCACTTGTCAGACAGATATTCTGTCGGTTTTCTCTCAAAAGCTCTATCAGATCTTTCTCATGAATATGTAATTCATCTGATTCATTATTAACCACTTTGCGGATTGTATCAATTTTTTCAGTATCCGGATCGTATATGGTTACTCTATGTGTTCTTGCAAAATGTGCGCCCGTAGGTACTCCTACATAACCGGCGCCAAAAATTGTTACTTTTGACATTAGGTATCGTTTATTAAAAATTTACAAGTTACAAAAATAGTACTTTTATTAAAATATTTAAATAAATTATTGAATTATTACAAAATAAGAAATATAACCTTGGAATAAATCTGCGTTAGATAGTGATAAGCAACGATTTTGCCGACTAAACCATTAGTTCACACTTGGTTCCGGATTCAAAGGGGTTTCTTTGAAATCTCCTCTTAGTGCTCTGTACCTTTTACGGGCCTCTGCGCTGTATATGCTTCCTGGGAATCGAATCAAGAAGTCATTGTATATTCTCATGGCTTCCGGTTGATTGTTTAGTTGATCTTCATTAATGGTGCCCATTAGGAAATAGGCATCATCACTCAGAATGTCGTACTGATAATCCTGAACTACCTGTGATAATAATTCAAGTGCGACGGTAAATTCGCCTAATTCCAACAAAATATTGGCCCTTAACCAGAGAATCTCGTCTGTCAAACTGTGCCCGGGATATTGGGTCATCATTGTTTCCAATTTATCCAATGCAAGCCGGTAATTATTTTGAAATAGATCTAATTCAACCTGAGCAAATGCCTGCATTGCTTGATCCGTACTGTCAAAAACGGTATTATCCTGAATTAACAGACTTAATGCCATTGCATTGTTTGCTATTTCCCGTGAAGTTGCAAGTTTTAAGATATCCAGATGACTTTGGGCAAGTTCGAAATCACCTTTGTAATACGATAGTTTGGCATTACGCAGCTTTGCCTCATAGCCCAATGATTGATCTTTCTGTAACTTTTCAACTTGTGAGTAGAGCAATGTTGACTCCCAAGGTTCCCCATTTAATAGATAGATATCTCCCAAATCAAGTTTTGCCTGTGAGGTTAAGGTTGGATTGATACCCGGAGTGTCAATGATCTTGGTTAGTATCTGGATGGCGGAGTCTTTTCGGTTAAGATAAAAAGCATATAATAACGCCTGACTGCGCATTGCTTCCAGAGTTCGTTCATTGATACCTATTTCAAGCACCATGTTTCGATAATCATCTATAAGGTTGGCTATTTCGGTAGTATCAACGGGAAAAGTGGTCTTTACCAGTTCCTCTCTTGATTTGATTAGATAACGCTTGGCCAACTCATAATTTACCCCGCTGCGGTACTGTTTAATTAGATAATTAAAAATCTTGATGGAGTTCTTAAAGTCTTTATTATCCAGTGCGATTTTTCCGATATTTAATATTCTTTCCCCTTGTCCTTTTTCTTTTTTGTCAAGGGCCCTGGCCTGGATAAATGCTCCATAAAAGTTTTGTTGCTGCAAATTAACCCAGATCAGCAATGAGGCATATAGTGTTTCGTTTGGTTCTTTTTGTATTTTCTGATAAAGTAATTGCTCCAGGCTGACCAGGTCCTCCTCTTCTGTAAGCAAGTTCTGCAATACATTCTTCACATAGTTGATGTTGTTAGGATTACTACTGGCGAAATTTAAATATTCCCCCACCATCTCCTGCTTCATGTTTAGTCTGCGGTATATTTCGGCCAATTCTAAAGCGTATAGATGTTGGTCCTTTTCAAATTCCCTGCTCAACTTGTACCCATGTAAAGCATGCTCTACTTCGTGCTTATTAAATAAATACTGACTGGCAGAAATGATCTGAAACTTTTGTGACCTGATACCGGAGAGCGTCTCTTCAAGATAACTATCAGCTAACGCTTCCTCTCCTTTCTTTCTGTATAGAATCCCCAGATCAAGCCGATACTGAATAATATCCGGATATTGCTTAATTAAACGAGATAGGTATTTTTCAGCTTGATCAAAATCACCTAGTTGATTTAGAACTTGCAGATATCTGGAGTGTATCTGTGGTAAGTTTTTTGGTTTTTTTGACAGCTCTTCAAAGATCGCCTGAGCTTTTTGAAGCTCACCTTGTTCATAGTACTGATTTGCTAAACTGATTTTCTGTATGTCCTGTGCACTTATCTGTACGCAGAACAGAATAAGCGCCATGGGAAAAATAGTTGTCAACAGTTTTAGCATGCTTTAATGAATAATAAGAAAGTTTTAAATATACTATTACTATTAATTAGTCTGTGGATACGGTGGAAAAGTAATCCAAATTATCATTGTTTTTGTTTAATGTGGATTTACTCTTAGTAAGTTTTGGTTTTATAAACAATTTAACAACATATAAATTACTGATTATCAGTATTATACGAACAGATTATATTTTTATTGTAATTTGTGGATAACATTTTTAATTGCAAATTCATGTTTATTAAATTGTTAATAGGGCCAAATAATGTTGTAAAATTTCTATTAAAACAGCAGGATACATTCAAATTAATAAAGCGACGGACTTATCAACATGAGAATTGGTTAATTACACACTTCTTTGCACAACGAAACATTAAATTAAAAAACGAGATCCAGCCCCGATTGTTCCCAGTTTGCTCTCAAATTGATCGACTTACCATCTGTATTAGCATGATAGAAAAGATGTACCGGTTCCGGAGGTAGGAATTCCAGAATGTTACCGGCTTCCCAGGCTCCGTTATTATTTGCATCAACAAGAATTCTAATACAATAGTTGCCAGGTTCAATATGTACGAATTGGTAATTATTGTTAATTATTTCCTGAGCGTTTAATTCTGCAATCAAATCAAAGCTATTATTCAATAGTTGAATAACATAGGATTCATGCTGCGTGTTCACAGTTCCTCTGATAATCCCAAAATTTTTAGGTTTCTTGAATGAGAACTTTTGAGCAATTTTTGATATTGAGTCATTTTCCACACTTATGATGCTACCAGCGGCAGCTATGAATTCAAAGGGACTGGCCCAGTTACTAAATATTGAATCTGTGGTTAGATACTGTTGGAAATTCATGGTTAATGTAAATTCGTCTCTGCTGTAGGTCGTTACCAACATACTGTCTACAATTGGAATGTAATACAAACTATCAAACTTAAAATAGATGCTGTCGTAATGAAAACTGGATATCGGCTTATTGAATTTAACAGTAGATTTCCAGAGTTTGTTTACCGGACCATTTTTAAGGGAAAAATTAGAGGTAAGTTTATCAGGTTTACGACTGGACTGCTGGTATTTAACATATACCAGAGTATCCAGTGTTTGGTTTAAACTGTCTGAGACTGATAATTGTAATGCTAGACTATCCTGGATAGCCTCGGTGTAGTAAATTCTCAATGTTTGGTTGTCTTCAACTAAATTAGAATTCAGCGGAATGCCGGGATCTACTAACCGGTAACTCGAAAGTGCCTTGTTAAATTTTATATCATAATTATTGCCAATTGGTCTGCTATTCTGTAATACAATTGGCCGTGTATCCAGATTATATAAATGTAGTTCTATCGGTGGCATGGAATCATTGAGTTCCATAGGGTTGATTAGATAGCCATAGCCTTCAGTTCTTGGTTCCAGTTTTAGGTTCCTATTTTTGTCATCGATGGCATACACAAGATAATTTCCATTTTTAATATTTTCGATACTGAAAAGGCCTTCCTTATCACTTAGCGTACTATAACGCGGGGGGCCACTAAATATATCTATGGTGTCACCTTCAATATAAAGGGATATGGTTATGTCTTCCAGAAGCTCTTTAGTCATTAAAGATCGAATAGTGCCATTTACTGAAGCAGAATCCAGAAAGTTGCCAGTACTAAATACAAATTTTAAATTAGGAGGAACATTTCCTTCTGTTATATCCTTAACACCTTCCCTGAAGTTAAGGGTATAGGTAGTGGCACTGTCAAATGGCTCCTCAAATGATAAGGTGATACGGTTTCTATTAACCTGATATTTATAAGTTGATCCCAGGTTAGGAGTGATCATCAATTGGGTTAATAAGTTTTCCTCTTTTATGTATTCATCAAATTCCAGGGTGATTTCAGACTGGTCAAAGTTCAAGGTTTTGTTCGGCGGGGTAGTATTGAGTATCACCGGGGGGTCGAAATCTCTTGGGCCACCGGTTGGAGGGATCGGATTGGCGCAGGCAAAACCAAAAAAGATCAATAACCAGGTGTATTTCATTTTTTTAAGATATAAACCAGGCTGGAATAGTTGTACTGATTCTTCTTGGCAAGCAGGTTAGATTTAAAACCCTGATAAAGTCCGTTTAGTACAGACCCACCGCCATATTTTTCACTCAACATACTTATATAGTAAGCATCCAGTTTTAATGGTATTGTTCTAATAAGCTGCAATTTATGCTTCTTTGCCAATAGGTTAATGGTTGCAGGAGTAAAATGAATGAGATGTCTGGGGACATCATACGCTGCCCATTGTTCTTTATAATAGGAGGCATCGTAAGAGGCACAATTAGGTACAGCGATTATCAAATATCCTTGTGGATTAAGATAGTTTAATATCGAGGCAATCGTTTGATTAAGAGAATATACATGTTCAAGTACATGCCATAGGGTAATAAAGTCAAAGTGATTTTCAGGCAACTGGGAAAGGTTGGAAAAAACGCGATTTCCGGTTAATTGGTTAGCAGCCTGGCGGGCTTCTTGATTGGGCTCAACCCCCCATGCATCCCATTGTTTTCCAATCAGGTAATTCAAAAACGTTCCAATACCACAGCCGAAATCAAGCAATTTGGTTTCGGAAGTTTTAAGACTTTGTAACCAGGATAACTTGCGTCTAAGCATAAGCATTCGTGCCAACCGATAAGGCAGGTTGCTAATGCCAGAATTATTCTTTGAATGCGATACGTAATCAGCGGATTCATAATATCGCATTATCTCATTTGCAGCAGGGAAGGGGCTGGTAAAAATGAGATTACAATCAGTACATTGTTTAAGTTCAAAGGTTTCCCCTGATTTCAGGTAATCTTTGACCACTTTGAATAGTTTGAAGGCATTACAATCACAAAGAGGACAGGCGTCACTATGGATGAGCATACTATTTTCCCAGGTAAACCATTAGAATGGAAATATCTGCCGGTGAAACTCCGCTTATCCTGGTTGCCTGACCTATGGTTGCGGGTTTAACTTTCATAAGTTTCTCGCGGGCTTCTGCCGATAGGGCGCCGATGGTATTATAATCAAACTCCGGATTGATCCGATACTGATCAAGGGCTTGAATTTTTTCTGCAAGCTTTTGTTCCTTATCGATATAGGTTTCGTATTTTATTTGAATTTCAGCTTGTTCTGTGGTTGATTGTGCGTAATTGGTAATTGAGTTAGAAAACCCAGAATTCATATTAACCAATTGATTTACAGATAGTTCTGGTCTCTTTAAAAGTTGATAAACAGAAGTTTTTTCTTTAATCGGAGCAGTATTAGCCGACTGAAGTGCAGGGTTAATATCCTGTGGTTGAAATTTGTATGTCCTGAAATCACTTAGGACGTTCTTGAGAGATGCTTGTTTAACCTGTACTGCTTCCATCCTGGCTTGATTTGCCAGTCCAAGTTGATAACTTAAGGGCGTTAGCCTCAGATCTGCGTTGTCCTGTCGAAGGAGTATTCTAAATTCTGCCCGGGAAGTAAACATGCGGTAGGGTTCATCCGTTCCTTTATTGATCAAATCGTCAATTAGTACACCAATATATGCTTCTGATCGTGACAGAATCAGGGGTTCAAGATCTCTAAGTAACCTGTGGGCATTTATACCGGCTATTAGACCTTGAGATGCAGCTTCTTCATAGCCAGTGGTACCGTTGATTTGACCAGCAAAAAATAAATTTTTTACCCGTTTGGTTTCCAACGAGGTTTTCAACTGAGTAGGAGGGAAGAAGTCATATTCTATCGCATATCCCGGCCTGAACATTTTGGCATTTTCGAACCCCGGTATTTTCCTAAGTGCTTGATACTGAACGTCTTCTGGCAGTGATGTGGAAAACCCATTCACATAGATCTCAACAGTATTCCAACCTTCTGGTTCAACAAAGATTTGGTGACGGTCCCTTTCGGCAAAGCGGTTAATTTTATCTTCAATGGACGGGCAATACCTTGGGCCAATCCCTTTGATTCTACCATTGAACATGGGCGACCTTGAAAACCCCGTCTTCAGCAGGTCATGAACCTGATCATTGGTATAGGTTATATGACAACTGCGTTGTTTTACAAGATCAGGGGTATCTAAAAATGAAAATTTCCCGGGATTGTGATCTCCTGGTTGCTCTTCCATTGCTCCATAGTTCAAAGACCTTCCGTCTACCCGGGGCGGAGTACCGGTTTTCATTCTACCCGATTCAAACCCAATCGACACCAATTGTTCGGTAATTCCAGTAGCTGCCTTTTCACCTGTTCTTCCACCACCGAATTTCTTTTCGCCAATGTGGATAACTCCATTCAAAAAGGTCCCATTGGTCAATACCACAGCTTTTGCAGGTATTTCCAATCCCATCCCTGTTCTTACCCCCGCGATCTTATTATCTTTGATGATCAAGCCGGTGATCATTTCCTGCCAAAAGTCAACATTTGGGGTGTTTTCCAACACTTCCCTCCACTTGATAGCAAAAAGTTGGCGATCATTTTGGGATCGGGGGCTCCACATCGCCGGTCCTTTCGATTTGTTTAGCATTCGAAATTGGATCATTGAATGATCCGATACGATCCCTGATTGCCCACCTAGGGCATCTATTTCTCTTATTATTTGACCTTTGGCGACGCCGCCCATAGCTGGGTTGCAGGACATTTGAGCAATGGTATTCATATTCATGGTTACCAAAAGTACCTTCGAACCCATATTAGCGGCCGCCGCCGCGGCTTCACAGCCGGCGTGGCCCGCGCCTACTACAATGATGTCATATAAAGGAAACATAAATATTAATTAAAGAATGTTCCACGTGGAACATAAACACTGCACCTGGCAGATGTTCCACGTGGAACATTCTGCTACAAAGATAAATAAGCTTCTTCTTTTTTTCTCATTTCCGCTTGTTCTTCTGGGGTCTTGTCATTATACCCCATCAGGTGGAGAATACCATGTATCATTACTCTCTTCAATTCTCTATTAAATGGTTGTTGATAGTATGTTGCATTTTCTTTTACTTGGTCCGGACCTATGTAGATATCTCCGGATAAAAGATTATCGCCAACACTTTGATCGAAAGTAATTACGTCCGTGTGATAATCATGACCCAGGTGCGTTCGATTAAGATTCAAAAGAAAGTCCCGGGAGCCGAAGATAAAGTTAACCACCCCAGCCTGGTGGCCTTCCATATTTATAACTTTTAGAATCCACAGCTTAAGTTCGTGCTTGTTATGGGGAGTGAAAACAGTGTCTTCCGAGAAAAATGCTATCAATGTTATTTATTAACGTAGAAGCGAAGTTCCACCAGCCGGCCCTGGTCTTTAAATTTTACTTCATCAGCCAGATGCTTCATCAGGAAAATACCTCTGCCACCTGGTTTATCCAGATTTTCGGGTGCGATAGGATCCGGAAGGTTCTGGTAGTCAAAACCCTGGCCCTGGTCCTGGATGGTGAATGTAATAATATCCTCATCTAATTGAAGACCAATGGTGACATTCTTGTTGGTTTGTAATCCATTTCCGTGTTTTATTGCATTGTTGACTGATTCTGTCACAGCAATCATGATGTTGCCATAGATGTCATCATCGATGTTGTATTTGTCTTTGGCATTGTCAATGAAACTCTCAATTATTCTTATGTTTTCCGTAAGTGAAGGAATCTTTAATGTTATCGAATTCATTTACAGTGCTTTTAATTGTCTAACCTTTTGAAGTACTCATTTACTTCCTGCTTATAGTACGGATTCAACTTTGGTGGTACCGTTCGCAACAGTTCAACCTCTTTTTCTTTTGCTTTTAGATACTCCTTAAACTCAGGGGGAATGGATGGTTCTTTTTTGCTGGCATGTTGGGCTTCCCGGGCTTTATCCAGTTCTCTTTCGCGAATTGATTTCTCAGCTTCCAGTAACCTGGTAAGAATTTCCTTTTGTCGCTTTATGGTTTCGGTGGTAATCTGCTTATTTACCAGATCCGTTTCAGTTTGCTCCATCTTCTCAATTATCTCTTCATTTCCCTTTCCTTTATCTCCCAGTTCCTTGATACCTTGCTCTGCCTCTTCCAGTGCCCTGCGAATCATTTCCTGCTGAGCTGCAAGTTTAGCCAATTCCTCGCTCAATGCCCTCCCGCTTTTTCCGCTTTTTTTAAGGTTTTCAATTTGTTGATTGAGCTGCTGTTGCAGCTGACTTAAGCCAGGGGTATTTTTCTTACCTTGCTTTGGCTTCCCGCCCTGAGCCATAGCCATCTGTTGCTGCATCTGTTGAAGAACATCGCCAAGAAGTAGGGCCAAATTATTGATTGAAGTCATTGTAAGTTGCTGATTACTAAGAGATTGCGATTGATTCCGCTTCTTTAAACCATCAAGACTCTCGTCCATGTGATCATTCATTTCCTTAACCTCCCGAGTTACAAAGGATTTAATCTGGTAAACCCGGTTTGCTAATGAGATCAGACTGTCCTCGATAATTTTTGCATCGTCTTTTAGCTTTAACTGCTGCTGGGAAAGCTCAATAAACCTGGGATCACTTTGGTTCAATTTTTGAAAATCTTTCATTAGCGATTCCTGATCGAACGATAACTTTATAAGGTTGTCTTCGATATCTCTCAAATTGTCCAGGTTCTCCTGCATCATTTCCATTTCCATGCTGCTTTGCATCTGCTGGAGTTTTTGATTCAGTTGTTGCATGTTTTCAATGGATTGCTTCTGTGACTTCTCTGATGGTTTTCTTTTGTTATCCTGCAACTGCTGTTGACTTTGTTCCATGCCTTTCTCGATCTCTTGCTCCTCTTCAGAGGTGTCATCAAACATTTCGGAATTATCAAGGTCCTGATTTTTTTCACGAAGCTCCTCTATGTCTTTCTGAAGATCCTGGAAGTCCTCCTTAAGCTGCTGCTGTTTGTTAGAAAGATTCTCAGTTTCCTGCTGTTTGTCCCCTGTATCTTCCAGTAGCTCTTGCTGATCTTCCTTGATTTCCTGTAGATCCTGGATGGTTTCTTCCAGATCTTGTTCAAATTGCATTCTCTTGAATAATTCAAGTGTGCGTTCCAGTTCTTCTTCCAGGTTTTGTTCCTTGTAATCTAATTGCTCCAGTAGGTCCTGGAAGGAATCATAGTCTTGTTTTTCATCCAGCAGCTTGCGTAGCTCATCATAAAGCTTTTTGGTTTCTTCATCCAATAACTCATTCATTAAGTCCTGTAGCTGGTCTATTTTGGTTTTCAGACTTTCACTATATTCATTGAATTTTTGTTTTTGAGCATTGTCCTTTTCATTCTGCTGTTTTAATCTATCGAGCTCCTTACTTAACTCTTCTTTCTTTTCCAAAATTTCCTCCAGTAACTTTTTGTCCTGCCAGTCCAGGGTTTTTTTACTCTTCAACCGGTTCTCTACATCTTTGATCTTGGTATTCAGTTCTTTGGCGTCCTGCAAGCTTTTATCAATCTGATCCTGAGTATTTTTGGAACTCTCATCCAGGCTTTCATTGATTTGTTGACGAGAAGGTAACTTAAATGAATACAGTGCAGTTTTAGTACCCTTAGCACCATTTACCCCATCATTATCCCAAACCTTAAGGTAATAAGCAACCTGGTCTCCCAGTGTTAATCCGAGGCTGTCAACATCCCATTGGAA
This sequence comes from Cyclobacteriaceae bacterium, assembly GCA_021604845.1. Classification (GTDB taxonomy): domain Bacteria; phylum Bacteroidota; class Bacteroidia; order Cytophagales; family Cyclobacteriaceae; genus SZUA-3. Next base: position 14,959 of record BQJT01000100.1, read on the forward strand.
GTAATAATTTTGATTATTAGTATTGGTCTTAATAGGTATGGGTACCCGGTTAAATTTGGCTTTTTCAGAATCGTCCAGACTATAGAAAAGGGAAAGTCTTGACAAACCATAGTCATCCGAAATATTTCCACCGAAAATCATATAACTAAACATGGTGGTATCACGAAATTGATCCAGGGTTATTTCCGGGAATTTATCCTTAATTACATTGATCTGATATTGAATCTCTTCCTTATTGTTGCTGAACGAATTTTTGAGGTCAAGTGAATACCGATCGGTGGTTTTTGCTTTTGCTGAATAGGTAAACGTCTGGTTATCAGTTTTTTGTAGCTCATGTGCTTCTTTTTCCTGTTCGAACTTTAGGGTGACCTGATCAGTTTCAAATGCTTTAAAAATCCAGGTTATTGCGGTGCCCTCGGGAATTTGCAGATTCCCGGTATTTTGCAGCGTCTCGTCTTGTCTTTGCAGGTATTTCGGATATTTCAGATTAATATCGAAGCTTTTAAGGTTGGGTCTGCTGTATACATCCAGGGCGTATTCGTCTGATTGAAACCCCGCAGCCTCAAACTGAAAATCAAATCCAGACTGGACCTTGCTAAAAGTATATTCGAAATTACCCTGCTGATTTTGCAGCATCTTAATTTTTCGGTCTTTGGTTTGCAGGTAAACGGTATTTGGAATGAGTGTACCGGTGAACCCCAGTTGCAGGCTAAAGTCTTCGTTTTTAAATGCAGTAAGATCTTGATTAATTATTTTGAACTGAAATGGTGCCACCGGGGCGTATGTCTTTTTATAATTGATAAGCCTGGGAGTGCTTTCGGTAAACATTTGCGGTGCGGCAAAAAGTATTATTACTACTACCGCCATCGGAAATAATAAATACTTCAGGTATTTCCTGTTTTCGCTGAAATTTATTGCTTCCGCAAACCGAACGGTAACCACCTCGTTGGATTTCTGATCAATGCTTGCCTGAATTAAAGCATTATCTGTAACCGACAGCCGATGCAATTGCAGGGTGTTAAGCAGTTTGTCTCCGATATTTGGAAAATATTTTCCTATCTGCCGGGCCGCCACTTCATCGCTAATCTGCCGCTTTATTGTGATCAATTTCCACACCGGTTCAAGTATCCAGTGATAGACCGCCCAGCCTATCAAGGCTATAAACCCAAAAAAGAGAATTGCCCGTATCACCGATCCGAAACGCAGGGTGTATTCAAGCGAGTTGACTACCAGATAGCTGGTACATAGTATACCCACAGCCAATAAAGCGCCCTTTATCAATTGGTTTTGATAATATTTGCGTTTATAGCCTCGAAGTTTCTCGATTATTTCGTCGTATCCTGAAGCTTGTGCCATAGCTTAATAACGATACTGAATTAACTTCTGTTGCAATTCCATCCTTTTCCTAAATTAATTAAATTGTTTTAGATTATAGCCGGAGAACAGCTATTCCACAGTCAACGCTTCTCGAAGTATTCCAAAACATGCATCTTCAATAACTTTTCCTGCTCCAGCAGATCAAAATGAGGTAAGTCCTTGAGTAATTTCCAATGTGGCCAACCGGATTCGTCCAATCCCTCCAATTGATAGAATCCTGACTGGCTAAGCACTTTGCAGATTGCAATGTGCATCAAATCCTGCTTTTCCTCTTTCGAGAAGGATCTGACTCCCTGCCCCAATTCGTTTACGCCAATTAAAAATAGCACCGATTCCAGACTTTCGGGCTTTTTGCTAAAAGTGACGGCTAACTTTGACAGCAGGTCCTGCCATTGACGCTCCAGATCAAGATCTTTTTTGTACAAATTTTGAGACGTTGATTTACAAATTTTACCAGAGATACAAAGATAAGAGATAATACTATGAAAAGATTTTTAAGCGACTTCCAGACTTTGTTTTTTCCGAATACCTGTTGCCTATGTACTAAAGGCAGATTACGTCAGGAGCCGTTTATTTGCAGTGCTTGCCTGCTCGAATTACCCAGGGAGTTGAACTACAGGGGAAAAAGTAATAATACCACCAACAGAATAAGGGGAATGTTTCCATTCGAACGAGGTTTTAGCTTTTTAAGATTTAATAAAGGTGGTAGTGTTCAAAAATTGCTTCACCTGGTAAAATACCAGAGAAAGCCGGACCTCGGTCTTCAGCTAGGCAGATGGTTTGCATCCGAGACATTGTGTTGGTTGGATTCGACTATCGACTTTATTGTACCCGTCCCACTCCACCGGGAACGGTTTAAAGAGAGGGGTTACAACCAGTGTCTGGAAATTGCCAGAGGAATTTCCCAGATTACCGGTCACGACGTACTTGAAGTACTGAAAAGGGAACGGGCCACCGAAACTCAAACACATCTTAGCAGGTGGGATCGCTTCGAAAATACTTTAAACGAATTTGTGCTAACCAACCCCAGGATAATCAGTAATAAAAAAATTTTGCTGCTGGATGATATTATTACAACTGGCGCTACCATGACCGGATCGGCGGTCCCGCTGGTGAATGGCGGGGCAGTACTATATATTGCTGCCATTGCCCTTACCCAGGATACATAAAAAAACCCCGCCGGGGCGGGGTTCTGGATAAGGTAAATTAAATCTTATTAATAGTTGCTTCCTGCTCTGATCATTGCGC
>BQJT01000101.1 GCA_021604845.1 Cyclobacteriaceae bacterium
CACCAAATCACCAACTCATCAACTCATCAACTCATCAACTCACCAACTCAATAAATCACCAACTCACGAATTCACCAATTCACAAAATCACCCCAGCGCCCACACATTTCCGACTTCCTCCGCAGGAATGCAAGCTTCATATCTGCCAGGCACTGGCAAATAGGAAAGTATGTTTTCGCCCACCTGTTCAGAAGCATAATAACCTAACATGATCAATCTTTTGAACATCATTAAAAAGGAATACATATAATATTGACCTGACAACTGGTCATCCTGGGGCTTGCCCGCGGAGAGCATCTTTTTTATACTACGTTGTTGGTCCTGGCCGACATCAAAAAGACGGGTTAATTCCTTTTGCAGTTCCTCTGATGTGGCCTTAATAAGATCATTTCCGGTTCTCTGATTATAGTCAGTTTTCCATAATGCCAGCCCTTGCTTACATTTGTCCTGATCTGATACCTTTGCTACCTGATCCAAAAAGCCATCTACAAAAACATGTGCACCCACATCGAATGATCCGGGTGTTTCAGTGCGCGGTAAAAATGTTTCCCCCAACAATCCCACAAAACCGGCGTCCTCGCCAGCAAAATAACCCGGCTGCCATCCATCATCAACCTGCGTTTTACCACAGCCGGCTGATAAACTTATTATACTGGCTGGAGTAATAGTATAACCCAGCACGGTGGAAATCGATACAATTGCCTCTCTTCTATCCATGATTTAAAGGTTATTATTCCTGAGTTGTTTAACTGCGTAGTCTGCTGCCCTTGCCGTTAGTGCCATATAAGTAAGAGAGGGATTCTGACAGGCGGATGATGTCATACAAGCCCCATCCGTAACAAAAACATTAGGTACGGCATGAACCTGGTTGTATGCATTAAGCACTGATGTCTTTGGATCCCTTCCCATACGTGCGGTACCCATTTCGTGAATTCCCAATCCGATGTTGGTTATTTTAGATCTGGTACTTACGTTCTTTACCCCAGCTGCTTCCAGCATCTCTCCGGCACTCTCACCAATGTCCTTACACATATTCCTTTCATTCTCTCTGAATTCTGCATCAAAAGTAATCGTGGGCAAGCCCCATTGATCTGGTTGGTCATAGTCCAGGTACATGCGATTTTCATGATATGGCAGACATTCCCCAAATCCACCCAGCGCAATTCCCCATGGACCAGGTTTAAACAAACTTTCCTTAAATTCTGCACCGAATTCAAACTCTTTTTCGCCGCGTTTCCAGTTTGCTCGTGACGCACCACCCTGATAACCGAATCCTCTGAGGTAATCCTTTCTGCGGGTCGCTTTGTCCAAATTTCTGAACCGGGGAATATAAAATCCGGTCGGTCTCCGGCCCAGGTAGTACTCATCTTCAAAACCATCAATAGTACCCGCAGCTCCCGCCCCCATTGAATGGTCCATAATATTGTGTCCCAATTCACCGCTGTCATTGCCCATGCCATCAGGAAAACGATCTGATTTGGAGTTGAGCAATATAGCAGTAGATGCCATAGAAGAGGCGTTTAGAAATATGGTGCGTGCGTAATAAGTGATTTCCTCTTTACTCTGCTGGTCAATTACTGTTACCCCTGTGGCTCTACCGCTATCAGGGTCATATAATACCTGGGAAACAATCGAATGTGGTCGCAATGTCATGTTTCCGGTTTTCTCGGCATAGGGCAGTGTCGCTGCCTGACTGCTAAATGCAGCGCCAAAGGGGCATCCACGACTGCATCGGGCTCTGGCCATACATTTACCCCGATGATCTTTAGCCTCAGTAATATTGGCGGTGCGACCAATGATTAGATGTCGCTCCGGGAAGGTTTTTTCAATGCCTTCCTTGACCATAAGTTCGGCGCAATTGAGCGTGAATGGTGGCATAAATTGGCCATCAGGAAGGTGGGGTATACCTTCAACACTGCCGCTAATTCCCGCATGGCGCTCCGCATAATCATACCATGGGGCAATGTCCTTATATCGAATAGGCCAGTCAACACCATGTCCATCGGTAATATTTGCGGTAAAATCCAAATCACTCAAACGATAGGATTGTCTGCCCCACATGATTGACCTGCCGCCAACATGGTACCCCCTGATCCAATCAAATGGCTTGTCTTCCTGATACGGATTTTCCAGGTCGTTCACGAAATAATCGGTAGTTTCCTTCCTGCCGGGTACCGTTGATCTGGTTTGCTTCGGCTTGGATGCTAAGGCTTCTCTGGTCAAACTCCCTTTGAATTCCATGTCCCATGGATCATCATTGGCGGTTTTATAATCTTCTATATGCTTAATGTTTCGTCCGCGGTCAAGTACCAGGGTTTTTAAACCCTTTTCGCATAACTCCTTTGCAGCCCATCCACCGGATACTCCGGTTCCAACCACAATGGCATCAAATGTTTGAGATTCCTTTTGGTCTAAATTCAAGTTGGCCATTAACTAAACTATTTCTTTCCTCTAAAATTTTGTTAAATTAATCAATCTTCCATCATGATCTATAATGTAGTTTACATTTATTGAAGATCTTTAAAAAGTCAATTCGATTCCCTAAATTTTTAAATATCGTTACCAACTCTTAAACATGAAAAGTTTGATTATTGCCCTTGGTATGCTTGTGACCGGTACATTACTGTACAGCCAGCAGCAAAAAACCCCGAACTTCATTATTTTTATCGCAGACGATGTGAGTTGGAATGATCTGGGCTGCTATGGCAACTCGCAGGTAAAAACTCCAAACATTGACCGGTTAGCCGCACGTTCTATTCGATTCACCAACACTTATCTGACTGCCAGCAGTTGCAGCCCAAGTCGAAATAGTATTATCACCGGTCGTTACCCCCATAACACCGGTGCTGCCGAGTTGCACACCGAACCACCGATAGACATGAAATCAATGCCTGAAGTGCTCAGGGAGCACGGTTATTTTACCGCACAATCGGGAAAATTTCATATGGGAGCATATGCGGAAAGGGGATTCGATGTGATATACCGTAAAGGTGAAGAAATCGGTAACGGAGGCGAAATGTCCTGGCTTAAATCTGTGGTGGAACGGCCCAAATCCAAGCCCTTCTTCATGTGGTTTGCGGCTCTTGATGCTCATCGTGATTGGGGTCCAAATCAATTTAGCGGTACCCATAACCCTGAGGAAATTAGCACTCCTTTTTACCTGGCTGATGGTCCGGAAACAAAAATTGACCTCGCCAAGTATTATGATGAGATTACCAGATTCGACCACCATATAGGTGAAGTTATGAATGAACTCAAGAAACAGAACGTACTAGATAACACCTGTGTTATCATTATGGCAGATAATGGGCGGCCATTTCCCCATAGCAAAACCAGGGTCAATGATCGTGGTATGAAGACGCCTTTCTTAATTTATTGGCCCGAAAAAATTAAAGAACCACAAGTATCAAACAGTTTGATCAGCAGTATTGATATCGCGCCCACTTTACTGTCCCTGGCTTCAATTGAAATACCTGACTTCATTCAAGGAGTCAGTTTTGAAAAGATCATCGAAAACCCCGCACTTCCTTTCCGGAAACTGGTGTTCTCAGAACACAATTGGCACGACTATGAAGCTTTTGAACGTATGGTACGATCAGAAAGGTTTCTTTATATCTATAACGGAAGACCGATGCAGCCTCAGCTGGGTCCTGCTGATGCAGTAGGAAGCCCTTCCCATGCCGAATTAAATGCATTAAAAGCGGGCAATCAGCTTTCTGCGATCCAATCGGATTTATTTGCCACCCCACGCCCTGTAGAGGAGCTGTACCACCTGGATACTGATTCTCTGCAGCTAGTCAATGTAGCTTCCCATCCTGGCTACCGGGAAGACCTGATGGAAATGCGTGGTATTTTAAGCACCTGGCAGGCCCAGACTGCAGACACGGAACCGGAGCTGCTAACACCGGATTGGTATACCAAAGAACCCGGATACGTAAAGACCAGTATGCATGGAATCAGGGGTGAAATGCCAGGGCATAAGCTCCAGGCAGTTAAGAACAATCATAAAGGGCCGTTTTAAGAGCTAAGATCTAAGAGCTAAGATCTTAGATCTTAAATCTTAGATTTTTAGCGTGTCGGACATTACCAATTCCAGCGCTGCTCCCTTAACCAGGTGGTGGAAATTAATGAATGGGCCCTGCTGTGGTTGGCCGTTGATAGCTATTGAATTGACATAATAATTTTCAGGGCCATTGTTCAATACGCTGATAATGATTTGATCGCCGCTAAAATACTGCTGGTTTAGTTCAATGATCACCTTATCAAAAATCGGGCTGCCTATTTCAATCTGTGGTTCTACTGCACAACCGCTGGTCATTTCAAACAACCCCATTTTCATCAAAACCGCCAGTGATCCCATCAGCCCCTGATCTTCATCGCCGTTATATCCTGTTTCAGGGGTTAGGCCGCTAAATACTTTGTCTGTTACTTTTCTGGACCAGTATTGAGTCAACCAGGGGTAACCCAGGTGGTTGAAAACGAATGCTGTTTGTATACTAGGCTGATTACCGTAATTTATGGGGATCCGGCTGTAAAGGAGCTGGGTTTCTTGTGAATGGGATTTGCCGGAGGTAAAGCCCAGTTTTTCTGCCTCCTCAAAACTTTCATTCAGTTTCTGCATGGCTTTGTTGCTACCTCCCATTGCGGTTGCCAACCCCTGTAAGTCATGGGGAACGTACCAGGTGGCCTGAGCGCCGTTAGACTCCACGAATCCCTTTCCCAGCTCATATGGATCGTAGTGATTCATCCAATTTCCCAACGAGTCCTTAGGTCGGATCCATCCTGTTTCGGCATCGAATATATTCTTCCAATGGTTAGAGCGTTCCATGAATTGCCGGTAATCGTCAGACTTCCCCAGATTTTTTGCCAATTGCGCAAGACACCAATCCTGAAAAGAATATTCAAGGGTCTGCCCCGCTCCGCTCATGTGATATCCCCAATTTCTTGATGATAACGGGTAAGGAACATAACCCAGGGTTAGGTATTGTTCAATCCCACCACCCTTGCTGGTTTGGTGCTCATAACCAGCTTTGGACATCATTCCACCTGGTAAAGCATTTGTTTTAAGTCCTTGATATGCCTGTTCAATATCAAACCCTCTGATCCCTTTGGCATAGGCACCGACCACAAACGGCGTGCTGGATGCGCCGGTCATTACATAGGTATAATTGCCACCGGATGGTCCTCGTGGAATTAACCCGCCATCCTGGTACATTAAAAGCATAGAATTGACAAACTCCTCAGCGATTTCGGGATAAACCAATTGCCACAATGTAGTGATCGTCCATTGCGCCCCCCAGAATGAATCCGAATTGTAGTGATTGAAAAGCGGTTTCTGCTGATCATCCAGAGGGATTTGGCCCACTTGTTTTTCACTTCCGGTCATATCACAATACTTTCCATCCACATCACTGATAATTCTCCGTCCCTGAAGGGCTTTCCATAAGTCCGTGTAGAATCTGCGAATTTGCTTTTCGGACTTTCCTTCCACCTCAATACGCCCAAGCATCTCATTCCAATGGTCACGTGATTGACCAACTACAGCGTCAAAATCCCAGTGTGGAATTTCAGTGATCATATTCTTCCAGGCCTGCTCTTCGCTTACGTATGAGACACCGACCTTCATCCGGATTATCTGGTCAGCTACCGTTGTATAAGTCAGATATATCCCGCCCTGAGACCCACTAAAGTTGTTTACAGGGCCCAGTAATTCGCCCGCTTGCCAGGCATTCATCGCTTCAAAAGGCTGGTCAGTTTCGATTGCAAAGTAAACATAGGTTGATTTGGGCCTCCTTCGGGTGGGTGCCATCAGCGCATGGCCTTCAATTCTGTGGTTATCTATTTTCTTTGTATACCCTGACTGGGTACCGGAAGGTCCCAGGACAGTAGATAGATCCAGAAGTATATGACTTTGATCTGATTCAGGAAATGTATATTTATGAAATCCCACCCTGGTGGTTGAGGTGAGTTCCGCTTTGATTTGGTAATCTTCCAAAAATACCGAATGATACCCGGGGAAAACAGTTTCCTTTTCATGTGAATAACTGGACTGGTATGCATCCGATCCTAAATGTCCCTTAAATTCAGTGGAAACGGGCATAACAGGGATCCCGGATAGTTGCCAGGCATGGATGTGACTGAAAAACTTGATGCTGTCCTTTGAATAGACATAGCCCGAGTTCCAGGCCCCATCTATTTTTGTATCTGGACTTAAATTTACCAAACCAAAGGGACGGGATGCAGAAGAAAAATAAAACCAGCGGGAATTGGCGGCATCCAACATAGGGTAAACCAAATCTACCGGCTGTTCTTTTTCAAGTTGCCCGCTGTACTGCAGCATGGTAAACAGCAGAAGCAATAACCAAGATAGGTTCATTGGGCAGGTTAATTAACTACTGAAAGCCACTTTTTACCGAGAAAACCTTTGTAGATTTTCTCTAGCTGGTTTTTATTCACTTCGTCGCTGAAAACCACCAGACTGGCTATAATACTAACTTCTTCACCCTCATTAAGTACCGCTCGTTCACGACCAGGCCAGACCGGATTTTGCATACTGTTTCTTTCACGCAGAATCCAGCCCTGAAGATCAGCGGTAGATTCCGGGTGATAAAGAATTGCCACCTGGGTTTGGTTCTCACCTATATCCTCGACCAGAAGCCAGTTACCGGCCTCCACCTGCTCGTTATCAGCAGTTACTATTCCGGTTGCATCAGAAAAAGCCACATCCTCCCCAAGCGCCAGACGGGCTGAAAATCCCCCATAGCCCTTATTGTCGTCAGACCCTCCAAGCTCAACATGATCCCGCTGCGATTGGAGTGTGATCCGAAAATCCAACTGGTAATAGTCGGAATGATTTTGATATTCCATTTGTACCTTTTCTTTGATAAGGGCTTGTTTGTCTGCTCCTACCAGCCAGTCTACCGAGGCGTTTAAGGCGGCCTTCTTCCCTTGCACACGATATTGGAGGTCATGAACATCCCAGCTTATACCCTCGCAGATCCAGGGATCAGACAATGACTGGCCATCCAGGTAAAGCTGATGCCAGGTCCAAAAGATACCTCGATGATGCAGATGGTCTTCAGGAAAATCCTCGGTAATAGGCTTGCCTGAAAAATCGTTTAACGGATGTACATAATTCGCCCGGGGATATTGTCCATCCTTGCTAACAGTTTCCGTTTGATAGCTAAAGACCAATTGATCATCCTGATAAAGAGAAACTCGTCCGTCTTCCTCTTTGAACTGCAAACCGGATTGAAATGCAGCTGGTAAAATGAATAACAGGCATACAACAAGAATTTTAAACATATATCCCATAATATCGAATTCAACTTTTAGCAAAAAACCGTAAATTCTTTGAGGAACGCAAGGTTACCACTACCAATTTCAGCAATCCGCATTACAGGCTTTCCGGCAGCTTTAGAAACTGGCGCCCCACATTTTCGAAGACATTTCATCGAAGTTATCCTGATGTATCACAAATCCCGGATCCACAATAGTGGTTTCCACCGATTTCCCTGCCAACCTTTCAATCACAGCTTGTACCGAGGCCTCACATTCGTAAAATACATCCTGTACACCATCCGCATCCAGGTACCCCTCCTTTAGCAGCCGATAAGCCATAGCATCGCCGTCGAATCCGCCAAATACCACGTGCTTGGGATGACCGATGGGATAATATTTATCAGCTGATTTCATTGCAGATACAATGGCGGGAAAAAGAAAATCGGAGGAAGTAAAGATGAAACTAATGTCCGGATTGGCCTGAAGCGCGTTAGTTACCCCACTCAGGGCCTTCTCCTGGTTCCATTCACTGGGCACCTCTGCTACTACTTCAATGGTTTCAGGATAGGCTTTTACTGCCTGATTAAAGCCTTCACGCCGGTTTACCGCATTGATATCCCCTAAATCACCTAGTACCACCAGTGCTTTGTGCTTCTTGCCACTAGCCTTAGCCAGTTCGCACATATAAGTGACAGTGTTTCTGGAAATCTCCAAATTATCAGCAACCACAGTCACGTATTCACCGGTGTTTTTTGCTGGTACCCGGTTATATACTGCAATTGGAATCCCGGCCCGGTTGGCCGCTTTGATTATAGGAATAACTGTATGACTGTCCTTGGGAGCTATTACAATTCCGGATACACCTAAAGAGATGAAGTTGTTTATTTGCTCGAATTGCCTGTTGGCATCCCCGTTAGCTACTGCTACTATGAAATCGTATCCCATTCTTTCGCATTCAGCTTTTACCGCTTCCACACTGGCTACCCAATACTCGGTCTGTAAAGTTTCAAATGAAATACCTATAACCGGCCGCTCACGCTTCTGAGCACAGGAACCGAATAGTATAAGTATCCATAATATGTAAAGTATTTGTTTATATAAAGGCATTAAATTATCTCTTATTCAATTATTTATATTATCTATGACGACTATCGATTAATACAATAAAGAAAATTAACGACGCGGTTATCAATGGATACAAATACGGGTCAGCATTTATAATCACCAGCCCGTTTTGAATGGTCTGGATTAGTAACGCTCCAATAAACGTACCAGGAAATACCGCCCCTCTCCCGCCGAATAAACTGGTACCGCCTAATACCGCGGCGGCGATAGCGGTAAATTCGCTTTGGCTGCCAAAACTTGGAGAAACCGCGCCTAGTTGGGCAATGGCCACAAAACCTCCGATCGCCGCGCACAATCCACTAATTACGTACACCTTTAATAGCAGGCTGCTTACTCTGATACCTGCTTTCTCAGACTTGACCCTGCTGTTCCCAATGGCATACAACTGCCTTCCAAAAGGGGTGCGGGTTAGCAGTAAATGGAGTACCAAAAGCACCGCAACCATAATTATAACCGGCAGCGGAATTCCCATAATTTTAAGTGATCCGATGGCTAAAAATGAATCGGGAAGATTCACCGCCCGGGTTTCGGATATATACAATCCCAACCCCCTGCCCATATACAAAGTAGCCAGGGTTACAATAAAGGGTATGATCCTAAACCTCACGATGGACAACCCGTTAACAAATCCCATACCCGCTCCTACCAACAAAATAGCAGGCATTGCCAGCCAGATTGATAGGCCTCCGTCAACCAGCTTACCGGAGACAACTCCGGCAAGAAACATTATCGAACCAACTGAAAGATCGATACCAGCAGTGATCAATACCAGTGTCATGCCTGCAGCTACAATAGTTAATCCCGAAACCTGTATCAGGATATTCACAAAGTTTCTCATGGTTAGAAACCCTTCTCCAAGACTGCCAAAAAGTACTACCACCAGGATTAGCAGGAGAAGGGTTGAATGCTCAGCAGCCTTACGGGAGATATTCAGTGGTAGTGTACTCATTCCTTGGTGGCATTTAAGGCGTATTTCAAGATCTCGGATCGATTGAAATCCGTTTTTGGGAATGTTGCGGTAATGCGACCTTGATTCATCACCAGAATCCTGTCACACATTCCTAACAACTCTTCAATCTCAGAGGAGATCAGCAGTACACAGGAATCCTGTTCCACCACCCGGTTGATTAAGTGGTATATTTCTTCCCGTGCTCCGATGTCGATGCCCTTGGTGGGTTCATCCAGCATGAGTAAACCCGGATTAGTCATCAACCACCGGGAAAGCAGCACTTTCTGCTGATTACCACCGGATAATTCGCTTACCGGTTGGGATTCCAGCGTTTGATACTTTACCCGGGTAGCTTTCACTTTTTCCTTTACCCCTGAAAGAATTCCCTTATGATCCAGCCAGCCGAAGCCCGCTTTAACAAACTGGTGTAAAGAGGCCAACTGGACGTTCTCCAAAACACTTTTAAAAGACAGGATACCTTCTTCCCTACGGTCCTCCGTAAGGTATACTACCCCTTGTTTAATCCATTGTCTTGGTTTGAACTTATCATAAACTACTCCATTCCACTTTACCGATCCTTGGTAAACCCTGGACAAACCAAACAAGCCCCGGGCCATCTCAGACCTGCCAGCACCAACCAGTCCATATACTCCTACTACTTCTCGTTCCTTGATTTCAAATGAAAGTTGGTTTTTCCCGTCTACATTTAAATCATTTACTTGCAGTTTTGGTAATTTGCCAATTACACAATTTCTTTCCGGAAAGAATTGCTCAAGGTCCCTTCCCACCATATCTCTGATGATGTCTGATTTGGCATATTGAGCAGCGGGCTTTACCTTAATCAGGGATCCATCCCTGATTACAGCTATGGTATCGGAAATGGCTTTCACCTCATCCAGGTTATGACTGATAAATATGATCGAAACCTGCCTTTGCTTCAGTTTTCGTATCAGCTGCAATAACTGATCAGTTTCTGCCTGCGATAATGCAGTAGTGGGTTCATCGAAAATAATTAACCTGGGCTGCCCCTTTAAAGCCTTAGCGATTTCCACCAACTGTTGCGGTCCGTTGGTAAGGTCGCTTACCCGGGTAAAAGGCGATACAGACAACCCTACCTGTTTTAGCAACATTTGTGATTGCTCTAATATTTTTTTCTGATCAATAAAATACTTAAACAAGCCTTGTTTCCTGGGAAATTCATTCAAGAACAAGTTTTCCATTATGGTAAGGTTTGGAAAAAGATTAAGTTCCTGATGAATAAATGCAATGCCCTGCTGAATGGAATCACTTACCCTTGCAGGTCGGTAAGGATTCCCATTAAATTGAATTTGTCCCTCATTTGGCTCATAAACACCACCGAGAATATTCATCAGGGTTGACTTTCCAGCACCATTCTCACCTACCAGTCCCAGTGTCTGACCCTTTCTAACTGTAAAACTGATCCCTTTTAATATTTCAACCGGTCCAAATGATTTCCTTATGTTATCCAGACTAAGCATGTACCAAAGATTTAGGCTGGTACTGATTGAATAAGGCGGTCAGCAGAATGATGGCACCCTTCACAATCATAATTAAGAAAAACGACATTCCCAGTAGATTCAAACTGTTGTCCAGCATAGTCATCAGCAGAGCGCCCGCCGCCGTCCATTGCAGCTTACCTTTGCCTCCAAATAAGCTGGTTCCTCCAATTATCACTGCGCCAATTACATCAAGTAACACATTCTGCCCCATAACCGGGGATCCTGTTTCTAAACGGGCAGTATAAATCATAGCTCCCAGACTTGCACATACGCCGCTAATGATGTAAACAAATACTATAGTTGAAGTTATATTAACACCTGATAACCAGGATGTTTTTACATTAGTACCAACTGCGTATATCCACTCTCCGACCAGTGTTTTATTAAGGATTAAATAACTGACCAGGTAGACCAGTCCAGCTAAATAAACCGGGTAAGGCAGGCCCAGTAACGTTTTATATGGGGCATCCACCAGCAGTGTTGGTAAGTTGTAAATACTCTTAGATTGGGTAAGCCAAATTGCCAGCCCGCTGAAAAACATTAAGCTGGTGAGGGTTACCATAAATGCCGGCATCCTTAGCCTGGTTACTGCAATACCATTAATTAACCCGATGATGGCTCCGGCTAGCACCATTCCTGTTATTCCCACCAATACCGTAATGAGCGGACTACTAAACAATCCTGAGTCAGCGCTCATCAGGTACCCGCCAACAACACTGGCCACCGCCACTATGGACGTAATGGAAAGATCGATCCCGGCGGTTAGGATGACAAAAGTCTGACCGATAGCCAGAATAAGCAAAGGGATGAAGTTATATACCAGATTCCAGGTATTATTTGCCCCGAAAAATCCGGGAACGACTAATGCCATAAGTACATAATAGAGTATACAAACTCCCACTATGGAGTTCTGACTCAGGTAATACTTTATGCTAACCATCTGTTTCATTTATTAAGGAACGATAGTGCAAAGGGCTTCAACACCACAATATTTTTAATCTTATTAACTGGCAAGTCAATTACAGTTAATTGTGCTGTCATCAGCTCCCAGACATTGCTATCATCGATAAAATACCCCTGACAATCATGTAATTCGTCCGGAAGTTCAATGGTTAGTTCATGGTCAGTCACGTTTGCCAGTACACAGGCTTCCTGTCCAATCATTATCCCTGTAAAAGACAACAGATCGGTGGCAATGACTGGCCGAAACTGTTCATACTTTCGCTGTAGTAGAAATTGAAATACAAAATACATGGGATACAACGCTCCCCCATGGGTGATAAAATCGTCATTACCGGTTGGTTGCTGGTTTTGAATTATACCTTTAGCACCAACCGTTTCAAAATAGCTAATCAATGCTGGCTCTGCTCCTATCAGGTTTTGAATACTACCCAGCAGCCAGCCAGCCCCGAACAACGACATCTGCCTGGGATCTGCATTACCTAAAGAATCAATCACTTCAGTTGATTCGGTTTGGTTAGGATTCCAGCGCATTTTCAGGGTTATGGGTGATATATGCACAGGGCGGCCTCCCGAAAAACTTTTGGCAGTTGCTACTGTATCCGGCTGGGCATACAGGTTTTCGATCAGAGACAAATTATCAAAAGCGTGTACCTGCGGATTTAATGAATATACCAGGTGGTTCAAACCCGGGTGATCCACCCGGTTTCTGTTAAGTTCCGTAAAGAATGCATTGGTTCCGGCCCCCACACTTGATTCAGGAAATACCCTTTTCAGCTTGTCCATTGTACATTCCAGCGTCCGGTTACCGGTAAAAGGGTCGCCATAATCGAATACATTAATTACGGCGATTTCATCTTTTGCAAGAATAGCAGCTTCCAGAAAGTCACCCAGTTCAGACTCAGTGTTGGTAAAGAACAGACTTAACGCCAGGGTGGTATTAATTCTTCTGGATTCCTCCAGGCTATCTTCAAGAATGGACTTCCAGTTATCATCTTTCAGGATGAGATCGACCTGGTAGTGGTCAAAACCGAGATTATTTAGTAAATCCAGGGCTTTTTCACTTAGATTTTGAACCTCCGATGACCTGGAGATAGCTATTTTAGGTAGATGGTAAACTGCATCACTAATGCTAAACCCATGCGATCGATACTCAACGCTGGTAGCACCAGACTTATAATTTGGTATTGAAAGCCGGATCTTTTGAAATATCCTATCGCCTGCCTCAATCTTTACCGGAAATGGTAGGGATAAGGGGGTGCAGTAGGTTTTGTAGGAATCGTCCGTCCAATTCCGTTGATCTTCGGTTTCAAAAACTTCACCGGAAAACTCGAGATTTACCTGGTGATGGTCCACCTTCCATTGCATGGCCCGGATATCTTTAAACGGTTGATGAGGACTGATCAGCTCAGGGAAACTCGAGTGTTCTTCAGACCCATCGGTATGAAGGATCAACACATCCCGCCCCCTGCAAGCCTGATTTGGGTGTAAAACCGTGAAACCGATTCGATTTCTTTGAAATCTGCTTTTTGCAGTTCCCTGAATACTAAAGGTTATGCTGCTGTCACTATGACCTTCAATTTCACAAACCCAGTGGTAGCGGATCTCACTTTGTTCAGCTGTACAAATGTATTTCACCAGGAAGCCATCCGCTTTCAAATTGAATACTTCATCGGTAATTCGCTGGTTGATAGTATTCCAGTTATGATCTCGAATCATAAAATTAATCATCCGAAGTACCTCGGAATTACCAATACGTATATATCTAAGAAATCCATCCTGGTACATTAACGAGAAAGCACCTGCATTCAATTTCCTCAATCGGGGCAGCGCTTCCTCTTTGCCATATTTCAGGATATTTTCAGATGGCTTCTTCAAATTTTACTAGGTTATTTCTTTTATCTGTTGTGCCACGGATTCATCCTCAAAGATTTGCTTCCAATCTTCTTTGAAAATTAATTTATCACCAATCTTTATAGCTTTGAGAGCTGCATCGGAAAACTGCCCTCCAGGCAGCTGACCAAAAAGCAACGCCAGCTCAATATTGATGTGCCCAAGAAAAAAATCATAAACCGCTTGTTTCGGTACCCCTTTGGAAACTACGATATCCACAGCTTCTTTCATTTTGGTTACCATAGCCGCAGCAAATGTCTCGGAAAGTGCCGGTTCAAGAATTCCCATTTGCTGTATGGTAATTCGATGAGATTTGGTAACCGGTGAATACATGGTGATAGCAAGTTCCTCACCCCGCTGGTAGTCTTCTTCTTCACCACTGATCAGCGCGCATACAATAGTCTGACGGGCAGCAATTCCTCCAAAATAATCGTAGTGCTGATCCTCAGCCGACTCCCAGTTAAACACTGAAGGGTGTGACGGATGCGACGCAAAATAGGCAATGTCACTTCTTTCCGGCAATGCTCCGGATAAAGGGGCAGCAGGGTCTAAAAAAACGGCCAGAGCCCCGGATTTCATTTTTGGGACGTATAGCTGGCTTACTTTCCCAATATAAATATCGGGAACTGCATAAATTACCATATCGGCGGCTGGTATTACTTCCTCTGCATCGGATACATCTACCCCATTTTCTCTTACTCTTGCTTTCCCCTCGTCACTGACTTCCAGGTAAGACATCTGATAATCTGATCCTTTTAAATTTCTGGTCAACCTCACTCCCATTTTACCCCCTGCTCCAATTAGTGTTACTCTTTCCATTTTATATTTTAGTTAAGTGATTCTCCTTTTAATATTGATTCAAAGTATTTTTTGTTGCCGTTTTGACCACCTTTTAAGGCAATTTCCAAACCATCAAATGCAGAGTTTTTCGAATGAGCTACACACAGGGGTGCTCCTGGTGCAATCGGGTGTAGCGTTTCCAATGCATAAATGCCCAAAGCTCGGGAAACGTACCCGGAGGTATCGCCTCCGGCCACTGCTATTCTTAACTTTCCGGTCTTAGCGATAATCTCCTTTAAAACTTTGCCTTGGGCCTCGGCAATGATTCGACCTGCCGAACCCGATGTCTCCCCTGCTGATTCAATCCTTTGAGTGGTTGCTGCTATAGCCAGATCGTCAGGTCCCAGGGCAGTATAAATGACCGGTACCTGTTTTCTGGAAATTGTATTAAGCGCCTGTTGGACTACGGTGTTTATTTCCTGACCATGGTCTATAGGGTCAATTATTTTCATGGTGTCCATGCGGATTCCCGGATGCTCCAATGATTGCATATGAAGAATCTGGTCCCTGGTACCGGGTGCACAGCTGCCTGCCGTTATTACCATTTTTTGCGCCTCTCCTGGTTTACTGAGCTCCTGGAATTTTTGAATCTTACCCATTTCCTGTAGTTGCAAAGCCAGTGCATAAACAGCTCCGGAAGACCCCAGTATAAATTGACACGGTGAATCCCGACGGTTTACCAGTAACCTGCCAATAATTCTTAAGTGATTCAGATCCATGGTATCAAATATCACGTATCCTGTTTCAGCTGTTAGCTGCGAAAGCATCTCTTCAGGTTTGCCGTATTCCCCTTCCATGGCGAATTGGTCCATAAGCTGAATCTTTCTATTGGTCTGATGTCTTAAATGAACCGCCAGGTCACTTTCGGTCATTGGAGTTACCGGGTGCTTACTCATGGTTGGATGACGGTCCAGGCGGTAGGTATGCTGATCCACCCGGGCAAAGAGGTTTCCGAAAACCACGAATCGATTTAGAAACGGAGCAGCAACTATCAGCGGAATATATGCGGAAGGGAAGTATTTTAGGGCGATTTCCACCGCATGGCCGATGTTGCCGATTGCCACTGAGCTGTCGAAAGTTGAACAGATCTTATACTGGAAGAAGTCGGTGGGAATGCTGCTGATACTTTCGAATATTCCCGGAAGCTCTACATCCATTTCATGTGGAGTTAGGCTGCGGGAAATCCCTGCCACTCCAAAAGCTTTCAACCTTCTGGACCCATTGGAGCATCCTACTCCAACTTTTAAGCTGAATTGCTCAATTTCCCTTTTATCCGGAGGCTCCAAAAATAAGGCTGCAGGAATACCGTTTAAAGCCAATGTTTCTAAAACATCAGTAGAACCGGTGAAATCATCACCATAAAAGCTGTAAAACAACTCCCTGCCTAAGATCGCCCCCCTATCCATAGAAATCCAGTGCTTCTTGTAGCTCGCTATGGTCACTAGCGTAATGTTCTAATGAGATGCCTTTAATCGCAGACTCCCAGGCCTGCTGGATACTCCTGACTCCGGCGGTAATACCCGACGGGTGCGCCACAATTCCACCTCCGCACAAGTACATAAGGTCCTTACTTCGGATTTGATCATAGGTGTCTTTAACCTGTCCCGCCCACTGGCCAGAAGATAAAACCGGCATTATCCGATATCCTCCAAACATAGGTTTCAAGCAAGCTTTAATGGAAGTAATGACCGAATGGTCTGATTCACAGAACTTATTACGGATACCATTGGTGTGTAAATGGTCCACCCCGGCAAGCCGCCAAATCTTTTGATAAGCAGGGAAAGCCAAGCCCAGTACCGGGCTTCGATCGAAAATCCCCCATCCATTTCGATGTCCGTGAACCGGGAGCTGACTTTGTCGGGAAATATAGCTTCCGGCAGCGATACCCACCCAGTTAAGGTTAATCATAATGCAACTCCCGCCATGCTTAACTACATAATCATGACGTGCCTTCATATCATCCAAATCACCACTGATATTAAAAGCAAACATGGGTTTGACTCCTCGCTGTTGGGCAAAATCGTTGATCACTTTCATCACCAGTTTGACTCTTTCTCTAAAGGGGGAGTGCGGTGAATCACCCATCAGTTCGTCGTCCTTTATAAAATCGAGTCCTGCATTGATCAGGGTCTTTACCCTGGCGGCTGTTTGTTCGGGAGTCAGCCCTACCGATGGCTTTATAATAGTTCCAATAATAGGCCGGTCAAATACTCCGGTTAATTTCCTGGTGCCTTCAATTCCAAATTGAGGGCCGGGGTACCTGGCCGAAAATTCCTGAGGGATATCGATATCAAGCAGTTTTATCCCGGAGAATG
>BQJT01000102.1 GCA_021604845.1 Cyclobacteriaceae bacterium
GGTGGATTGCGATAATGCATTCCCTCCATATATTGAAAGAATACCGGGGCGGCAAATTCAGCATAGTGCTCATCTCCCGTCAGCCAATAAAAAAATGCAGCATCCGCAACTAACTGCATTACGTCTTCATTAATATTTTCGATAATATGACCGGTTTTTGGGGGCTCCACCCACTCCCATTCATCATTGTCTTTCCGCTGTAAGTACAAACCGCGTTTATCATCCAGATAGGGTTGTATTTCTTCCAGTTCAGGGGTTTGGTAGTCCGTTGCCCAGTCACGCGAACCGGAATACCGTACCGTAGGTACCGGGGCAGTTCCATCAGCATGCGAAAACTTGCCGCCCACCAGGTATACTTCACTGTGCCTGGTTTTCCAGTTCATTTGTAAACGAGACAGCATCCACTCAGGGTCTTGCTGCGTGAGGTCCATATATCTTTCCAGCTGCTCCAGTTTAGCTGCTACCAACTGTCTTTTCCATTCGACATGCTCTAATGACTTCATAAAATCACTACCGGATTGGTTGCCCACAAGTATCCGGGGATGTGGATCACCGGGAGCTAAACTGGCGGTACCAGAGGCTATTTTTTCCGTAGAGGCTGACGCCAACAAGGTTACCGCAGGCAGCAACCACAGCAGTAATAATCGTAGTAATTTTTTTCTTTTTAGCCTGTCCTTTAAGAGAATTACCTGATTCATACTAAACTTTCTTATTCTATTTTAACTGTTTGGTTGTCAGGTAGGTATCCTAATTTTTGCAAAAACAGATCCGCTTCCCGAACCGTCTTTTGGTAGTATTCAAATTTTCCGTGGTTGAAAAAACCATGACCTTGTCCCTGGTAGATTTTCAGATCACACTTACTATCAAGTTTTTCCATCACTACTTTATAATATTCGACGGTTTCCACCGGAATTAATTTGTCCTCTGTTCCCAGAAAAATAATGGTTGGAGGAGCACCATGTTTAATGTTATGAAGCGGTGAAAAATCCTTGTATTTATTCCCAATTCTGTCAAAACCATAGCCGCCGGGCCCGTTGTCAATTACCGGGTTATAGAGCACCAGGGCATTGGGAATACAACTTATGGATAGATCATCAGAGTCCTCATTGTAGACCTCAATTAAAGCGGTTGCGGCGGCCAGATGCCCGCCGGCCGAACCTCCGGAAGCGATAATGCTATCCGGATCAACCTTAAACTTAGCTGCATTTTTTCTGATGTACCGGATAGCGGATTTCGCATCTTTGAGCGATTCGAATGGAGTGGTTTGGTGTTTGTCTCTTATTCTATATTCCGCCAGAAAACAAGTTATCCCTCTTTTAGCAAAATACTTAGCGTGAGGAGCAAACTGCGCGATGCTGCCACCTACCCATCCTCCGCCAAAAAAGAAAACCATCGCCGGGTTAGTTTTGTCCGAATCAACGGGTACAGGGTAGTAAATTTCCATTGATAGTTTGATGGTATCTACCTGTTTGTAAAGAACCCGATCCTGGGCAAAACCTGCTGAGAACATGAGCATTAATGCGATATAAAGGATAATGAAATTTAATTTCAATGGTGCTGCTCTATCTGTAAATAACTGTTCCATCATGATTGGCAATTCCCAATTTAATTAATGTAATATAGGCGTCTTCAGGCGATTCCGAAAGTAAAATCATTCCCGCTGAGTGAAGTGGTTTAAGTGCACATTAATTATCGAGAGTATAAACTATCATCCAACTTTAACACCCGCGATTTCATTTGACCCATACTTTAAAATCACTGTAATTAGCAGATCTTGTATACATATGTCGCAATCCAATGCGCCCCTCAGTGATTGAGGCTGGTTTATTAAGGTCCCATGAATACTTTTGGTCTTTGCCATCACCCTCAACCTTTAAGAAAAGTTTTTCCCTGGTCTTGATCACGGTTAATTTATAGGTCTTGCCAGGCAGGAATAAACCTGTTTTGAAAAAATCAGGTGGAATAGCCATATCATCAAATGAGATGGTTTCTGTTACTGGATACTGTCTTACCCGAATATAGTCGGCTTGTGGGTCTTCTTTATCCCTATCAAATGCCGCATAGCTAATATGGAGCGTATTCATATAGTTGTAGTATAAACTCATTTTGGGTACCTCCCGCAAATGGTTCCAATGGGCGATGTCTTTTGTATAAGGCCCTTCTGCTATACCGGTAGCCTGGATATATAATATGTTCACATTGATTACTTGACTATCGGTTCGAGTATAATTGAACTCAATCTTAACATCTCCTTTAAATGATTTTCTGGTCCATAGCACTGCATGATGTTCATCGTTTCGGTTAACCGGACCCGCCTTAAAATTCATGCCTTTATCACTGTTCTCGACAGTGGCAATCTTGCCATCTAAAAACCAGTGCTCTTGCCAGTTTTCCCTGCATGGATCTGTGAATTCAATTACCCAATCTGGTGAAGCGTTGATCTGGGAGAATTTATCTTGGCCCTGTAGGGAATAGTATTGGATTATCATTAGTAAACATAGCCACCAACCAAATTTGCTTACTTTCATTTTGAGCCTATTTTTCAGTCTATTCATTTTACCCCTGTCGCTAAACAAGTCCTTTTTATGGAATATCTGTAGTTTGATCCCAAAGCCGGTAGGGATCATTATTGGTGATCATCTGTTCAAGTAGTAATCGTTCCATTTCTTTCAGTTTCTCAGCATAATTAGGATCGTGCACCAGGTTGGTCTGCAACGCGTGAGAACGTTGGTGTTCGGCTAAATATTCTTGCGGATTTTCAGCAAGATTAAATAGTTGAGTTTCCTGCACCTCACCGTCCATCATATCATATTTGATCAATTTCCAATTGCCTTTTCGAACGGTGCGTATGCCTGGCTTGGTGCCACCACAGTACACCCCGTATTGAACCTCCCGAATGGTATTTTTCTCTCCGGTTAACACCGATTTGAAGCTGCTCCCCTGTACTGTTTCAGGGATCTCAATCCCGGCTAATTCACACACCGTTGGCAGTATGTCAAGTAAATAGATATTGCCCTCTGCCCTCTGCCCTGCTGCAATGCCAGGTCCTCTAACAATAAAAGGCACCCTCCAGGTATGTTCATACAGGTTCTGTTTACCCATCAAGCCATGCCGGCCGATTGCGATACCATGATCGGAGGTATAGATTACGTAAGTATTGTCCAATTCACCCATATCCTCCAGTTTTTTCATAACCTTGCCCAGTTGGATGTCGATATTCTCAGAGCAGGCATATTCCCTGCCCAATTCGTTACGAACTGTTTGCTCATCCCGCCGCTTCCATACCCCGCTCACTCGCTCTTCATCGCGTAGCTGTGGGTGCCCATGAAAAAATGGATGTGTGGCTAGGTAGTTTTCCTGTAATGGAGGTTGCCTAGGGTTTAAAGGGGGTAGACTGGTGGTATCCGTATGGTTAACCGCTCCATACTTTGCCAGCAACTCCGGTGTACCGTTGCGCGGATCATGGGGGTGAGAGAACCCAAAGTAGATAAAAAAAGGAGCCTTTTCCTGCTGGCTTTCCCGATCATTCAGATAATCCAACACTTGTTTTGCATGCCAAGCACTTCCTTCTTCCACGGAGCCCTCTCGTTTGGAGGCATCCCTAACCACCGTGAATTTTTTATTTGCCCCCGGATACGAATTCCCCTTTTTACAGGTGCGCATAGTTTTATAACCTGCCCGGTTAAATACCGCTCCAATAGTTTGCGCATCAAAAGGGTGTGGATCAGTGTTTTTCTGGAACTCTGCACTAGGTGGTAGATGCCACAAGGTACGCCCAGTCATGATCATATGTCGTGAGGGTGTACATACGGCTCCATTCATGGACCCCATGTGCCGGGCACTTTCAATAACCATCCCGGATGCTACCAACCTGTCTATATTGGGTGTTTCCAGTATAGAATTTGAGTCATAGGTCTTAAGATCAAATGGAGACTGGTCATCGACCAGCACAAAAAGAAAATTCGGTGGTTGCTCCGGTTTTTCATGCTGCTGCTGGCAGGACGCCAAAACCAAACCAGCAAAAAAGAAGCATTGTAAACTCTTTATCATGGTCTTTTCATATCATTTAATCCTTGCATTATTCACCACTAAGCCTCACTTGAATTGTAGTCTCATCACCCTCCACCGTCCAGGCCGGGATTCGAATTTCCAATCTCTTTAGACCCTCTATAATGGTATCCAGATAATGCGGCGGTGGGTTAAGCGAAATAACCGATATGGCTAGCTCCGGATGAGAGATAATTTCTACGTTTAGCTGCTTGCCATCCTGGCGTAACACGGCGCCACCTTCTACCAAATGCACATCTGCCTGGGTGATCAGTTGCCAGGTGATCAATTCTGTCTCCTCTGACAATACTATTTCATCTTCTATCAGGAGGGAGGTTGGGCTTTCTTTTACAAACCTTCTGGTTGCACTTTTCAATTGCCCCTCAAATGTCGGGGTCATATCCAGGGTAGCTTCAGGATTATCTCCAGCTTTGAAATCGATAAATGTAGCCTTCCCGTCCACCACATGTAGTTGGTTATTAACGGAAATAGTACTATGGCCAAAATTGTTCTTGTTGAGCAGTTTCCACCGGTCGCATTCCTGGCACCTTCCCCATAGATTAAATCCAGTCCTTTCAATTCGTCCGTATCTGCCATAATTCCAGGGGTCAAGCACCCAACGGATGCCATTTAGCTCAAACACAAAAGAACCTCCATCCATATTCCCATGGTTTACCGTACCCCGGCCACCCTTACCCCCGAAATAATAGCGGTTTGGATCATTTTCACCCCCGGTAAAAAATGCCACTGGATTGGCGCCATCACCTTTCCAGGCTGTGGGTATAACTCCAGCCCCTTGCTCTTCATATTGTGATAACCAAACGAGGGCGGTTCCTGCATGCCGGGACAATCCCGTCATCTCTTCGGGGGGGATCAAGAACCTTTCCTTTTCAAAGAAGGTACTGTTCCCGGTTTTTGAAGCAAACCAGGCCAGTGTAAAATCTCCATTTCTACCACGACGTACACCACTGTCTGCAAAGTTGTAGGCCATCCCGGAAGGAGCCACACACAAAATCCTGAATACCGCGCTTTCTTTGAATCCAGGATATTCCAGCATCCCAAAATCTGTTCCGAATGCACTTTCGAACATAGCTGCAGTTAATACCGAGAAGGAAGTGCCGTACCTCCAGTAGGTAGCTCCTTCTGGATAAACTCCATGGGGACCATATTCCGCCAGAGCATGTACCATGCCATCTAGAGCCCGGTGGAGGGTTTTAGCAGCCAGCTCAGGATCCAATTCAGCTACTGCAATTGAAGCAGCCACCATACCGCCGTTACAAACCTGGTTCCAGTTGCTGCTTCCATAAGCCCAATGTGAATGGTCGCCTCCTTCCGGCCAACTAGGCTTTATCCCTTTTTCAATTAAAGAACTTTTTGCCAAATCAATGGTGGATTGAGGAAGATCGCCGGCAGTCCAGTCGATGGCCAGGGCTATGGCAAGGCACATTTCTCCCACATCCAGAAAATGTTTGGGGAACCAGGTAGGGAAGTTACAGGCCGCTACTACTTCGTCATTAATTCGCTGCAGTACTTTAGGATCTTTCTCAATGCGATACACCATTCCCAACAAATTCATCCTGCGTAGCATTTCCCTCGATATGTCTAGTTGGTTGTTCTGCGATCGTTCCTCCAGAGGGGTATCAAGATTGATTAGGGGTTCTTCAAAAACACCCTCAGCCTGGATTTTAATAGCTGCATATACATTCTGCACTACCGGATCCTTCTTTAACTTCTTTTTCAGGTTTTTCTCGATCTTCTGGTTGAGTACCAGACGCGGTAAAGACTTGCGCAATTGTTTCTTCAGGTAACTTGCTGATATTGGGTTGTCCAATTTCTGCGGTTGCTGCCGGGCATATGTTGAAAAGCTTAGAAATAGTAACAGGAAAGGAATTACTGACAATACCGCTAAGCTGCTTGTTTTAAGGCACGCCACTTCAGGGATGTATGGTTTCATAGTTTTAAAGGTCCTCCATTGCTATATCTACATCTAATTGGGTCCACTCAATGGCCTCCATCCAGTCCACATAACCTACTCTATTTCAGAAATCAACCCCACCATTTTTCTCCATTCACCAGATGCGCTTTCACCACTTCAGGATTCAACTCAATCCCAAGTCCAGGCCCTGAAGGGACCTGGACGAAACCATGCTTACATAAAGGTTCTTCATGCATGATAACGTCATCCATCCACCCTCCGTCGAAAAATACAGTTTCACAAGCCAGATAGTCACGAATTGAAGCGGCCCAGTTTATAGAAGCCATCCCGTTAATGATACTGCCGGTATTATGATTTGCTACCGGTAATGCATGGAGATCGGCCAGATCCGCCAGACGTTTGTTCTCTAAGAATCCACCTGAATTTCTCAGGTCGGGATGTACAATATCCACCGCTGAGTTCTCGATAAAGGGCAGGGCATCAGATCTGCGCATCCAGTTCTCACCGGTACAAATGGGGACTGGTGACATGTGAACCAACCGTTTCCAGCTTTCCGAGTAGGGAACTGTCAAGGGGTCCTCCAACCACAAGGGTTTAATCTCTGCTACCGCTTCCGCGAAATCAATGGAGGTTCTCAGGTCAAAATCCCAGTGACAACCGATCATGATGTCATGCTCCCATCCCAGTGCCTCACGCACGTTTTCATATCCTTCCCTTAACCTCCTTAATTCCTTACTGGACAGCAGTCGATTGGACGGATCGTAACCAATATCATTGGAGGCATTAGTGCGCGGCACGCCAAATTTGTGAATGGAAATACCACTTGGTTTTGCTTTTACCTTATCCGCCCAGTCTTTCACCACCGCTTTGTCAAACAGATTTTTAGGTACATCGTGATCGTACAGGCGCACTTGATCCCGAAATTTACCTCCCAAAAGCGTGTGCGTTGGCACGCCTAATAACTTGCCCGATAAATCCCACAAAGCCATTTCAATACCGCTCATAGCACGCTGTTGGGCATGAGCGCTGCCGTCGGTGTAGCGATACCGGGTGTATAGCCGGTCAATTTGTAAAGGGTCTTCACCAATGAACAGATCTTTAAGTCCCTGAATTTCCTCACGAACACCCAGCCCCGGAGAACCGTAGGCCTCTGCCACCCCAAAGATGCCGGTATCCGTTTCCACTTTCACCAGGGTATAGGTGCGGGGACCTTGTAACATCATGGTTTTGATATCGGTTATTTTGGCTTTTCCTTTTTCAGCAGCGCTTAATTGCCAAAAACTGCTCAACCAGGCAGTGGCTGACAACCCGGCTATTGAGGTGAGAAATGATCTACGGGAATGAACTTTCATGTCGGTAAATTTAAGACTCTACAGGGGAAGTGGGCAACTGATCTGATGGCACTTTGTCCCGCCAATAGTTGGCAATGGCCGATCCCGAAATATTCATCCACTTTCCGAATACAATAGGTGCCAATGCTGCATTGGCATTTCCCAAGGCATCCAGGGCCAGTCCCATGCCCAGCCCACCATTTTTTAAGGCAACTTCGATCGATATAGTGCGGCTGTCTTGAATTGACAGACCTACAAATCGGCTACCCCAATAACCGAGAATAAAACCTAACAGGTTATGCAGAGCAGATGCAGCCACCAGTAACAATCCAACCACTAACAATTTGTCACGGTTTAAAGCCACCACAATAGTTACGAACAGCACGATGGAAACCATGGAAACTGTGGGAAGGATTTTATCCATCCAATCCCTTGGTCCATTAAACAATTCCACGATTAGTTTGACCAGGCAAACTAATGAAATCAGCAAAAACCCCAGTACCAGCCCGGGTTTGATCAGAGCGGTTGACTGCGGAAAAGGTACCATTATTACTATTATCATGGCAATCAGACTTAACACTGCCAATGCCGCCACGGCTTTATGCTGTTTTACCCAGGAAGACTTACCGTACAATATATGATGACAAATTAAACCTGCCGATATGGGTACGATGATCAAATTAAAACTTGAAAGCATCATTTTCAGAAAGGATATCTCCAGCAGTTCGTTCGCCATCAGCTTCATTAATGCGGGTGTTACCACCGGTGTAAGCAGGGTGGTAAGTGTAGTAATGCTAACAGACAACGCCACATTTCCCCTGGCTAAAAAGGCCATGACATTTGAAGAAGCACCCCCCGGACAAGCACCAATAAGAATAACACCCACTGCTATTTCCGGGGGAAATTGAAATAGTTTTGCTACCATAATTCCAAATACCGGCATGATCCCAAAAGCCATAGCAGCCCCGATCAGGATGCCCTTTGGGTTCTTCAATTCCTTTTTGAATTCTGCCAGGCTTAGTTTAGTACCCATGCCGAACATGATCACTTGTAACATGGGAATTACCAGCACCTGGGTATTGAATCCCCAATCGGTAAACAGAAAAGGATAATACATAGCCGCTGCCAAAAAGGCAAACACCCAGAAAGTAAAAGACATCTTTCGGTATTTTTCATCCAGGTACCCGTAAACTGCAGCACCGGTAAAAGCAAATACCATAGGAATTCCTGCAGCCGCCAATTTTCCAAGGGCTATTAAGACACCCGTTGCCACAAATGCAAGCACTACACTTCCAAGGATCAGTCTATGCATTAAATAAATATTTGGGGCTGCTTCATTTGAATTGACAGGCTTAGATCTCCGGGGTCAGCTTGTAAAACAAATAAAGAGTATCCAAAAGGAAATACCAAAAATCGTTTATAAAGTATTACCTATTAGACTTTTATATTACTATTTTGAAGGCTCTAAGGGGATCTGGATTTTCTCCTCAAATTTTAAATCACATCACTCACCCATGGATGATTCTATAAGAGATCAATTAAAGACTGTTAGCACTGCCACTATTGCCACCTGCCTTTTTAAGCTGGGATTAAAAAATCAATTTATTCAGGATGTCAAACCTCTTGCTGCCAATAGACCGACCATGGTGGGTGAGGCCTTTACTCTTCGATACATTCCCGCCAGAGAGGATCTCAATTCTGTTTCGGTTTTTCAGGATCCCAATCATCCGCAACGAGTAGCGGTGGAGACATGCCCACCCGGGGCCGTCATGGTTATTGATAGCAGAAAAGACCCCAGGGCCGCTTCTGCGGGATCGATATTGGTTTCCAGATTAATGGTACGCGGGGCAGCCGGGATTGTGACTGATGGGGGATTCAGAGACTCTGGTGAAATCGCCCAATTGGATATACCCGCTTACCACCATAGGCCCTCCGCTCCTACTAACCTAACCTTGCATCAGGCTCTTGACATCAATGTACCAATCGGCTGTGGGGACGTGGCGGTTTTTCCAAAGGATGTAATAGTGGGTGATGATGATGGTGTCATGGTAATTCCGGCCCACCTGGTGGAAGAGGTCACTGAAGAAGCCCTAAGAATGACCTTATTTGAGGAGTTTGTAACTGAAAAAGTGCTTGAAGGGCAAACGATCATCGGCCTGTATCCACCAACCAAAGAAGCTACCAGGCAAGAATTCGATGCCTGGAAAGCTAATAAAAAATGACAGCTCAATACTAAGGTGCTTCCTTCAAACTAGTACATAAGGTTAAGCTTCAGGTTTTCTTCTACCGCAATCTTTCCGGAGTTCAATAGTTGATTGCCTGAATGTGTATTATTTTTTGCTCCCCACAATTGAGCCACTAACCTGACATGGTTATTGACGAAACTGTTTCCCGAAATGTCTACATTGATGATTCCGTAGGTGTTCAGCAATACGCCATTTTCTTCCTTTGATCCGCAATTGGTGAACGTATTATTGATAACTGACAGGTTCCCACCCACCGTGGATTCATCGTATCCTCCACGGTAGTAGTCAATCACATTTTTATCAATACCTTCAAAAAGGCAATCACTTATTATAATATTTTCAGCATTATATTCCCCTCTGTCTTCTGTCTCTTCGGATAATTCCAGTCCATTATTGCAACTTTTCATAGTGGTTGAAATGAACTTAATAAACCGGGCAAAAGAATGTTTATAGGCTTTTAATACGAAGTCGAAGTCAGAGATTTCACAGTCCTCCACCGTCAGATTGTACAGGCTGGACATGTTGTTTTTCAGGGGTGCAAAGGCATATTGATCCTTATTCCCCCTGAGAATAATATTCTTTAGGGTCAGCTGCCCATTGGGGTTCATTTCAAATGCCGGTGTTCCTGCTTCTCCGGTGTATAAAATATTGGCTTTATGGTCCCCCTGTGAGGATCGAATAGTCAGTGTCCTATCAATTTTCAGTGAAGCTGGTAGTTCGTAATTTCCACCCACCAGCTCGATGGTATCGCCATCGGAAGCAGTTTGAATAATTCCGGACAGGCTGCTGCCAGGATTTACAGAATGTATTTCACCCTGGGTTTTTGGCGAATGAATATACCAGGCAGGTCCGTATTTGGCCATATCCAAAATGCCGGGATCGGCATCCGGACTGCCAGCCACTGCACCGATTGAATTCTGGCTTGCTCTGGAGGCTCCCAACAGATCCGTAGGGATATTTTTATCAAACTCAAAACCTGCGTACAACTCTAAATCATCTACCTCGCTGTCAGGTACCCAGATATTTTCAGTAAGTTTCTTTTGGCTAAAGGACCTGGTTTCAAGTCCGTCAAGCTTCTCGAACTCCACTCCCCGGTTGTTGATTACATTACTCTTGAAATTAATTCCATCCAGTTTATCATGGGCCACCACAGGTTGCGCATCGCCGACCTCATGGTAAATCAAATTATTAGCCACAGTGGTCCGTATAGGCCTGTCGGATCTGATTTCTGAAGCAGGTAGCACGTCCTTTTGATCTAGGTTTGACCCCACACCGAACTGCCAGGGGGAAGTACAATTCACCCAGGAATTATGGGCAATTACCACATCCGTCACCTGTATGTAGCGGTTAAGTGGAGATCTGGGTATACCATTCATTACTGCCAACGGGCTTCTGAATTCCTTGCCCCTAAGATTGTAAAAATAGTTGTTTGTCACCCAGTGCCCGGTCCCAATAAGCCTGACACCTCCAATATGATCCGATTGATCATCTCCTATGAAGTAATTGCCATCCACTATACAATAGTTGCCATGCCTGGTAACCAGCGATCCCTCACTTTTGTAGAATACATTATTCCTGAACTCATTGAAGTTTGATTTACTGGAAATTATTTCCACTTCGCCATCACATCGTTCAAATAGATTGTTTGCCACCAGGGTATAACTGGGACACATAGAAGTAGAACTATTTCCTAATTGCAAAGTCTCCGCACTGGGTCCTCCCTTGGGCGGTCTTGGGCCGAAGTGATTATTTATAATCTTGTGATAATTATTTATATTCTCATTTCCTGCCAAATCTACCCGGACTGTAGGACCGCGATTTGATTTACCGGAGATGTAGCATCGATCCAGTTGATTGTGTCTACCCTTAAATTGTATCCAAAGATCGGTCTGGCTTCTTTGCAATTTGTTAAAGTCCTTTATCACACAATTGGTAACCCGGCTGTGATTGGCCACCGTATCGCGGTTAATGGCAAACTCAATAACTGCGTTGGAGGGGGAATAACCATTAGTAAAATACAGGCCATCGACCACCAGGTACTCCCCTCCCAATTTCAAGTCAGACGCCCCCTGAATGATAACCTGTCCCGGTGTTTCGGCCCTAAGGATAATCGGACGTTTTTCAGATCCCCTTGCTATGAATCGGATTTGCAAGTCCGACCATTCACCATTGGCCATTACGATTACGTCACCGGGTCCAGCATTGGAAAGCGCCTCAGTTAATTCATTAGCATTTGATACCGCGATGGTAGAGCCACCAAATTTTTGGCAACCCGTAATTGACAAATACAAAATCAATAACAAACATAATTTTTTCATGATATCAGCTTAATGGTTTTCAAAACCTGGCTGGTTAATGCGCAGGAGCAGTCCCGGGCCCAAGAGATGATTCCCTGAACCACACCTCGGCATAACTGCCATTGGCATATTGTTTTTGTATATCGCCGTCAAAAGTTTCTGCTCCACTACTCCAAACCATATTGGTTGAAGGATCTCTGCCGTTGGTTTGGTTATAAGCCCCCTGTTTGAAGAATTGCGATTCGCCCTCATAGGCATTTGGTCGTTCTGTTCCGTCTTGACCGATAACACTGTACAGAGTCAAAATCTGCTGTGGAAGATCAGACCTGCTTACATATTCAGAAACCAGCAGGTTTTTAGTAAATGTTTTGGTTTCATGACCTTTGCTTTTGAATGTGAGGTACATCATGCCCTCATAGACGTTAACCTCATAGCTAAACTCTTCGCCTAATTCAATGCCATCTTCTGGTTCGGCTGGATAGGTATCTATAGCAGTTCCAATTACTGACATATCATAACCCCATACCGGAGTTGAAAAATCCCATCTTCCTGAATTATCCCCCGCTGTATTGATTTCATAATTCCAGAATACAGATCCTTTAATATGCTCCGGGAATTTTTTATAAAATATTTTTAAAGGCTCGTTTTTATGCCCATCATCACTGTGTATCTGGCCGACAACCACTGAAAAGGTTGATGCTACCCTGGCATCTCCAGAGGTTGAAACGTGCATGACTTTAAGGGTACCGGTCAATTTACCGCCGACCCTGGGCGTCCATTTTGCTTTTTGGCCTAGTTCTGTCCTGGTGTTGTGTGAATTTGGTGAGGTAACACCACCATTTGGCGTTTTATATACAACCCAATCGATCCCGTCATTAACCGTATAGAAGTAGTCCTTATGTTCAAAATTTTTCAGGTCTCTGGTACTTTCTCCATTGCCGAGCAGAATACTCCATTGGTCAATGGAAGGCATTAAATCACTTGGATACACGGAATTAATTTCTTGAGCGCTATTACCATCTTCTTGGGAACTTCCCGCCTGTTTGTTTGATTTTGTGGTGCAACTTATTACTGAGATAATCAGTATGGATAGAAACACAGCGTTAATTAGAAATTTCATAGTTAGTTTAAGTTAATGCCAAGGGCAAAAATGAACCCTTCCGGTTTAGATTGGCTGACACCAAACCATCCTAGAAGACGGTTGTATTTTTTTTAACTACCAAAGTATTGTAGAATTCCCAGCACCCCATTGTACGAGATGATCAATGAGAAAACCAATGCTGCCACCATACCTATATTCAAGGTCATACCCGCTTTGTGCTTACCCATAAGCTTTTCATTATTTACCAGCACCAATATTCCAATAATCACCACCGGCAATATAAACACATTAAAAACCTGAGTGGCGATCTGAGCCTGTACCGGGTTTGCATCAAACAACGGTACCACCAATCCAATAAGGCTTGCAATACCCACTAATATTTTAAATTGCTTAGAGCTGGTATCTAGTTTGCCGGACCGGTAGTCTGCTATGAGCATGGGGGCAATCATTAAAATTGGGAAAATGGACGACAGTCCTGCACTTAGCACTCCAAACAGGAAAATGGCGATGGCAAATTTACCGGCCACTGGTTCCAGGGCATTCACCATATCCAATACTTTAGTTACCGCCTGGCCCTTGTAATACATCGAACCCATGGCCACTGCCATTATTGACGCGCTAATGAAAAAAAGGAAAAATGCTGCAGACATGGCATCTCTTTGCTGATTCTTCAGATCATCGTATCCCCAGCCCTTTCCGCGAATGAACAAGGGTCTTGACAAGAATGTGGCAGCCGCCATGGTAGTGCCTACAAACGCTGCAACTAACATTTTACCACCCTCCACCTGGGGAATGCTGGGAATAAGTCCTTTTACCATATCTCCCGCTGGTGGAATCACCACAAATAGAGAACCCAAAAAAGAAACCGCCATTATGGTGACAAAAAATATCAGTACTTTTTCAAAGAATGTATACTTTCCTACCCACAACAGAATATTCATGATAATGATGATCACGAAAGCTATCACGATCACTAAAACGTACTGATTACCTTGAAAGCTGGGAAAGAATAAACTTAAGGTCTCAAAAATAATATTGGAGGAAATTCCCAGGATTCCGATTAATGAGTTCCATTGTCCAAAGGTGACGCCTGCAATCACCAGTAAAGCCGCCAATTTTCCATATTTAAGATGTTTACGAAACGCGTACAACGCAGTCTCCCCTGTCACTATTGCATAACGTCCATATGCCTCCATCAAAACCCATGAAAAAATGCAACTAAGTAGCAAAACCCAAAGTAGTTGCATGCCATAAGTGCTGCCTGCCACAATCATTGAGGTGACACTACCGGTACCAATGGTATACCCAATGGCAAATATTCCAGGCCCTATGGCCAACACGAATAGGGAGATCTTTTTTAGAAATGACGGCTTCTCACTCATTTGGTAATTTGCTTTATGTTATACTATCGGTGAATCCTTCCAGAGGTATCACCCTTCATTAGACCCTGAACATCGTCCAGGCTTACTACATTGGCGTCTCCTTCTATAGTGTGTTTCAGTGCACAAGCTGCGGTGGCAAACTTTAAGGATTGTACATCATCCTCGTACATCAACAATCCATAGATTAATCCAGCTGCATATGCATCACCTGTCCCAACCCGATCTATGATATGGGTAACGTCAAGTTTAGGAGTTTCAAAGAGATATTTACCATTCCACATTTTGCCTTGAATCCTGTTGTGGGAAGCACTTACGGTTTCCCTGTTTTTATCCACCACCTTTTTGATTCGCGGGCACATTTTAATTAATTTCTGTGAAACCGCTTTAAAATCTTGCTGTTTATCATTCAATTCGAAATTGAACAGTTTGCAAATGTCTCTTGGGCTTCCCAACACCACATCACATCCTCCAATTAACTTAGGCATCACCTCCTTTTCGGTTTTGCCGTAATTCCACAGACTACTGCGTGAATGGATATCAGCCGATACGGTAACACCTAGTTTATTCGCTGCTTCTATGGCTTCTTTGCAGCAAACCGCTGCACCCTGAGAAACGGCGGGTGTTATCCCCGTCCAATGAAACCAATCAGCATTCTTAAGCACCTGCTCCCAGTTGATCATTCCGGGCTCAATTTTGGAAAAGGCTGACCCTTCCCTTTCATAAATTACCTGGCTCGACCGGTGTACCGCTCCTTTTTCCAGGAAGTATATGCCCATCATATTGTCTCCATAGATCACCTCAGAGGTGTCTAACCAGTGGTGTCTTAAAAACTGAGTTGCTGACCTTCCAATGATATTATCCGGAAACCGGGTCACATGGGCTGCTGATAAGC
Source organism: Cyclobacteriaceae bacterium (assembly GCA_021604845.1). GTDB lineage: Bacteria > Bacteroidota > Bacteroidia > Cytophagales > Cyclobacteriaceae > SZUA-3. Next base: position 15,234 of record BQJT01000102.1, read on the forward strand.
CGAAATAGGCCAAAGAAATAGCAACATTGGCCTCTCCGCCTCCAAAAGCCAACTCAAGTGCAGAGACTTGTGAAAACTTGGCGTGCCCAGGAGGTGACAACCTCATCATTACCTCCCCGAAGGTTACAACTTTTTTCATTTCTACCCTGCCAGGATCCAAGCATTAGGAAAACAGCAACCCACCATTGATATCTACATTAGCTCCGGTCATAAACGAAGTTTCAGATGAAGCCAGACAAGCTACCAAATTAGCCACTTCACAAGCTTGTCCTTCCCTTCTAAGGGGAGTTCCACTGGCTACTTTTGCTCTTACTTCGTCTTTGGTAAAGGTGTCATGAAATGTAGTGGCTATCATACCCGGACACAATGCGTTAACCCTTATATTCTGCGGCCCCAGCTCTTTGGCCATAGCCCTGGTAAAAGTCATCACCGCCCCTTTGGAAGTCCCATAGACCGACGCCCCTGGCCCGCCGCCATCTCTTCCTGCCTGAGAAGCGATATTTACAATTGAAGCTCCCGATGACATATGAGGAACTGTAGCCTTGGTTGCCAGGAAAGTCGAATTGAGGTTTAAAGCCATTACTTTATTGAAAAACTCCTCATCCATTTCCAATATACTCTTTCTGGCCACTAAACCACCCACATTATTAACCAGGATATGAATTTCATCTCCATAGGACTGCCTGGCCAAACTAACCAATCGTTCTACATCATCCTTTTTAGTCATATCACCTTTAACCAACATAGCCTCCCCGCCGTTATCTGCAATCATTGAAATGGTTTCTTCGGCGGCCTTTTGATTGCCAAAATAGTTCACCACTACTTTAGCTCCTTCAGAGGCTAGCTTAATTGAAATGGCTCTTCCTATATCACGGCTTCCGCCGGTGACAATTGCAACTTTATCTTTTAAGTTCATAATTGTATACTTTAATGTTAAGAATCATGTTAATTTATTAAGTACCTCTAACTCGTTGTCAGGGGCTTTATTTTTTTGCACAGGGCATATACTGCAATTACACCTAATGGAACGAAAACTGCAATAATAACAAAGGCCGGAGTATACGACTCTGTAGTAATTACCGGGATCAGAAAGTTCATTACTATTACTGAAAACACCCCAACTGTTCCTCCCATACCCGCTAGTGAACCAACTGACTTACCGCTAAATAGATCGCTGGGAATGGTTTGTATATTACTAATAGCAAATTGGAAACCATAAAGTACGCCGGCTACAATAAGCACGAATTTTAATGGTGTATCTGCTAATAGAATGGTAGCCACTAAACCAAGGAACATGATCACCCCTCCAATAGTAATGGTTGATTTCCGGGCTTTATCCAGGCTTACGCCAGCATTCATGCGATTTCCGGCATACCATCCACCTGAAATACTGCCAACAGCTGCCCCAACATAGGGCACCCAGGCAAATAGACCGATTTGTTTTACATCGAATCCGTATTGGTCAGCCAGGTATAACGGCATCCACCCCACGAACAACCACCATATAGGCTCCAGGAAGAACCTGGATACCAGCACTGCCCATGATTCTCTATAGGACAATATTTCGCCCATAGAGAGTGGTTTTGATTCCGTGGTCTCCGTTTTTGGTTCATAGCGATCGGC
>BQJT01000103.1 GCA_021604845.1 Cyclobacteriaceae bacterium
GGTACCCTTGTTCATAAAACACCCATTAATCAATAACCCGGTAGATGAGGTTCAAATCACTGCAGCTCATATCGATATGCTTCCAACACTGGCAGCTCTCAGCCGTTCTGGGATTCCTTCTGACCGGAAAATAGACGGCCAGAACCTGCTGCCGCTTATGCAGGGACAGGCAGTTGCCTGGGAGGACCGCTCACTTTTTTTTAATTGGACACGAAAGTACCCGGAAAAATACCGCAATGTGGCACTGCAGAAGGGTCAATACAAACTGGTTGGTAATACCGGTTATGATTCTGAAGTTACTGATTTTGAGTTATTTGATTTGACCAGGGACCCCTATGAGTTAAACAACATTGTTCAGGATAATTTGAAAATAGCCCAAGGTCTAAAAACCTCACTCGATAACCTGTTTGAGGAACTGATCAATTCACCTAACTTACTGGATCCTCCCGTAACCGCAATAGGCACGGAACATGAAAATCCGGTGGTGCTTAATAGAAACGATGCCTCCGGACAAAGGGGTATTTGGGCTCAGGAATCGGTATATGGTTATTGGGAGGTAGCTATTGAGGAGGGTTTATACGATATCGGGTTTAAATTTATTAAGCCATTAACGGATACTGGACGCATGATATTGGAGACCGGTACACTGGTACAGCAAATGGAAGTAAAACAGATCGGTTTGGATATGATTGTAATGAAAAAAGTCAGACTTCCTGCCATGGAGGGAATTCTAAGACCTTTTTACCAGTCGAAATCAGCTGAAATTTTCCCATTTTGGGTAGAGGTGCGTAGGGTGGAGTGATGCAGGTTGCAGGTTACAGGTTGCAGGTCGCAGGTTGCAGGTCGCAGGATTGGTACTTAGTTGTATTGAATTTTTGTAATTTAACTATACATGGAACATTGGATAAAGGATAAAGTAGCTATTGTCACCGGTGGAGCATCGGGTATTGGACAGGCCATTGCCTGTGAAGCGGCTAAACACGGTGCCCTGGTGGTAATTGTCGATATCAATGATCAGGGAGCACAGAATACCTTAGATTTGATAAAGAAGAACAGTGGAGTGGGCACTTACTGCCATACCAACGTGACCATCAATACTGACATAGAAAAAATGATCAAGGTTGCTTCGGCCCTTGGACCCATTAAATATCTGGCCAATTCAGCGGGACTTCAAACATATGGTACCGCTGAAACAACCTCTGAAGAAACCTGGGACCAGACCATGGATGTAAATCTGAAAAGCATGTTCCTGGTGGGCCAACAGGTAATTCCTCAAATTAGAAAAAACGGGGGTGGTGGTATCGTAAACATAAGTTCTCTTCAGGGACTTAGGTGTCAAAAAAATGTTTTGGCCTATGCCACCTCCAAAGGTGCTGCCATTGCTTTAACCAGATCTATGGGGGTTGACCATGCGGCGGAAGGGATTTCTGTAAACTGCATCTGCCCCGGATCAGTAGATACACCGATGCTTCGATACGGAGCGGGCCAGCACGGAAATGCCGACGAAGTAATCAAGGAATGGGGCAGTCATCATCCAATTGGAAGAATTGGATCACCATCTGAAATTGCTAAAACCGCAATGTTTCTGTGGAGTCCTGATTCAAACTTCATGGTGGGTCATTCGGTGGTAGTGGATGGAGGGCTAGGGAGCATAATTTTATGAGCAGGGAGCGTGCCTGCGGCAGGCAGGCATGGAGCATGGAGCACAGAGCATGGAGCATCGAGCATAGAGCATGGAGCATCGAGTAGGTGCAACTTGATACCTAACCGGTGACCTGCGACCTGTAACCTGCGACCTGAAACCTGAAACCTGTAACCTGTAACCTGAAACCTATAACCTGTAAATGGAACCAAAAAATACCTCTGGAATAGCCACACTCCTGACCAAAGAGGCCAGATTCCGGTTGCTTGAAGAATCGATTCCACGATTACACAAGTGTCTGGATAGATTAACCGAATCCGATATTTGGTTCCGGCCAAACCAGAATACCGTAAGTATTGGGAACCTGGTACTTCATCTGTGCGGCAACGTTCGACAGTGGTTGATCAGCGGCATGGGAGGAGCCCCGGATCACCGCAAACGTCAGTTGGAATTTGATGAAGAGGGGCCGATAGCTTCCGTTGAATTGCACAAAATGCTCGATCAGCTTGCTGCAGAAATTCAAGCAATACTTGAAAGGTTGTCGAGTGAGGACTTGGTTTCAGAGTATGATGTTCAGGGCCATCGGGTTTCGGGGGTATCCATATTGGTTCATGTTGTAGAGCATTTTTCTTATCATGTGGGACAGGTAACCATCCTGGTGAAATCCAGAAAAGATGTGGATATGGGTTATTACCAGGGGCAGGATTTGGAGCAAAGGAATGAATGAGTCTTGAGTTTTTAGTTTTTAGTTTTTAGTTTTTAGTTACGTGTTCCGGCCCCTGGCAATGGATTGGCATTTGATTGGTTCGCCGACGTACTATTTTGCACGGGAGCGTGCGTTTAAGTCGTGATCAAATTAAGAGTTCATTTGTTCTTGCGAAACTTCTTCCGTGCCCACTGTAATATTATGCTTCCACTAATTGCCATAAAGGCAGCAAGGCTGTTAAACAGCATATCAAGTGGATCAAACACCCGGCTTGGAAGCAGTTTTTGAATACTTTCATCAAATACACCTATTACGGTTGTAGCCGCAAAAGCAATTAAGGCCGGCAACAGGAAGTGACTGTTATCACGTAATCTTTCCAATAGCGCTTTGTAAATAAAAATAGCCAACACACTGTACTCTATTAGATGGCTACGTTCGGGTGCTCCCATTCTAAAAATGAACATTAAATAAACTGCTGCAAGACCAAACCAAATTGACATTTCTGTTTTGCCTGGTCGTACGCTTAGACCATGCACCGTAACCGTGGCTGCTGTCAGGATCATACCAAGCAAGAAAAAGACAGCTTGTATGTTTTGATCCCTTAGCATTTCCTGGAGCGGTCGTCCAAGCGCAAGAGTAGAAAGAATGGCAACACATACCAGCAAGGCGTAAAGCCAAAGCTTCTTCTCCTTAGATGATGTAAAGAGAGACATGGTTTTGCTTAATTATTATACCACCTAAATGATTGGTGGGTCTGACAATGTCCCGGTTCTTTTAGCATAATCTGAAATCAATAGTCAGAACTCCATTTCTACAAATTAAATCGCGGTTAAGCAGCTGTCACCAATTCGGATTCCTCACTTCAACTGACTGTTGATAATAATCTCTGACTCAAGCGTTCTATGCACCGGACATCTGCCGGAAATCTCAAGTAAGCGTTCCCTTTGCTGCTGATCCAGGTCTCCTGTTAACTCAATTTCCTTATCAATATGATCCAGTCTGCTTTTGGGGTTTTCGCAATCTTCACAGTCATCCGCATGACGTTTTTCATGCTTTAGATTTACCTTGATTTCTTCAAGAGTCCACTTTTTTCGGTCCGCATACATTCGAAGGGTCATACCGGTACAGGCGCCTAGTGCCGCTAGCAGGTAATCATAAGGGGTAGGGCCCATATTAGTTCCTCCAACTGATTCCGGCTCATCCGCCAAAAGATGGTGCTTTCCGGTCAGAATGTCCGTTAATAAGCTGTTTGATCCTGTGCGGGTAAGCACCTGACTTTCAAGCAATAATTCCGTTGACTCTGGAGCATCAATATAACGGGAAGCCCAACTTGCTATCATCTTCCCTGCATATAGGCTGTCCTTTTTTTCAGAAAGCAGATGGTCCGAACCATCCAGAGTGATAAAGCTTTTGGGATGAAATGCCTGCTTGTAAATTTTTGCAGCGTTTTCAATTCCCACAATGCGATCCTGAGGAGAATGCATGATCAATAGCGCTTTGCGCAGATTTTTTAATATCTCACCTGCTGGATTTTGCTCTAAATCATCAATGAACTGGCGTTTTATGGTAAAGGGGCGTCCTCCTATATTTACTTCTGCCTGTCCTGTTTCCTTGATTTCCTGTAGTCCCTGCTTAAATAAATGAGTGACATGGGGTACATCGGCTGGTGCTCCGATAGTTGCTACTGCCTTGATTCCCGGTATTTTAGCCGCCGCCTGAATTACCGCTGCCCCTCCCAGTGAATGTCCAATTATAATTTGAGCTGGTTGATAATGTTGTTCCAGGTAGTCGGCTGCGGCTATCAGGTCTGAAATATTTGAAGAAAAATTTGTATCTGAAAAATCGCCTTCACTTTCTCCTAATCCTGTGAAGTCAAAGGAAAGAACACCAATTTTTTGCTGTGTTAATGCATGACTGATGTTCCTTATGGCGGATAGATTCTTGTTACAGGTAAAACAATGAGCGAAAATTGCCAGGGTCCTGGTGATGCCATCTACCGGAAGCCTCAAATATGCGGATAACTCATGACCTTCTTTATTTACAATTTTTAGTCTTTCTTGTTTCATGAAGTTGTAAGGGTTAATAATTAATTAAATAACCATAATTAACTGCTTATATAAGAACATCTTATGGAAAATATATTTACTAGAATTCCTGAAATCTTACACCCGGGAATCGATTCTTCAAGTTACGAAAACATAATTGATTTGATTCTAATGCATTTTTTTGTGGATAACTTCCCGAAAAACTAGTCGAAATCTTATATAAACTTACTTGTAATAATTACCGGATATTCACATATTTGGGAAACCAATCATTACCGAATTGTTAAGGTAAAATCGATGATTTTTTCAGGCCTTAGGAAATCAATCAATCCCGGAGTTATTCTATCCTTAGAGCATCGCTTTTTTAAAAATACCCTATGAGAAAGAACCTTGTTGTTCTGCCACTGATTTTACTCCTCCTTAGCTCCACTGTCTCCTTTTCTCAAAGCCCGAAACAAACACAAAAGTTAGTCAATCAGGCCAATAGGAGTATCGCTTTGGAAAAGTGGTATGACGCGCTGCCGGTGCTGCAGGAGTTGGACTCCCTGTTGCCCAACGATCCTGAAATAAATTATCAACTTGGTCGAGCTTATTTTAATTCGGTTAGCAAACCACTATCATTAAGGTATTTTCTCACAGCTGCTCGAGGAAATTATGAAGCGGAAGACCTTGATTACTACCTGGGAAGGGCCTATCATCACAATCACCGGTTTGATGATGCAATCGCTTACTATCAGAAGTATGATGCCACATTGGATCTGACGGACGATATTGATCGAAGCAGGCATAATGAAGTTTCCCGATACCTTGAAAATTGTGCGTTTGGAAAAACCATGCTTCCTGATTCAATCCTGTTGGAGATTGCAAATGCCGGTCCCACTATAAATAGTGTATATCCTGATTACGTGCCAGTGGTATCGGCTGATGAATCCATGATCTTATTTACCTCCAGACGGAGCAACACCACAGGAGGGAAGATCAATCATGACGGTCAATATTTTGAAGATATATACCTTTCAACTCGAAAGAAAGACGGATCATGGTCCCAGCCTGAGCAACTTTCAAAGCCCATCAACACCAAGGATCACGATGCCTGCATTGGATTATCTCCTGACGGCACTACGCTTTTTGTGTACAAGGACTCCGGTGGTGGTGATATTTTCAGCAGCAATATTTCTGGTAACAATGTTAAAAAATGGTCAAAACCTGAAAAATTGAAAGGAGAAGTAAATACAGATTACTGGGAGGGCAGTGCCAGTCTAAGTAAAGATAATAAGACACTATACTTCTCCAGCGATCAGGAAGGAGGATATGGAGGAAGCGACATTTACTTTTCCAAAAGACAACCCGATGGTTCCTGGGGAAAACCAACAAACCTGGGGCCTACAATCAATACACCTTACGATGAAGGTGCACCTCAGATACATAGTGATGAGAAAACCTTGTTTTTTAGTTCCCGGGGTCATAATGGAATGGGAGGATATGATATTTTTTCAACCGTCAAAGATCCTGCCACCGGCCAATGGAGTTCACCTCGTAACATTGGCTACCCCGTAAATTCGGCGAACGAAGATATTTATTTTTCGCTCACCTCCGACGGAGCCAAAGGTTATTTCTCGTCATATCGCTTCGACAGCTATGGGGAAAAGGATATTTATATAATGCACCGACCGTTGTCTTCACCTACAATGTTTCTTTTCAAAGGAACGGTGATGAACAAAGCATCCAGTGAACCAATTTCAGCTACCATTACTCTAACAAACAAAGCAACCAATTCAATTGACACGGTGGTAACTTCGGATATTCTTACCGGGAGATACCATTTCAACATGGAATTTGATACGGACTATAACTTGAAAGTTGAGGCGGACAATTTTAGGTTCCATACAGAAGATGTTAATTTTCCTTACCAGGCGGATCTTTTCGAATATATCATGACCTTTGCAATTGAGGATGATCGTATGTATGTAGTTGAATTACAAGGTGATACCACTCAAATTGCCGTAAATGAAAAAGGTTCCCTGTTTGGCGACCCCACACCTGTACCCGATTCAGAAAAAGACCCCGTACAAGTAACTCCGGAAGACTTGGAAAGAATCAAGAATGGAGAAACTATTATATTGAGGAATGTGCATTTCGATTTTAATAAGTCAACCCTTAAGCGTGAATCCATTAAGACACTTAATCAGGTTTACTCATTTTTAGCCCAAAATCCGCAGTTGTATTTTGAAATAGCCGGACATACCGATAATATAGGCAGTATTGCATACAACCAGAGGTTGTCAGAACGACGTGCCAGGGCGGTTTATAATTATTTAACTACTAAAGGCATTGGACAGAGCAACCTCACCCCTCGGGGTCATGGCGAGCTAAAGCCAATCGCTACGAATAATACTCCTGAGGGACGCAGGCTTAATCGAAGGGCGGAAATGAAGCGTATCTCCTCAGAAGGAGATTATATTGCTCATCAAGGTAACCAGTCAAACTCCGATGATGGTTACCTGATATGGGAACAGCTCTCAATTCGCGCTCATTTTGTGGCAAACAAAGGTAACTTCATTACCAAATACAGCCAGGACCGCCTAAATACCCTGGTAGCAATATTAAAATCAAACTATCCCGACTCAAAAGTGATGATCGTGGGTTACGATGACAACGAAACTGAGGATCCTGCTAAAGAACTCGATAAAGAGCGGGCATCAACAGTATACGACTATCTGGTAAAACAAGGAATTTCAGCTGACAATTTGATCCCGCGCTCTTACCGTGACATGTCACAGTTCGTTGGTAACAATCAGGAACCTCCGGGTGTCAGAAGGAGAAAAGTTGAGTTCTATCTGCTGAATTAAATCTAAAATTTCAATCTACCTATTAACTTTGGGTTCAGAAATCGCCCAATTGTGGCTGCTGGTATCCACCCAGCAGATCAATGAAGCCGTATAAATGAAAAACCAGGCCATATGAAAGCAAAAACCGGCGTCCTTTTGGTCAACCTGGGGACACCTGACAGCCCATCATCCCCGGATGTGCGAAAATATCTTCGGGAATTCCTTATGGATGAGCGGGTAATAGATATTCCCTTCTGGAAGAGATGGCCATTGGTAAATTTGATCATTGCCCCTTTTCGCGCTCCCAAATCCTCGAAAATTTACCGTAAACTCTGGCAGGAAAGAGGTTCACCCCTACTGTTTTACGGTGAGGATTTAACGGTATCGCTTCAGCAACAGCTCGGGGATGATTTCAAAGTGGTGCTGGGTATGCGATATCAAAACCCCAAACTGGAATCAGCTCTGGATAAACTTCGAGGATGCGGAAAAATAATTATCATCCCCATGTTTCCCCAGTATGCGTCTGCAAGTACCGGTTCAGTCCATCAGAAGGTGATGGAATTGGTCAGTAAATGGACAAATATTCCCCAGATGGTATTTATTTCAAATTTTTTGGAGGAACCTGAATTTATTGAAGCGTTTGCTAAACGAGCCCGGCCGTACATGCTAAAACAAAATTTTGATCATTTTGTCTTTAGCTATCATGGTATTCCAGAAAGGCAGATTAAGGCAGCGGCTGTGAATAACTATTGTCAAATTAACCAAAAATGCTGTGCACGATATCATACCAGTAACCAGTATTGTTACCGGGCACAATGTTACCAGACTTCTCGCCTGCTGGCTCGCTCACTGGATATTCCCGAGCAGAATTACACCGTATCCTTTCAATCGAGGTTAGGTAAAGATCCATGGATTAAACCCTATACCGACGTCATTATTAGGGATTTCCCGAAATCCGGAATAAAGCGGGTACTGGCATTTTCACCTTCGTTTATTGCAGACTGTCTGGAAACGACCATTGAGGTTGGCGTTGAGTTCAGAGATATCTTTCTAGAAGCCGGAGGAACGCATTGGCAGCTGGTTGAAAGCCTGAACGACTCAGAAACCTGGGTTCAATGTTTAAAAACTATGGTTTTGGAGCATTGAGTGGGAGCATGGGGCAGAGAGCATGGGGCATGGAGCATGGGGCATGGAGCATGGAGCATGGAGCATGGGGCATGGGGCATGGAGCATGGAGCAGAGAGCTCGGAGCAGGGAACGCAGAGCTGAGGACTTAGACCTTAGATCTAAGATCTACCCCTAGTTTTTGCACCACATAATCGATCTCCTGTATAGTATTGAACTTGCTAAAAGAAAAGCGCACAGAACCACGATTCGGGTCGCCACCCAAAGCAGTCAGCACATGTGATCCCACGCTAGTGCCACTGGAGCAGGCGCTGCCCCCGGAAGCGGAAACCCCATTTATATCCAGGTTGAAAAGCAGCATTTCATTGTCGTTGGTTGCTGGAAGAGACACATTAAGTACTGTGTATAAGCTTCCCTCAGGTGAACTACTTAACCCATTAAAAGTCACCCCTGGAACAGTATCACTTAATTTGTCGATCATATAAGTTTTAAGACCCTGAATATACCGTTGGTGCTCCTCCATATTTTGGTATGCCAGCTCCAAAGCCTTTGCCAGGCCGACAATTCCAGTAACATTTTCTGTCCCTCCCCGCATGTTGCGCTCCTGCGCACCACCATGAACAAAAGGACAAATTTTATGGTCCGCTTTCAAGTACATAAATCCGATTCCTTTAGGCCCGTGAAATTTATGAGCAGACCCCGCCAGGCAGTGTACTTCGATTTTCTGCAGATCATGAGGGTAGTGCGCCATGGCCTGCACGGTATCTGAATGAAAAATTGAGTGATGTTCTTTGCACAGTTCACCAACCGCACTAATGTCGGTGAGGTTTCCTATCTCATTATTCGCATGCATCAGAGTCACCAAAGAGGGGCCGTTACTGAGTAACAATTGTTTGAGATGTTGGAGGTCGACGTTACCGGTATTATCTAACTGAACATAACTGACGGTTATCTTGCCGGCTTTCTCCAGGTGCTGAACCGTATGTAATACTGCGTGATGTTCAATCCGGGAAGTAATTACGTGGTTTAAGCCACTTGACTCCACAGTGCATAAAATTGCAGTATTATCAGCCTCAGTTCCTCCGGAAGTAAAAAAGATCTCTGCCGGTGAAGTGTTAAGCAAGTCTGCAATGGTCCTCCTTGATTGCTCAATGGCACTTCTTACCTGACGTCCATGCGAGTGTATGGAGGAGGGATTCCCAAAATGGTCCAGCAAATATGGTTTCATTGCTTCGAATACCTCCGGGTCAAGCGGAGTAGTCGCAGCATTGTCCAGGTATACCTGCATTCGTGTTAATGGTTATTTGTAATAATTTCTTTCATATCTGAAATTATTTTAGACCCCAGGTATTCAGCAGTGGCCATGGTTTCAGATTCTGTATAAATACGGATAATTGGCTCGGTATTGGATTTTCTCAGATGCACCCATTCCTTATCGAATTCAATTTTAATACCATCGATATCATTTATTGGTTGTCGGCTATACCGCTCGCGGATTCCGGAAAGCAATGCATCCACGTCTATATCCGGGGTTAGTTCAATTTTTTGTTTAGAAATATGATAATTGGGATATGAGGCACGCAACCTGGAGACTGAATGGCCGTACTTAGCTAGTTTGGTAAGAAAAAGTGCTATGCCCACCAAAGCATCCCTACCATAATGTAAAGCAGGATAAATAATGCCGCCATTACCTTCGCCACCGATAGGAGCTTTGTACTTCTTCATGTAACTAACCACATTCACTTCGCCCACTGCAGAGGCGTAATAATTCCCACCATGCTTCTCTGTAATATCCCTTAGAGCGCGGGTGGAAGAGAGGTTAGAAACGGTGGATCCTCCCGGATGATTTTCAAGCACGTAATCAGCTACTGCAACCAGGGTGTATTCCTCACCAAAGGGTTCTCCGTTCTCCTGCACAAATGCCAGGCGGTCCACATCAGGGTCTACTACAATGCCCAGGTCAAACTGCCCCTTTTCAACTTCACGGCAAAACTCACCCAGATTCTCAGGAATTGGCTCCGGGTTTCTGGGAAACTTACCGTTTGGTTCACAATGGAACTCCACCACCTGGGTCACTCCCAGTGTTCGAAGCAATAAAGGGACCGCGATTCCACCGGTGGAATTCACCGCATCAACAGCTATCTTAAAATTTTTGCTTTTTATCAACTCAAGATCAACCAGCGGCAGTTCGGTTATTTTCTGAATATGACTTAGCAGGTATGTCTGATCCTCATCATACTTACCTAACTGTTTGTAGCTGGCAAAATTAAATTCAGCTTTCTGAGCATATTCCAGGATTTTCTCTCCCTCCTTTTGGCTAATAAATTCCCCATCACTGTTTAGGAGCTTTAGTGCATTCCATTCGGCCGGATTATGACTGGCAGTAATAATAATTCCTCCGCCGGCTTTTTCTTCCGGAACCGCCATTTCTACGGTAGGCGTAGTTGACAGACCCAGATCCACCACATCAATCCCCATACTTTGTAATGTGGCACAAACCAGCTGTGAGACCAGTTTCCCGGAAATCCGGGCATCTCTTCCTACCACCACTTTAGCAGTGGTGGTATGCTCGAGCAGCCATTGTGAATAGGCGGCAGTGAATTTTACTATGTCAGGGGGTGTCAATCCTGTTCCTGGAAGACCTCCTGTAGTTCCCCTGATTCCGGATATTGAGGTAATTAATGTCACGAATCTTTGAATGCGGTTAAGGCCTGCAATTTAGACAAATTGCCAGTTTATTACTATAGTGATGTGCAGTGATAATCTATTTGAACCTGGAAAGAACCTTATCAACTTCCGACTCCGGTTTGGCACAGGAGTCTCCGGGGTTAACCTGTTTACCGCAATAGCCGCAGGTCTCGCCCTGTTTGTTCAAAAATGGACTTTGAGAAGCACAGGTTCCTTTAAATTCTCCACCTTTGACCAGCCAAAGACGCACCGACATTAATATAAAGAAAATTGCCAATATCCCAATTGCCAGTAGTACAGTGGTCATAATTAAATAACTTTGTTCAAAGTTAACCTATTTTAATAACTTCCCTGCTAACCAGGAAGTTCCAGCCATTAGAAATGAGTAATACTAAACACCCTGCTGACCAGTATCGATCTGAAAAATTAAAGGCATTCGACCGTCTTTTGACAATAATGGACGAATTAAGGGAAAACTGTCCCTGGGATCAAAAACAAACACTCCGGAGTCTGCGTCATTTGACCATTGAAGAAACCTATGAACTTTCAGATGCCATACTGGAGGGCGACCTGAATGAAATAAAGAAAGAGCTGGGAGACATCATTCTGCATATGGTATTTTATGCCAAAATAGCCTCAGAAAAGAAAGCATTCCATATTGGAGATGTGCTTAACAGTGTTTCAGATAAATTAATTAACAGGCATCCCCATATTTATGGTGACACGGAGGTTCAAAATGAAGAGGAAGTTAAGCAGAACTGGGAGAAAATTAAGCTTAAAGAGAATGGGAACAGGTCGGTTCTAGGAGGCGTCCCGAAATCACTTCCTGCCCTGGTAAAAGCCATGCGCATTCAGGAAAAGGCCCGTGGTGTTGGTTTCGATTGGGATACACAGGATCAGGTCTGGGAAAAGGTCAAAGAAGAAATGAGTGAATTTTTGGAAGCCAGCAAAAATAACCAGCGGCAAGCGATGCAAAATGAATTTGGTGACCTGCTATTCTCATTGATCAACTACTCCCGGTTCGTTGAGATCAACCCGGAAGAAGCACTGGAGTCCACTAATAAGAAATTCATCAAGCGGTTCCAGTTCATGGAAAATGCTATCAAAAAAGAGGGTAAACAAATTTCGAATTTATCGCTTGAAGAATTAGACACATACTGGGAGCAAGCCAAGCGGAAAGTCTGACTATTATATAACTATTGTGGATGGGCATGCACAAGCCGTGGTGGATTTGTATACGAACCTAAACTGGCGGCACTCAGGCCGCTGTCGCACCCATCGGCGGCTCCCGGATTAAAACGCTAACAATTTTTACTGGTACCTGGAAACCTTTCCTGAAACTCCTTGTCTTTAGTCGGTACCTTATCAAAAATCGTTATCTAAATGTGGTGCCATAGATCAAAATCCGCTAATTAATTTGAGCATCATGAATAAACTTACATTAATAAATCTGGTGTATTTCGGACTGGTGATTGTCAGTCAGGCTTGTTACATCGATCTTGATCATGATAGATTTGGCTGCAAAAATGCAGATGGACCCAGGACCACAGAAACATTTGACCTTCCGCCCTTTGACCGAATTACCAATTCAATAGGGGCCAATATCGTGATCCGTCAGGACAATCAAAGGGAATTAACCATTACTACTCAACGAAGTGTGCTTGATAATATAACCACAAGAATTGTTGATGGTGAGTTGATTATTGACAACAGGTACTGCTTCAGGAATTCGGATATCGATATCTTTATTTCGAATCCTGAAATTGCAGCGGTGCACAATATTGGCTCAGGAGATATTTATGGAGATAATACCTGGAATGCACCGCTGTTGGAGTTGAAAATAACCGGGTCTGGAACCATTGATGCGAAATTTGAGTCAGATCAGTTATTCACAGAAATTACCGGGAGCGGCAATCTCAGGTTATTTGGTGTTGCAAACCAAAGCACCGTAAAAATTTCAGGCTCTGGTAATGTTGCAGCTTTCAATCTTGATTGCAATCATCAGAACATCAACATTTCGGGTTCTGGTAATTGTGAGGTGATTGCCAATGATGTTCTGGAAGTAAAGATCAGCGGCAGTGGTAACGTTTTTTATAAGGGAAGTCCAAGCGTATCCTCGGATATCAGTGGCTCCGGAGGGGTTTTTAAAGCAAATTAATTATTGATTATAATAATTAATCCACAATTACTCACTTTGAGTTATCGATGTAATTGCTCCATTTTGTAATAAGCTGCTGGAAATCTTCCGGTAACTCCGAGTCGAATTGCACAGATTTACCAGTAGCTGGGTGAATGAATCCAAGGCTTTTGGCATGCAAAGCTTGCCGTGGCAGGATCTTGAAGCAGTTTTCCACAAAGGCTTTATATTTGGAAAATACTGTTCCCTTCAGAATCCTGTCTCCTCCGTAGGTGGAGTCATTGAACAATGGATGGCCCAGGTATTTCATGTGCGCCCTGATCTGGTGGGTTCTCCCGGTTTCAAGCCTGCAAGTCAGTAGACTTACATATCGCATACGCTGGACTACCTGGTAGTGGGTAATGGCATTTCTCCCATGTTCACCATCTGGAAAAGCCGCAGTCACACGTCTATCCTTAAAGCTGCGTCCCAGGTTAACCTTTACTGTACCTGCCTCAGGTTCAGGCTCTCCCCAGACCAATGCAGTATAACTTCTTTCAATTGAGTGATCGTAAAACTGCCGGGCCAGCCCCGCCATAGCAAGTTCGGTCTTGGCAATAACCAGTAATCCGGAAGTGTCTTTATCTATTCGATGTACCAGCCCTGGCCTGCCCTGGTTATCGGGCATGGTTGGGAGATTTTGAAAATGAAATGCCAAGGCATTTACCAAAGTTCCTGTCCAGTTATTATAGGCCGGGTGTACCACCATACCCGGGGGTTTGTTAACCACCATCAAATGCTCATCTTCATATGTGATGTCCAAAGCTATATTTTCCGGGACAACATCAGTATCCCTTGGTGGTTCTGGTAATGCAACTACAATTTGATCTGCGGGCCGTACCTTATAATTTGGTTTGACCTGTTGGTTGTTTACTTTGACAAATCCCTGACGAATCCCCTCTTGCAGCTTATTGCGGGTGACATTTGGTAAACGGTCCATAAGATACCTATCCAGCCGGATTGGTGTTTGCTTGGGATCTGCTACCATCTGGTGGTGTACAAACCAACTGTCATCCGATAGTTGCTGATCGTCCTCCATAATCCTAAGTTATAATTTATTAGGTGTTTCTTAGAGTTACCTCACTTATTTCATATCATTGGTCAGAGCCTCCATTCTATTGCATGTTTAAAAACTGGAAGTATTACCCATTCATAGAATTGAATATCTCTTTTATACTGATGTCCACTTCCGGATTGTTTGGTAAGATCATTCCATTGGACCCGGTAACCATCATATTCTTCAGATGCCTTATGGCCGGGTTTATGCTGACGGCATTTCTGAAAATACGAAGTGAGTTTAACATTCAGTGGAACAGGGATAAGAAGTTCTTTTTAATTAGCAGTATCCTGGTTACCCTTCATTGGGTAAGTTACTTTCAGGCAATCAAAATGGCAGGAGTGGCACTGGCCATGTTGTCCTTATTCACTTATCCTATTGTAACATCCGCCCTTGAGCCCTTCTTCTTTAAAACTAAACATTCATGGTTCGAGCTGCTCTCGTCAATCCTGGTTCTTGCCGGATTGGCATTGATCGTGCCTGAGTTCTCTATTGGTAACAAGGCTATGCAAGGAGTACTACTGGGTTTGTTTTCTTCGGTACTTTATGCGGTTCGCAACATAATGAATCGCCGTAAAATTACCTCCTACAGTGGTGTTCAGATTATGTGCTATCAATTGATACTAAGCACTGTGTTACTTGCGCCAGTATTATTTTTCCAATTCCAACCAATTGAGGCATCTACCTGGGGCAACCTGATTTTGCTGGCACTGATTACTACGGCGATCGCACATACGCTATTTGTTAAAGCGCTTACCAATTTTACCGCCAGCACCGTAAGTATATTAAGTTGCCTGACTCCGGTTTATGGCATTCTGTGGGCAGTCTGGCTCACAGATGAACAACTAACGGAAAATACTATTTGGGGAGGATTGTTGATCATCGCCACTACAGTCGTTCAAAGCATAAAACACTACCAACCGAATGTGCTCAAAAATATTCGATCAGCCGGGTAATACCCCGGTAGAATATATAGATACGTTTGAGAATAACATCCAACTGTTTGTCAAAAGGGAGGATTTGATTCACGCTGAGATCTCCGGTAATAAATGGAGAAAACTCAAGTACAATCTGGCGGAGGCAGGTAATTTGGGTTACACCAGGGTAATAACCTTTGGTGGAGCATTTAGCAATCACATTCACGCTACTGCTGCTGCAGGCGCTGCCTGCGATCTTGATACCGTTGGTATAATAAGGGGAGAAATAATTGAACCACTCAATGCTACCTTGAGACAATCAAAAGAGTGGGGAATGCGTTTGCAGTCGATCTCTCGAGAGCAATATAAAAAGAAATCTGATCCGGAGTATTTGGATAGGCTGCAAAACAAATTCGGACCGGCTTACATCATTCCGGAAGGAGGAGCGAATCAGCTTGGGTTAAAAGGAGTGTCCGAAATGACTGAAATATCGGATCGGTTCAATTTCTGGTGTGTCAGTTGTGGGACCGGAACCACGCTGGCGGGCCTGGTTACTGGTTTGTCAAAGAACGAAGTGGTGTTGGGATTTCCAGCTTTAAAGGGCGGCGAGTATCTGGAACACGAAATCGATAAACTGTTAAGAAAAGCGGGGACCAATCCAAAAGTTTCCTGGGAATTATTTACTAATTATCACTTTGGAGGGTATGCCAAAATCTCGGAGGAACTGATCGAATTTATAAGAATGTTTAGAAACAGTTATGGAATAATCCTGGACCCTATCTACACCGGTAAAATGCTTTTTGGAGTAGTAGACCTGATAGTAAATGGCTATTTCCCAGCGGAATCCAGAATCCTGGCAATACACTCCGGTGGCCTTCAGGGAGTTACTGGAATTGAAGAAAAGTATGGCATTAGGATAAAATAAGTTTATATTTAGCAATGCATACGGTTTTAGAAGGCCAAAAATTGCTGATCAAAGTAGCCTGTACCAAAGATTCCGCCGCCTTATCAAGGCTTGGAAAGGAAACCTTTGAGGAGACCTACGCTTCCTATAACAATCAGGCAAGTTTCAAAAAATATATTAAGGCTTCTTTTTCAAAGGATGCCACTTTAAAACAGCTGGAAGATGCAGGTAATTTCTTTCTACTAGCCCAACTGAATAAGAAGAGCATCGGCTACGCGAAACTACGAGAGAATAATAAACCGTTTCATGATAAGACTATTAATGCAGTCGAATTGGAACGAATTTATGTGCTTAAAGACTATCAGGGGGAAGGTGTTGGCAAAAACCTGCTTGAAGACTGTCTGGCTTTTGCCAAACTTCGGAAGTACCCGGTAATGTGGCTGGGTGTTTGGGAGCAAAACCTCAGCGCTTTGAAATTTTACCAAAGGCAAGGGTTCGTAGTTTTCGGATCTCACAAATTCGATCTGGGCGGTGAGGAGCAAAATGATTATCTAATGAAGAAGGATATGTAAATTACCCCCAAAGTTCGCTGAACAATTGCTGCAAGCGACTAAATCCTTCTACCCTTATCCTATGGTTGCCGCTTAACCCTTTTATAGCATACTTTGATAAATAAATAGTTGAAAAGCCAAGTTTTTCAGCCTCCTTGATTCTTTGCTGTATCCTGTTAACCGCCCTGATCTCGCCCC
>BQJT01000104.1 GCA_021604845.1 Cyclobacteriaceae bacterium
CGGTTGTTGTGGCTCAAAACAACGGTCGGGTTGATGCTTTGTACTTGTTCAGTGGTCGGGACTATCAACCAGATCAGCCTTTTCCTCACCAGTTGCATAGTGATGTTTATATGTATAATCCCAAGTCCGAGGAATGGACTCAAAAGCAGGATATCCCCTCTAATGATACCCCAGGCATTGAAGGTGGTTTTTTAGGAGCAGCACCGGCGTTAAAATATGGAGGATCTCATATTTTGATCTTTGGTGGAGCAGGTGGACCTCATCAGTATCTGAATAAACGCATGGAGTTGCAAGCTAAAATTGACGGCTTACAAAAAGACCTAAGTGGGGATTCTGCAGAAATTGCCACCGCTATAGCTAATATCGACCATCAACTTAATGAATTAGTAAAAAATACTGCATTTTCCACTACCATATGGGCCTATCATACGATCACCGATACCTGGGTGAAAGCAGGGTCTCTTCCTCCGCCCGCTCAGGTGGTCACATCGGCGGTGCTATTTGACGGAAAAATTGTTATTCCTGGGGGAGAAATTGCCCCGGGAGTTAGAACGCCGCTGGTTACCCAAGGAAGTTTTAAACCCTATACTGCTGATTTTGGGGTGATAAATTATATAACCCTGGGAGCCTATCTGACACTAATCGTTTGGATGGGATGGTATTTCTCTAAACGGAACAATAGTTCAGACGATTATTTCCTTGGAGGAAAACGGGTTCCCTGGTGGGCGGCGGGACTGAGTATATATGCTACCATGCTAAGTGCAATTACCTATTTGTCGCAACCTGCATTAGCCTACTCATTTGATTGGCAGGCCTATCTGGGTTATTTCACCATCCTGATGATGGCGCCGGTGGTGATAGCATTTTATCTACCGTACTATAGAAGGTTAAATATTACTACCGCATATGAATACCTGGAACAGCGGTTTAATTTATCCACACGTATGTTCGGGAGTATTTCTTTTGTGCTTTTTCAGCTTGCCAGGATGGGTATCGTGGTATATTTGCCAGCTTTAGCATTGTCTACCGTTATTGGCATAGACATATATTTGGCGATTGTACTTATGGGTATACTTGCCATAATTTATACCGTACTGGGTGGAATTGAAGCAGTGATCTGGACAGATGTACTGCAGGTTGCTGTTTTACTAGTAGGACTTTTGGTTGGCTTATTCTATGTATGGTTTGAACTTGGCGATATTGCTTTGATATTTAGGACCGCCATTGATGATGGTAAATTACAGTTAGTTGATTGGCGTTGGAGTACCACCGAGGTAGTGACGTGGTCGCTGTTTCTAGGTTCTTTGGCGCTTAATATTGCTCCCTACACGGCAGATCAGGCAGTTGTCCAGAGATATTTGACCACCCCTACTGAAAAAGAAGCTAGAAAGAGTATCTGGCTCAGCGGACTACTGGCCATACCGGCCGGGATTCTGATTTTCGGCATGGGAACATTTCTGTATGTTTTTGTCAAAGAGAATCCTGAGTTATTGACCATTGGAATGGAGAATGACAGGATATTCCCTTTGTTTATTGCTAATCAGTTGCCGGCAGGAGTGGCAGGCCTTGTTATCGCAGGTATTTTTTCCGCATCAATGTCCAGCCTGGATAGTAGTATGCACAGTGTATCGACAGTGGTTACGGTAGATTTCTATAAAAGATTTGCCAAAAGTTTCACAGACCAGTCAAGCTTGACTATGGCGAGATGGGTAACAGTGATAGTAGGGCCATTGGGTACTATAGTAGCTACTATTATGGCCGCTTATCCGGTAACCTCACTGTTCTTTCTCTTCCAGGAAGTAGTTGGTCTTTTTGGAAGTGCTTTAGCGGGAGTGTTTATTCTGGGAATTTTTACCGATAGAACCCATGGGTATGGTGCTTTAGCCGGAGCTTTAGTAAGTGTGCTGATACTGGCATATGTTAAATATTGGACTCAACTGAACTTTTATATTTATCCGTTGATTGGAATTCCTGTTTGTGTGATAGTTGGTTATGTCATGAGTTTGATATGGCCGGTAAAAATGAATGATTTGTCAGCTAATCTTCCTCCCCTCAATAAATAGCCTGACCCAGGTTGATAGCTAAACCTGGTTATTAACAACGGTTTTTAAAAAAATATCTTTCAGCAGTTTGTATTTGGGGTAAAACCTCATATATTAGCATTATGTATAACATAATACATATATAAAATTCACTCATTAACCAATAAACTATTATGAGGAAATACTACAGTAGTGTATGTAAACCACTCTTTTTATGGACATTGATTGGTTTATTTCATTTAAATGGTTTCGCTCAGAACGTTGTTACAGGTAAAATCACTGATACCAATAGTGGAGAAGGATTACCAGGGGCTAACGTTTTAATCAAAGGAACCACCAATGGAACCGTTACCGATGTTGATGGTAACTTTTCTTTGAACGCAACTTCTGAAGAAGTTTTGGTAATATCTTCAGTAGGTTACATTACCCAGGAAATTCCTGTGGGTGCTCAAACATCCATTAATGTAACGATGTCTGAAGATTTGACACAGTTAGAGGAACTTGTGGTAATTGGATATGGAGAGAAATCTAAAAAATTACTGACCGAGTCTGTTGCTTCAGTTAAGTCAGAAGAGATCCAGGATTTACAGGTTACATCAATTGAAAGCGCCATCCAAGGCAAGGTTCCAGGCATTTCTGTACTTGCCGGATCAGGGCAACCGGGAACCAACCCCCAAATCAGGGTTCGTCAAGGGTCCTCAATGAGCCGCAGTAATGACCCCCTATATGTGATTGATGGGGTAATACGAGATTCACAGGACTTTAACCCTGATGATGCCGCTTCAGTGGAAGTATTGAAGGACGCGGCTGCCGCTGCAATTTACGGTTCAAGGGCATCTAATGGGGTAATTCTGATCACCACAAAACAAGGCACCAAAGGTAAAGCGAGGTTTAATGCCAGCTATCGAAAATCATGGAGTAAAGTAGAGAATCGACTGGATCTATTAAACTCCGAAGAATATTTGCAAATTGAAAGAGTAGGTTTGACCCGGTCTTTTCTGGATGAAAATAGTGCATTTGGAGCTGGCGCCAACGCTACCGGAACTGGAAATGCTCCCGATGGAAATATTACTACCAGAATATTGCAACCCGGAGAAACTCCTGGTCCTAACGAAAAAACTACCATTGATCCGATTACCGGAGAAACCCTGGTTTTTCAAGATAACGACTGGCAGGATGAAGTTTACACCACATCTGGCATTGATAATTTTTCTTTTGGAGTTGACGGTGGTAGTGACAAGATTACCTACTATCTGGGAACAGCCTATGTAAATCAGGAAGGTATCGCTAAAACCACCAGCTATCAGAGATTTAGTCTTCAATCCAACCTTAATTTTCAGTTGACCGATAAATTGAAGGCTACCACCAATGTGAATTTTACCAGAAGTGTTTCTGATGAACCCCAGGATATTGGGTTAATGTTTGGACGAATTGCTCGATTAGCGCCAACCGCAAGATTACGCTTCGATGATGGGACTTTGGCACCGGGAATTCGCTCGAGTTTACAAAACCCCACCCACTATACTCAAAATTATTTGAGAGATCAAAAGGTGCAAAAGATAACCTTAGGGGCCGCCCTCGAGTATGAAATTATTCCAGGATTGATTGCCAAGGTTTATGGAAGCTATTTTAACAATCAAGACTTTGTTAGCACGTTTACCAAATCAAACTTTTGGACCGTGAATAGGGATGTGAGTTCAGCTATGGCTGAGTCAAGGCAGACTATAATAGACGGAACATTGACTTATACAACATCAGTCGGTGACCATAACTTTGCCGGATTAATTGGCGCTTCCAGACAAGACACCAAATATTTTGATCTTGGAGCAGCAGGGTTTGGTGGTAGTACGGATGACGTTCAAACGGTTAATGGCGCGGCCACCATTACCAATGCAACCTCTTTTGAAGAGAAGGACCTGCTAATAGGAGTTTTTGGAAGGATATCTTATGATTACAACGGAAAGTACCTGTTGGCCGCTACCTTAAGAAGAGATGGTTCTTCCAGGTTCCCAACTGGAAACCAAATCGGATATTTTCCCAGCGTTTCTGCTGGGTGGAGGATCATTGAAGAATCTTTTTTCAGTTCAAGCCTAATCTCCGATCTTAAACTTAGGGCCAGCTGGGGTCAGACGGGAAACAATGATACCAGAACCGGTGGCGGTATTCGCCAAAGGGGCTTTTTCGATGCACAGGGTTTGGTTAATACCGGCTTTACCTATAATAGTCAAGCGGCAGGAAGGGCCACCGCCCTGGCCAATTCGGGATTTACCTGGGAAACTACCACTCAAACCAATATTGGGTTTGACGTTGGATTGCTTGATGACCGGTTTACATTATCTCTAGATTGGTACAAAAAGCTTACTGAAGACGAAATATTCAGTAAACCACTTCCCAACACCTCAGGATTTGACAACATTACCGAAAATATAGGCAGCTCGCAACGAACCGGAATAGAGTTGGGTATTGGAGCAACCATTCTTGAGAAAGATGATCTATCGTGGTATGTGGATTTTAATATTGCTTTTACTGATAATGAAGTGGTGGACCTGGCGGATAACGAACTCGACAGGAACCGCATTGGCGGCGTGCTATACGATGATGGAACCGGTGTTGGAGGTTTAGCTGAGGGAGAACCACTGGGTCAAATTGTTGGTTGGAAATTTCAGAAAGTTTATGCCACCACGCAAGAAGCTCAGGAAGATGGTCAGTTTTTTGACTGGGCTAATGACAGAACCAACAACAATGGTATTGATTACCGGGAAAGGGTAGGAGGCGATGTGAAATGGTTGGATACCAACGGGGACAACATTATTGATGACAATGACCAAATTGTATTGGGAAACAGCATCCCTGATATTGTAGGGGGGCTTTCCAACACCTTTACTTTCAAAGGATTCGAGCTCTATTTATTCGTTGATTGGGCGCTTGGACACAGCATCTACAATCACACGTTTGCCAGAATGAACAGTAATTCCCAGGGAAATATAAATGGCACGGGTATGTTGCGGAACGCCTGGAATGAAGAGGGCGATGTCACTGACGTTCCCAGATTTGTGTTCTTTGATTTTGGCAACGCCAGAAACCATGATACCAACTTCGGTACCACGGTCGGGCAGGGTGCAATTCGCACCGGCAGCCACTATGTTGAAAAGGGAGATTACCTGGCCATCAGAACGGTGAGATTGTCTTACAATCTACCCGATCAGTTAATAGGAAAGACTGGTCTGACTTCAGCTAAACTCTACCTGTCAGGCCAAAATCTGCATTATTTCACCAGTTTTAGAGGTTATAACCCGGAATCAGTAGATCCCGCTGACAGCGGTAGATATCCTATCAGCCGAATTTTATCGTTAGGCGTAGATATTAGCTTTTAACCCAGATTGAATACAATTATGAGAATCATGAAAAATAACTATATAATAATTACTCTAGTATTGGCCATGTTCACCTTTTCATGTGATGATGATTTGAACATTGCGCCACAAAGTGTGGTTACTGTTACCAGTTTTTTCAGCAGTGAGGATGATGTACGCAGCGCTCGTAACGGGATGTACGTACAACTACGTGATATCATGGAGTCAGACCAATATCTCTATGGTGATGAACGTGCTGAAAACACTGAACAAACAGATCTAGGCACAGGTAATGATGTAAACAGGAATACCATTGACCCCACAACAGGTGGTACGGATTGGGGAGCTTTTTACAGTTTGCTTAAGGATGTAAACCTATTGCTTATCAAATCAGAGGATGTAGACTTCAGGGATCAGAGTCAAAAGAACGACATATTAGCCGAGGCCTATTTTATAAGGGCCTGGACTTACTTTATGTTAGTTAGAGTATGGGGAGATGCGCCGATAATTTTGTTACCTATCGAATCACCTGACCAGCCGGATCTATTGCCTGAAAGGCGAGATCCCGTAAGTGCGGTTTACGATCAGATCAAAATGGACATAGAAACATCGTTGAGTTTGTTCAGTTCCGACGAGATTACCGATAGGAGCTATGCCTCCAAGGTAGCTGCCAACATGCTAAAAGCATACGTTTATGTAACTACTGCCAAAGTTGAAGGCGGCGGAGCTACAGACCTGGGTACTGCGCAAGCCGCAATAAACCAGGTGGTATCCAGCACTGATCTTGCTTTACAGCCGACATTTTTAGACGTATTCAGATCTACGCAGGCTACCAGTGAAGACATCTTTACCTTGTTCAAAAGCCTGGATGAGGGTGGAGGATTCTTTGCGTCTCGTTACAATGTAAGCGATTCGTTTTGGGCAAGTCTTTCGGATGCGGATAAGGCCGTGATCCCATTTATTACTGGAAGTGTCAGGTTTTACACAACTACCCAGGTTTTTAGAGATCAGATCGTAGCAAATGCCAATGGTAATATTGACGTTAGGGAAAAAGTATATTTTCTTGAATATAGCGATCCCAGCGGAGAGACCCGGCATATCATGAATAAGTACCAGGGAGAAACAGTGGGTACTTCCAACCAGTGGACAGATGATGTCAAGATCTATCGACTGGCAGATGCCATATTGTTAAAAGCGGAAATTGAGAATGCATTGGGGAATACCGCAGAAGCGATTGTTCAACTAAACCTAATAAGGAACAGAGCTGGAATTGGAGACTATTCAGGGGCTGTTGACCAGTCGGATGTTGATGAGGCTATTTTGAATGAAAGAGGCGTTGAGTTAGCTTTTGAAGGTAAAAGATGGTTTGATCTGGTACGATTTGGCAAAGCTTATGAATTGGTACCTTCATTGATAGGTAGGGAGTCTGAGCAGCCGATTTTATGGCCTGTTTCTTTAGGGACTATTTCTTTGAACCCCAATTTGGAACAGACTCCGGGATATTAAATTTGAATTTAGACTGACTTTTAAAAGTTAGATTATAATAGTTGTTTTAATAGTTTGGTTAAAAAAAGTGCCGGGAAGTAGAGTCCGGCACTTTTAGTCTTTATTGACGTTAATTTTAGTAATCAATCAAAAGAAGGCCTTGGGTCATGAGAGTCTGCATCGGTTTTATAATTTATTGCTGCCTGCTTAGTTGCAGCCACCAACAGCGTAACACTCCATCCGGTATTGATACCAAACCCAACATACTGTTGATAGTTTCTGAGGATAATGGAGCTGATTTAGGCCGTTATGGGAACAATGAGGTCTATACACCCAACCTCGATCAGCTGGCAACCGAAGGGGCACTTTTTGATAACGCTTTTGTTACTTATTCTGTTTGTAGCCCATCACGAAGCACTATTTTTACAGGTTTATATCCGCATCAGAATGGACAAATTGGGTTGGCCACTCATAAGTTCAGCATGTATAAATCGTTTAAAACGCTTCCTGTATATCTTAAAGAGCAAGGTTACCGTACCGGCTGTCTGGGGAAAATTCATGTAAATCCCGAATCTGCAATACCATTTGATTTTCATCCCTTAACCGGGTCGAATTTTGCAAAGAAAAACTTACCGGCCTACGCTAAACAAGCCGCCGGGTTTATTACGGCATCGGAAGCTCCATTCTTCCTGATGGTTAATTACCCTGATGCTCACTATCCTTTACAAAAGCAAGTGGAAGGAATGCCGGCTGCTCCTTTGGAAACGGCAGACATTAAAAACACATTGCCTTTTATCGGAGTGGATAGTAAGCGCCTTAGGGGATTTACCGCCAACTATTATAACAGTATGAACCGACTGGATGAAGCGGTGGGGATGTTATTGCAGGAACTAAAAGATTCAGGTAAAGAGAAACAAACTCTGGTGATCTACCTTGGAGATCATGGTCCCCAATTTTCCAGGGGTAAATGTAGTAACTACGAGGCTGGTCTAAGAGTGCCATTTATCATGAGATGGCCTGGAAGTATAGGTAGAGACAAACGTATCAGTGGGTTGATCTCTATCATAGATATACTTCCCACGGTTATAGAAGCAGCCGGTTCAGAGATTCCAGCTGAACTCCCGGGTTTGTCTTTGCTACCAGTTGTCTTAGGTCAGACCAGTGCATTTGAAAGGGAGTATATTTTTGCGGGAGGCATGGGTTCCACCGCAATGCTGTATTATCCCCGCAGAAGTGTTCGCGATAACAGGTATAAGTTAATTCGGAATTTAATGCACCAAAGTGAAAATCCGAAATTTAGATTTTACGCCGATCATGCAAATGCACATTTTGATGGAGGTACTGAAGAACTGGAAATTGAAAATGCTCCAGAATACATTCAAACCGCCTACGCAACCTGGAGAAATCCGCCTGAGTTCGAATTGTACGACTTGCAGGAGGACCCCCATGAGTTTGATAACCTAATTGAATCCAATGAGCACCGGGTGATTTTTGAAAACCTAAAGACTGCACTGAGCAATTGGCAGAAAGAAACACATGACCCCATGGCCGACCTTGAAAAATTGAATAGGTTTACCGCTGAAGTAGCAATGGTCAACCACAGATTCCCCAATCATACCTATACCAGTGATAGCCTTTTCCGATGGGAATATCAGGATTATTTCTATCAAACCGATGAATAGGTGGATATGCTGAATTATTCGAAATGGGTATTGATATCAAACCTGGTCGTACTGCTTTCCATATTACCATTGCAGTCACAAATCGCATTGCCTGACATACTGAATGACCATATGGTGCTCCAACGCAACATTCCGATACCCGTGTGGGGATCTGCCCCCATTGGTAAAGAAATCAGGGTAACAATTGCCAATCGAAGTGTAACCACCAATTCAGATGCAGGCGGAAAATGGAAGGTTATATTGCCATCCATGGAAGCAGGCGGTCCGTACGTCATTAACATAGATAGTGAGAATCATTCTATTGAAATTCAGGATGTGATGATTGGTGAAGTCTGGCTTTGTTCGGGTCAGTCCAATATGGAATGGCCATTGGAGCAATCTGCGAGTGCAAGTGCGGAGATTCCGGCCGCAGCGCACCCTGATATCAGGGTATTCCTGATGAAAAAAAAGTATCCCTTGGATGCTAAACCCTTCACCCGAGAAATGATGGAGGAAATCGACCAGGGCAACTTCTATCAAGATCCAAATTGGCTAATATGCGCTCCGGAAACAGCCGCCAAATTTTCAGCTGTTGCCTATTTTTTTGCTAAAAAGCTTCATAATAGTCTGAAAGTACCCATTGGCCTCATCCAAAATGCTGTGGGAGGGTCTCCTATCCAATCCTGGGTAAGTAGGGACGGATTGAGCGGCCATCCTCAGCTGGAATATCTGACAAACACAGATTCTGGCAAAACCTGGCACTTCCAACCTGGTCTCCATCCATGGGTATCACAGCGCGCTATGGAGAATTTACAACCCTGGCTTGAATTCAGGGATAAAGCCCCACTTCCCCGGCATCCTTTTGGGCCTGGCTACCTGTACGATTATGGGCTCAAACCACTGTTACCTTATCCCATTAACGGGATGATTTGGTATCAGGGGGAGTCAGACGCTGTCAACCCCGACCTGTATCCGCATCTGTTTCACCAATTTGTGTCAGACATCAGAATGGCTTGGAATAACCAACAGTTACCAGTCATCTTTGTGCAGCTTCCGAAAATAGGGAATAGAAGCCGATGGCCAGAATTACGGCAGGCACAGGTTGAATGCCTGAAAATTCCAAACACAGCCATGGTAGTTAGCATCGATACCGGGCATCCCACAGATGTACATCCCAAAGAGAAGAAAGTTATTGGTGAAAGATTAGCGGCTGCCGCCCTGGGAAAATGGTACCAAAAACCTGTGGCATATCAGGGACCGACACTAGCAGGTTGGAGCAAAGAAGAAAATGAAATAATCCTGAAGTTTGATCATGTGGGAGAAGGTCTGAAACTGAATGGTGGGAATGTGCTAGGAAATCTACTGCTGGATGGGTATGTTAATAACGGTACCAGGAGTCTCTATATATATCCGGTTAAAGTTGTACTGTCGAAAAATCAAGTAGTTATGTTCATTCCTGAGGAGTTCGAATTAACTGCCATAAAATATGCATGGGTTCCTTACCCTGATGAACCACTTTTATACAATAGCCATAATTTGCCGGCTTCACCTTTTAAAATAGAACTTCCCGGTAATAATTAGCCGGGATCAAAAACCAATAAATATGAAATTCATTATCCTTTTAATCAGCGTGGTTGTTACTTGTAGTTTTGGTTGTACCGATTCTTCGAATAGTAGACTGGAGCTTGGTGTTGATTCGGTTAATATCTATCAATCAGTAACCCCCGTGCTCATTGGAAAGGACCACAACCCGGTATTGCAAATTAAGGTAGATATTGGAAATTCCGATTCTCCCGGGGTACTAAGCGCTTTGACCCTTTCCAGCGTGGGAACCACCAATTTGGATGATATCCAGGCCATTAGCGTTTATCGGGCTGATAGTATTAACAAATTCAACGTTGATGATCTATTGGCAACGACTTCAGAAATAAAAACAGATATGACGTTGACAGGCGAATGGCCTCTTACAAAAGGAGCCAACTACTTTTGGGTATCCTGTCAATTGAATCCCACGGCCAATTTATTAAACAAGGTTAAATTAGCTTGCTCCTCGGTATCAGTTGAGGGAAATGAATTGATACCTGCTAATGTTACTCCGGATGTCCCAAAAAGAATCGCTCATGCCCTGCGCCTGTCTGGAGATGATGGGGTGGACACCTATCGAATCCCCGGGCTGGCCACCACTAATAATGGGACGCTGATTGGGGTGTACGATGTCCGCAGAAACAGTTCCGTAGATCTGCAGGCGGATATTGATATAGGAATGAGCCGTAGTACCGACGGCGGCCAAACCTGGGAACCCATGAAGGTGATTTTAGATATGGGTGAGTGGGGAGGAAAACCCGATAGTGAAAATGGAATTGGCGATCCATCGATTTTAGTGGACCGGCAGACTAACACCATCTGGGTGGCGGGGATATGGGCTCATGGCCATCCCGATGAGAGAAACTGGTTTGCTTCCAAGCCGGGTCTGGAGCCAGTTGAAACCAGCCAGTTTATACTAACCAAAAGTGAAGATGATGGAATTACCTGGTCTCCACCGATAAACATTACCAAACAGATCAAACACCCCAAATGGCATTTACTTTTGGCTGGTCCTGGTAAGGGTATTAGCTTAAAGGATGGCACTTTAGTATTTCCTGCACAGTTTAAGGACGAAAATGAGGTACCCTATGCTTCAATTATCTACAGTATGGATGGTGGAACCACCTGGCACATGGGGACCGGTGTGCGAAAAGAAACTACTGAAGCTCAGGTGGTACAGCTAAAAAATGGGGATATTATGATCAACGCCCGAAATAATGAGGCCAGAGGTCAAAAAGGTGTAGGAAGGGTAGTAGCTACCACTGGTGATTTTGGTCAAACATGGACCATGCATCCTTCCAATATTGTGGCACTGGAGGAACCTACCTGTATGGCCAGCCTGATTAATGAAGCGTTTGAAAATTATGGAGACCTGTTACTTTTCTCAAATCCAAATAACCATACCGATAGATCCTATCTCACCATCAAAGCCAGTGTTGATGAAGGTCTTTCCTGGCCGCAGGACCGTTGGCTTTTACTGGACCAGGGTAGGGGTAGGGGGTACTCCTGTATGACCCGTATTGATGATCGGACCATTGGGATTTTATATGAGGGCAGCCAGGCCGATATGGTATTTGAAAAAGTGGACATTTCTGAAGTATTGAAATAAACAATAGCAATGCGGATCTAGATGACCAGCATAACACTAATTGCATATTAGAATAGAATTGGTCTTGCGATAAACCCTATCTTTGCAGTTGAACCGCTTGTTTTGAGTACTGTAGCACTTTTTATTTCCGAGAATTATAAGGACCTGCAACAGTTCTTGCAAAGTACCAGTTTTTCCAGGGCTATCCTGGTCGGTATTGCGGTTACCCTACCTTTATTAGCAGGCATAAAACTCGGGTATATTGAAATTGGGCTGGCACTATGCTTCGGCGCCTTTTGGAGTTCGCCCAGCGATGTCAGTGGAAGTTTTCGACATAAAAAAATAGGCATTCTTATTTCTGCGGCATTGATCATGGTGGTCAGTCTTATAGGAGGTTATCTGCATTTCGAAACATGGCTCTCCCTTCCCGTTCTGGGTATTCTCGGCTTTGGTATTGCCTTTATTTCGGTCTATGGTTTCCGGGCTTCGCTAATTAGTTTTTCAGGCCTTTTAGCCTTGGTGCTGAGTTTTGCCCACGATGCAGAAGAACTTGAAATTTATCAGTATGCGGTATTGACAGGTGTTGGAGGTCTTTGGTATTTACTCTTGGCCAAGCTTTGGCAGCGTATAAACCCGAAAGCAGAGACCGAGGAATTTTTGACTGAAACCTATGTGCTTACCGCTGAATTTTTAAAAACACGGGGAAAATTGGTCGACCCAAATGCAGACCACAAAAAATTGCAGACCAAATTATTGAACCTGCAAAGCGAGCTTACTAAGAACCATGAGACCCTGAGAGAAATCTTGATCCTTTCCAAAAAGACTTCCGGTTGGTCGAATTATCAAGATAAACGCTTGCTGATATTCGTGCTCTTGGTGGAAATGCTGGAAACGGCAATCGCCAATCCGGTAAATTATGATCGAATGGATGCACTCTTTAATGAACACCCTCAGTACATTAAATTATTTCAGGATCTGATTTTTAAAATCTCGCACCAATTACGGTTGATTTCCGAAGCAGGAAATGACAAAAACAATCTGCCCAGGAACGAGGATATAAGGCGATGTTTTGAAGATGTAAGAGGTGAGATAGCCTTGCTACGAGAAACACTGGATTACGAGCAATATCTTATACTTCAAAATTTGCTCGGATATCAGGAAAAACAATTCAAAAAGCTAAAAAGAATAAAATGGTTGTTAGACGACCCTGATACCACGGAAATTGACTTTATCGATAGAAAAGTTGCCAAACGCTTTATCGCGCTCCAAGACTATGACCCCATGCTATTAGTAAGGAACTTTAGTTTTAAGTCAACCATTTTTAGACATTCATTTCGGCTGGCGGTTACGGTTATGATCGGTTATACACTGGGTTCGCTTTTCCCTCTTCAGAACCCATACTGGATCCTGTTGACTGTTATTGTGATCATGCGGCCCAGCTATGGACTCACCAAGAGCCGGGCAAAGGATCGTATTTTCGGTACACTTATCGGGGGTGCCATCGCCACCGGAATAGTTTTCCTAATAAGAGATTCCTATGTGTACGGAGCCTTGGGGGTAGTCTCTTTGATCATCTCCCTTTCCATGGTACAAAAAAACTTTCGGGCTGCGGCAATCTTCATTACGCTGAGCGTAGTGTTTATCTTTGCTATTCTTCAGCCTGATGTCCTGACTGTAATCAAGTTTCGCATATTGGACACTATTGTCGGGGCCGGGCTCTCCTATGCGGCTATGTTGTGGCTTTGGCCTACCTGGGAGTTCATTGAAATCAAGGAAAGTGTCGAAAAAAGTGTGGAGGCCAACAAAAATTTCCTCCATGAAATTACCAGGCATTATCTGCAAAAGGGAAAGATACCGACCTCCTACAATCTTGCCCGAAAGGAAGCATTTTTGGAAACCTCAAATCTAAATTCGGCCTTTCAGCGCATGGCACAGGAACCCAAGTCGAAACAAAGGGGAGCAGATGAAATTTACCAATTGGTGGTCTTGAATCACACGTTTTTAGCTTCAATGGCTTCGTTAAGCACATACATACAGCACCATAAAACCACAGAGGCATCCGAACGTTTCAAGCTTGCGACAGAAAAAATAGAGAATAACCTGGAGCAGGTACTCCAATGTCTGAAAGATAAGAAATGCACCAGTGCGCAGGCCACTGCTGAAAACGATCCCCTTTTTGATGAACGGTTGCCTATGTTCAATTCCCTGGATTTCAGGAATTCGGCATCCAGGGACAAACAAATCGAACGCGATCTTCAAGAGGCCCATTTGGTTTGGGAACAACTGCAATGGCTGTTTTCCCTAAGCGGGAAAATGCTTAAACTGGCCGCATCGATTAGACTGAATTGATATCAATCAACATCCCCATCTCGGATATACAAACACCTTTTGACAAAATTGAAGGTTTCCGCCAACAAACGGGAGCTACCGGTTGATGCAAAAAATCCATACTATTGTACTGAAACCCTTGCGAGCACTATGATACTTAATACAATTCTTACTCCCTTTCAAAAATTCGTAAAAATCGAAAGTTTTAGCGGGATGCTCCTATTTGGCGCCACATTAGTTGCGATGATCTGGGCGAATTCTGAGTATGGCGATTCGTATCAAGCTTTGTGGCAATTCGATATCGGTATAACTGGTGAGAATTTTGAGTTTACCAAACCGCTTATTCTTTGGATAAACGACGGTTTGATGGCGGTGTTTTTCTTTTTGATCGGGTTGGAAATTAAACGGGAACTGCTGATTGGTGAACTAAACAGCGTGCGAAAAGCAACCTTTCCGATGTTTGCAGCGCTGGGGGGAATGATCTTTCCATTGGTTATATTTCTTGTTTTGAACCGTTCCGCCGAAACGGCTAACGGGTGGGGAATACCGATGGCGACTGACATAGCATTTACCTTGGCAATATTAAAGATCCTGGGTAACAGGGTTCCTCTAAGTCTGAAAATATTTCTGACCGCATTTGCCATTGTTGATGATTTGGGGGTGGTACTGGTGATTGCCTTATTTTATAGCTCCGGAATTGATTGGTGGTTGATCTTGTACGCCATGCTTCCACTGGCATTACTTTTTTTCTTGTCACACAGGGGTATCTATATCAAGTATCTATCGATCAGTATTGCGATTATTATCTGGTTTCTGTTTCTCGGATCCGGCATCCACCCGACTATCGCGGGGGTTTTGATGGCATTAACCATCCCGATACGACAAAAGATAGATATGGAAGGTTTTACTGAGAACCTGATCAATATCGCCAAAAATTTCTCAGAAACCACACGAGACTATCTTCCGATCTTATCCAAGGAACAAATCGAACAAATGGACGATCTGGAAGATTTAACTACAAAATTCAATTCTCCCCTGCAGCATCTTGAACATGGTCTTCATGGTTGGGTTGCCTATTTTATTATGCCGGTTTTTGCTTTGGCAAATGCCGGGGTTGTTTTCGGTACGGATATGGAATTGGATAATCTTTTGGTCTTGAATATAGCCGTTGCCCTGTTCGCAGGTAAGGGTGTCGGAGTTGTGTTGATGTCTTTTCTCAGTATAAAACTAAAAATAGCGTCATTGCCAAACGGCATGAATTACCGGCATATTATCGGGGTGGCTATTTTGGCCGGGGTCGGGTTTACTATGTCCATTTTCGTTGCGAATTTGGCTTTTCCCGGAAATTCGGTATTCATCGATTCTTCAAAAGTAGGAATTCTCATTGGATCGGTCGTTTCAGGGTTAGTGGGATTTATAATTTTGAGATCAGGCGGAAGTCAAACAGTTCCTCCGGTTTCTTCAAAAAGCGATTGAGTTAAGACGCGAATTGCTTGAAAATCAAAAAAGGGAAAGCCACCCTGACCGTATGGGAGTTTCAGGGATTTACCGGAAATTTGTGATCGATAACACATTGACAGAAGAAACATAAGGGACCGCCAACGATGGCTTCCCTGCAAGAAAATACAAATATAATGACACACACCTATCACATACACGGAATGACCTGTAACGGTTGTCGCAGTCACGTAGAAGAAACACTTTCAAAAGTAGCTGGTGTTTCACGAGCAACTGTCAATTTGGAAAAGGCAGAAGCCACCATCGAAATGGAAAAACATATTGCCCTGGAAGCATTTCAAAAAGCACTAAAAGAAGATGGTGGTAAATACAGTATCCATAAACAAGGTGAACATCGTCATACAAAAGTAGAAAAACCAAAAGGGAAGGCTACAGGCACTTTTTATTGCCCGATGCATTGCGAAGGTGATAAGACCTATGATAAACCAGGCGACTGTCCTGTTTGTGGAATGGATTTAGTTGAGGAACAAAGTTTGTCCTCTACAGCAACAGAACAATGGACCTGCCCTATGCACCCGGAAATTGTAAAAGACCAGGCAGGATCGTGTCCCATCTGCGGTATGGATCTGGTTCCCATGTTAGTTGACCTTTCTTCAGAAGAGAAAACCTATAAAACTCTACTGAAGAAGTTTTGGATTGCCACGGCATTTACCCTGCCAATCTTCTTTATCGCAATGAGTGAAATGCTGACCAATAATCCATTCTACGATATAATGGAACAGAAACATTGGAATTGGATTCAGTTTGCACTATCCATTCCTGTGGTGTTTTATGCTACCTGGATGTTTTTTGAGCGTGCCTATAAAAGTATAAAAACCTGGAATCTCAATATGTTTACGCTGATAGGGATTGGTGCAGGGGTGGCCTGGCTGTTTAGTGTAGTTGGGATGCTATTCCCAGATGTTTTTCCTGCACAATTCAAATCCGAATCTGGAGCCGTACACGTTTATTTTGAAGCAGCAACAGTTATTTTAACCT
>BQJT01000105.1 GCA_021604845.1 Cyclobacteriaceae bacterium
GGGTGAAATTGAATATCCTGAAGAATCGCCTGTGCCTTCTTTCCCTCTACGGAGATGTTAACGAAATGAACATCGGAGGTATAGACCAGCTTGCGGAAATTGATCATTGGAGTTTCAAAATGAATTTGCTCTTTTCCACCATACAGCACGCAAGGGACTCTGCCCTCGGATCGTAGATTCTTAGCATCAGTTTTGCCGAGATTTGCTCTTTTATTCCCTATAATCTCTAAAGTTTTCATGATGTGAATTTTAAATAAATAATGAACTAATAGAACCCTGAGTTCTGATTTCTTTTATTGCGTTGGCAAATAGATTTGCCACAGTCAAAACGTGAATTTTTTCATGCGGAGCTTTCAGAGGTATGGTGTCAGTAATTACCAACTCCTCAAGCATGGAATTTTCAATATTTTCAAGCGCTTTTCCCGAAAGTACACCATGGGTAACTGCTGCTCTTACAGTACGCGCTCCTTTTTCCTTAATTACCTGCGTCGCCTTACAGATAGTACCTGCAGTATCAATAAGGTCGTCTACCAATACCACATCGGCATCTTCAACATTTCCAATAACCTGCATTGAGGCAACTTCGTTAGCTCTTTTCCTATGCTTATCACAAACTACCAGTTCCGCATTAAAATATTTGGCAAATGCCCTGGCACGACCAACCCCTCCTACATCGGGAGCTGCAAACACAATATTGCTGGATTGCAGTTGACGCAAGTACGGTACAAAAATAGCTGACCCATAGAGGTGGTCTACCGGGAAGTCAAAGAAGCCTTGAATTTGCCCTGCGTGAAGGTCGATGGTCATCAGCCGATCGGCTCCTGCTGCCGATAATAAATTAGCATTCAATTTTGCAGCAATGGATACTCTTGGCCGGTCTTTTCGATCCTGTCGGGCGTAACCAAAGTAAGGAACAATTACCGTTACCTGTTTCGCACTGGCACGGCGTGCAGCATCGATCAGCAACAATAATTCCAGGATGTGGTCCGCCGGAGGATATGTTGACTGGATAATAAAAACGTCACAACCTCTAACAGTTTCATCGAAACTGGGAGACATTTCGCCGTCACTAAACTTAGTTAAGGACAATGCTCCGGTTTTTACTCCGTAGGATTGAGCTATTTTCTCACCCAGTGATTGTGATGCGGAACCTGCAAAGATTTTTACTGTCGACATGGTTTTAC
Organism: Cyclobacteriaceae bacterium; assembly: GCA_021604845.1. Taxonomy (GTDB): domain Bacteria; phylum Bacteroidota; class Bacteroidia; order Cytophagales; family Cyclobacteriaceae; genus SZUA-3. The sequence goes on from BQJT01000105.1 coordinate 1,185, forward strand.
TTTCCGTCTAACCGTCATCGGACTGAGCAGGCCCGGCAACGAAGGTGCAAATATATTAAAATGTTTTTATTTGTTTTGCATGAGCCGGAGATTTGTCCATCAGGGAAGAAGCTTTCAGAAAAACAACAGTAATTACTTTACTACAATCTCATCAATATAGATCTTAGAAGATTGACCAGCCAGATGATGCCCTGCCGGGATCGGATTAAGAGCTTCAGAAACTATCTTTAGATATCGGACATTTTGAGTTTCGAAATCAATGTTAGAAGTGACTTTGTTTCGGCCCTGTACCAAACTTTCTGTGCTCTGGTCGGTTTTTCCTAACACCTGATAGTCTTTTCCATCTACAGACCCGTGAACCTGATGTGCAGCAGGCACGTAAACTCCGGAGATAGTGAAACGTAAGTTCGTCATCTGAATCCCTGAGACAGATTTGGCTTCACCCAGGTCCATTATCACAATCATATCCCCACCAAACCCCTGCCAATTATCATCGGCAATAGTTAGACCCGCATAATTGTAATCAACCAGAGCGTTTTTTCCTGCAGCATCCTTATACTTCAGGTAAGGGGTTAGATATGTGATTTCAGATCCTTTGCCAAGATGGATGGGAAAAGACAACCTGGAAGTTTTACCCAACGGTCTGGCATTTTTAAAAGCCCTGGCGGAGAGGGTTACCCCTGCTGTTGCAATGAATGGCTTAGAATATAAGGTGGAGGTAGTATCAGGATCGGCGCCGTCTAGTGTATAATAATAATCTAATCCATTTACTTCCGTATCAAGGGAGAACTCAATGCCTTGTTCAGTTCCCTGGTGCAGGATATTTACATTAAAAGCACTGGTTGCATATCGAATTTCCTGGATTTCAAGTCGTTCAAGGTGTGGGTATAATCGATCCGTAAAATTATTCCAATCCTGCAAATTTTCAGGGGTCCAACCATTTTCCGCAATTGCATATACCCTGGGAAATGTCATATAGGTCAACTTACCCCAGTCAGAGATAGATTCAGTCCATAAGTTTGCCTGTGTACCGAGGATATGTCCAGCCTGTTCTTTTGAAAAACTGTCCGGTATCAGGTTGTATTGGTACGCATCCTTCAGCAGCATACGGGAATACCCCAGGTTTGGCTCGAGGTCGTCCGGGCCCTGTTTTAAATCGATATAGCAAAATTTACTGGGGGTCATAATTACGTCATGACCGGCCTGTGCCGCAGCAATTCCGCCTTCTTCTCCCCGCCAGGACATTACCGTTGCATTGGGAGCCAGTCCACCTTCGAGAATTTCATCCCATCCTATCAGTTTTCGGCCTCCATTGTTTATAATTTCTTCTACTCTCTTGATAAAATAGCTTTGAAGTTCATTTTCATCCTTTAAGCCTTCGTCGCGGATCCTTTGCTGGGCGTGTGGATCCACTTTCCATTGCTCTTTGTTGCACTCGTCGCCACCAATGTGAATATATTCGAACGGAAACAGGTCCATGACTTCACCCAGCATGGTTTCAATGAACTGAAAAGTCTCCTCTTTACCCGGATTGTAAGTGTTGTTTCTAAAAACACCCCCGGTAGCTACATAAGGGGCAGCGTTAACACAGCCAATTTCAGGATACGCGGCAATAGTAGCCTGTGCATGACCCGGCATATCAATTTCCGGTATTACTTCAATAAAACGTACCCGGGCATATTCAACAATTTCCTTTATATCGTCCTGGGTATAGTAACCTCCGTAGGTGGCTTGATCACCTGGTTTTTGTTCGGGACGGCCCCACCAATCAGAAACGTTTTCGTCATAATTGGTGTAGTCCACCCGCCAGGCACCAGCCTCTGTAAGTTTGGGATAGCTCTTTATCTCGATACGCCAACCCTGATCATCGGTTAAGTGCCAATGAAACCGGTTGATTTTAAGCCCAGCCATTAGATCCAGGACCTGCTTTACTTGCAGTTTGTCGAAAAAATGCCTGGAAACATCCAGCATAAATCCACGCCATCCAAACGCAGGCGCGTCTACTATGGTTACAACGGGTATGGCCCATTCTTTTCTTGGCCTAACCTGACCGGATACGAAGGATGGGGGAAGCAATTGTTTTAAAGTTTGCAATGCATAAAAGAACCCGGCATCGGTGCTTGCCCTGATGCTGATCGCTTTTTCAGTTATTTCCAAATGATATCCTTCGTTGGGAATTCCCGGGACATTGGCCAGCTTGATTTGAGCAGTTTCAGCTGCCTGTTTGACTACCGGGGCCCATCCGGAAACTTCATGAAATTCAGCTACGAAGAGATTTGCCACTTCAGCTTGCACTTTGCTTTCAACACTGATGATGGTGCTGGCGTCTATTATAAAATACCCGCTGTCTTCAGTTACCGATAGTGGTAGTGGGATAATAGCAACAGGTGCTATTTCCGGGGCCTCCTTTACTACAGGAGTACACCCAAAAATAGTCAACCAAAGTACTGAAATCGCCGAGATACGTACAAGAAACATGTTATTAATGGAGCAAAGCTTTAGCACTTGAAGGAAGGAATTTTTATTGAGACCGCAAAATATGTACTTCGGCCGAAATTGCCTCTCTACAAATGTAGACGCAAAAGGGTAGAGCAGTATAGCTGATACCCGGTGCTCAGGTTCACCGGGTATGGTATGTTGGGCCCATTGGACTGAATTAATTTAATGGTTATCTTAAGCAAATTCATAGTACTTTAAATATGCTTAAAATGGGGTTAGCGAAAACAAAAAGGCTGCAGCCTGTTATGCTTCTATTCTTTGTTTGTACCAATATTATTGCCCAGAATATCACAGATACCCGGCTAATGTCAAGCCCGGCCATCAGTGAACACCACATTGCTTTTATTTATGCGGAAGATCTTTGGATAGCAGAAAGAGACGGTTCCAATCCGCGCCGGCTTACTATAGATGAAGGAGTGGAGGCCAATCCGGTTTTCTCTCCTGATGGCTCCATGATAGCTTTCAATGCGGAATACGACGGCAATGTAGATGTATTTATTCTGCCTTCTACCGGAGGCGTGCCACAACGCCTGACCTGGCACCCAACCTGGGACGCTGTACAGGATTTTACCCCAGATGGCAATTCAGTTCTTTTTGTCTCAAACCGGAATACTTATACCAATCGCCATGCAAAACTTTACCTGGTCAATGTGTCAGGCGGCCCCCCTGAAGAACTGGCTATTCCCACTGCTTTCAGTGCAAGTTATTCAGCTGATGCAAAACACATTGCTTACAACCCGGTATACCCCGCATTTAATCAATGGAAACATTATAGAGGAGGCACTCAGTCCAGGATCTGGATCTATCAGGTAGAAGACAATGAAGTGGTTGAGATTCCCAAAACAGCTAGTGGAAGCAATGATGCAGAGCCTCAGTGGATAGGTAATTCGGTGTATTTTAGAAGTGACCGTGACGGTGAGTTTAACCTGTACTCTTACGATACCGGCTCTGGAAGCATAACTCAATTAACTGATTACCAGAATTTTCCGGTATTGAGTTTGACATCCCACGGTTCGGACATTATCTATGAGCAATCAGGATATCTGCATATACTTAACACCTCAACAAATACCAGCGAAAAACTTACCATAAGCATTGCAACGGATCTCCTGGAGAAACGTCCCAGGTTTATATCAGGGGAATCCTATATACGAAGTGCCGGGATTTCGCCGTCAGGAGCGAGAGCCTGCTTTGATTTCAGAGGAGAAATTATTACGGTACCAGCAGAAAAAGGTGATCCTAATAATATAACACAATCACCAGGGGTTCACGAAAAGTATCCAGCCTGGTCACCAGACGGAAAAACGCTCGCGTACTTTTCAGATAAAAACGGTGACTACGCACTGCACTTGAAATCCTTGAACCAGCAACAAGTTAAGGTAATCCCCATTTCAGGCGCCGGATTTTATGCGAACATACAATGGGCTCCCGATAGCAAACGGTTGTGCCTGGTCGATAACTCCAGAAGTTTGTTTTTGGTTGAAATAAGTTCGGGCAGTGTAGTTAAGGTGGATACGGATAAGCTATATACCCCTGGCGTTTTCCGTGAAATATTTGGATCCTGGTCGCATGACTCCAAATGGATCAGTTATACTGTCATCACGGAAACCAACTTTATGAAAGCATGCGTTTACTCTGTTGAGCAACAAAAAGTTTATGAGTTGACCGATGGTCTTTCCAATGTTTCCGAACCGGTTTTCGATCCCTCTGGTAAATACATTTATATGTTCGCATCGACGGACGCTGGTCCGGTGGTAAACTGGTTCGATCAGTCTAATCAGGATATGGAAGCAACTAACAGTATTTACCTGGTAACTCTTCAAAAAGAAACTGTTTCACCACTGGCTAGAGAGAACGATGAAGAGACCGGTGTTCAGGCCGAGGATGAAGACGAAGAGAAAAATGGCAAAGAGCTTGAACCTCTGGTAATTGATTGGGTTGGAATCCAGAATAGAATTGTGGACCTGCCTGTCAAACCGGGGATGTATTTTAATTTGAGCAGCCCGGAGGAAGGGATCATCTATTACCTGTCCACAAAACCCCATAGCGATTATTCAGAGCCCAAGTCGGTCATTAGATACGATTTGAAAGAGCGAGAGGAAAAAGATATCATGGAAGCTGATTGGTTTGATATATCAGCCGACGGAAAAAAAATGTTGTTCCGCAAAGGCAAAAACTGGAGCATCGTTGATACCGGAGAGAAGCCGGAAAATGGCAATTTAAAAATTGATGCTATCCAGGTCAAAATCGATCCGGTAAAGGAGTGGGATAATATATTTGAAGAGGCATGGCGGGTAAACAGGGACTACTTCTACGATCCAGGGATGCATGGTGCAGACTGGGAAGCTCTGAAGGACAAGTACCGGGACTTTTTACCGGATGTGACCTGCCGAAGTGATCTATACCGGGTGATGCAATGGATGTTTAGCGAGTTGGCAGTGGGTCATCATCGTTTCGGTAGTCAGGGTGACCGGATGAACAAACCGGAAAAAGTAAAAGGAGGATTGCTGGGTGCCGACTATAAAATTGTAAACAACAGGTATCAGATTACTAAGATTTATGGCGGACTCAATTGGAACCCCAAGTTGCGTTCACCTCTAACAGAACCAGGTGTAGCGGTGAGCGAGGGCGACTACCTGCTGGCAGTTAATGGAAACCAGATAAATGGGGCAGATAACCTGTACAGCTTCTTTGAAAATTCTGCAGACAGGATTGTGGAACTTACCATCGGACCAAACCCGGATGGAACCGCTTCCACAAAGGTGAAGGTAGTTCCTGTTGCTGACGAGAAGGGTTTGAGGAACCGGGACTGGGTGGAAGGGAACATTAAAAAAGTTGACAAAGCTACCGGAGGGCAGGTGGCATATGTTTATGTACCCAATACTACCACCGCCGGGCATGAATACTTTAAGCGGTATTTTTTCCCGCAGGTAAATAAAAAGGCGGTAATCATTGACGAAAGGCACAATGGGGGCGGACAACTGGCAGATTATTATATAGATATTCTAAAAAGGCCGTATCAGTCACATTGGAATTTCAGGTACGGGAATGATCTAAAAGCCCCCACTGGTTCTATCCAGGGACCTAAGGTTATGCTGATTGATGAAACCGCCGGATCGGGTGGTGATTACCTCCCCTGGATGTTTAGAAAATTTGGTCTGGGTAAGCTTATAGGTAAAACTACCTGGGGTGGATTGGTAGGTGTGCTGGGTTTTCCGGAATTTATTGATGGTGGCTCAGTAACAGCGCCGAATGTTGCTTTTTGGAATGAAGATGGGTTTGGTATCGAGAATGTGGGGGTTCCACCGGATATTGAAGTGGAGCAATGGCCAAAAGAGGTTATTGAGGGAAAAGACCCGCAATTAGAAAAAGCGATTGAAGTAATTTTAGAGGAACTACCCCTGAACACACCGGAATACCCCTCGCGACCTGAATACCCGGTAAGGGTAAATAAACCAGGCAATTGATCCAGCATGAGGATCACCTGATGTTGGGAGCTATTCAGTTTCAGGCTTTCTTGGAGATCCCGGACCTTATCATCAAGTTTTTTCTGAGCTACAGCGGCCGGACCGCAGCAAATAATCAGCCAGACACGTTTCTTAACCTTTCCATTTTCATTGCTATTCAACTGCCAATTGCGCTCTACCTAAACCAAATTGGTCACCCGCTTTTACTACCTGACCATCCTGCATAAATATTTCCACCATCTTTTCACTGGACACGGTATTGTAATTATCATCTTGTAACAGGGTAATAATTTTACGGGTCCTGGTTTCAATTACTTCACCACTTGAAGGATAGGCATATTGGCCGTCCATGCTAAAAGTAACCCAGCCAGGCATATCGTCCAGGGCGATAGTGGTTAGTTGTTGATAGGGAGCTTCAGCGCTAAAAACGTGGAGGCGCATGTTATGACCGTCACAGACCCAAACTTCCTTTTCATCAGGAGTCAATCCAATGCCATGACTGGGATTGCCATGCCTTCGAACCGGCCCTTTATCCCATCCCAGGACCTGAATGCTGGCAAGCTTTTCGCCGGTTTTCAAATCGCCAACCTCAAATCCAAGCAACTCATTCACCGTTACAAAGGCCAGTGACTCATCGCTGTTAATGGTAAAAGGTCTGACTCCTGCGCTAAAGGGGCCAACTTTTCTGGTTATGGTATGCGTTCTGGTGTCTGCCATGTAAAGCAGGGGAGAACCTATATCAGCCATATAGGCGTAACTTCCAGAGAAGCCATATATGGTATTGTGTGCCCTGGAGTGCACTTTGATCTCTGTAATGATATCTCCCGTTTCACAATTAATCACCCGCCAAAAATCTTTTTCTAATGAGGGGAGGTACATGGTCATGCCATCCGGTGAAATGGACATGCGGTCACAACCGCCTTCATATGGTTTTTCCCAGATCACTTGTTCGGTCCTTAAATCAATTCGTTGTAAAGCTTCCAGGGTTGAGACGTAAATACTGTTTAGTTGCTGGCTTACTGCTACCCCTTTTACATTGGAAGGGGTGCCATCTGATTTAAGTCCCTGAGTAGGGATTCGCTTTACAAACTTATGATCGTTATCTATATCGAACACCACAATCCCGTGTCCTCCATAGCCCAGGTAATTTCTGATTCCAGGGGTTGCAACGTAAAGGAAATGCCCTGTACTATTAGGCCTGTTGTACACCGATTTTTTGGTTGGCGGATTGATAGGTGAAATCCAGGAAGAACCAATTAACCATACTATTACGCCCAAACTTAACAAGGATACGGTGTATATATTTTTCATGATGTTTAATATAAACTCTTTTGAATCAGGATATCAAAATAATTACTTTTTATGGACCTCCGGCTTAAATGTAGCTAAAACTGATTTCGCTTCCTTGAGGTCTACGGAGTCATACCCTTCAGTAAACCAATTGTAAGCACCGGCTAGTAGTTCATAAGCCTGCTGTGATTTGCCCTGTTGATGCCAAAATTGCGCCAGCTCTTTGGAAGCACGTAGTTCGAAAGTCTTGGCTGATTGATCTCTGGAAACCTCTAGTGCCCGAGAGAATAACTCTTCTACCTGATCATCACTTTTTCCAAGCGCCTGAAAGGTAAGACCTTTGATTCTGTACAATTCTGCAGTTTGAATATGTGTTCCGGTGTGATTAGCATGTTCCAGTATTTTATCGATCCAGGTTAGCGCTGGTTCATACTCCCCGTTTTGATAATATTGTTCGGCAAGAAGAGGCGATAGGCACACCGTGAAGGTTTTAAAACCGATTTCCAGACAAAAATGCATTAGATGAGCCGCTTGTTCGAAAGCTTTTTTATCTCCTTGAAATGCTTTGGCCACATAATAGTAGACTTCAGCAGTAAGTATAAACACGGGATCACCGAATCTCCGTACAATTGGTAAATAGATGGCTATACCAGTCTCTGCGGCTTGCCATTCTCTTGCCAGTAATTTGTATAAGGGGGGAAAGGTGTAAATATGATAAAGCGTAATTGGGTCCCGGTGATCTTTAATATAGTCTGGGTGATGATCTGCTATTTTTTTTGCCTGATCCATGAGGCCTGTGATTTGATAGCAAACCATGATCCAGGATTTTACACCTATTTCTATATATCCACTGGGGGTTAATTCCCAGGGGAATGGCAAAGAAGGGTCAAAAAGTTCGATCGCACTCTGGTAATGCTTCAACGCGGAGTTAAAATCCCCCTTTACTATTTCTATTAGAACTCCAAAATGGTTGTTGATCAACTCGAACCAATAACCATGCGTTGGGTCCTCGGCTAGTTTCGTCAGTCGACTTCTCAGCTCATCAGCAGATTGATAATCCTCGGTATTAAAATAGTAAGAGAGCAAGTTAATTTGTACCAAAGCCAGTTTTGGAGTGACTTCCATATTCTGGGCCAGTTCTCCTGCCTTTTTAAAGGTTTCTTTAACCTTAGGATGTGGAAATCCAAGTGATACTACGAAGGTGCCTCCTAGAGTTAAGGTGAAGTCTAATTCCAGGTCATTGCGCTGTACATCATCTTTAATATGAGGTAGTAGCTTGATTCCTTTTTCCAAATGCGAGATGGCTTCGGTAGTAGCATTCTGTTTACTGGCGAGCTGACCGGCTGATAACCAGTGTGGGATGGCTTGTGAGAACATTCCGGCTTCTGTCAGATGGTAGGCCAACAATTCAGGCTGTGCTAAACTGATATTACTGAACTTCTGTTGAAGTGCATCCGAAACCCGTTGATGCAGTTGTCTTCGGCGACTTTTTAGCATTGATCCATAGGCTGTATCCCGTATCAACGCATGCTTAAACTGGTAAACGGGTTCTTTATCATTGGTCCCCAGGGTAACTAATTCCGCATTTACCAATTGAGCAAGAGATTGCTTCAGGCTATCGGAATCCCGCGGTAATATCGCCTTCAGCATGTCGAACGAGAACTCGCGTCCTAAAACCGAGCCAACATATACTACTTCTCTGATATTTGATAACCTATCCAGGCGAGAAAGCAGGGAATCCTGCAAAGTAGAGGGAATAGCTAACGCGGATAAAACACCATCGATCTCAAAGCCGTGGTCTTTTTCAACTAACAAATCAGATTCCAGGATCATTTTGGTTAACTCCTCAACGAACAAGGGAACCCCTTCTGTCTTAGCAGCAATCTGATCCAATACTTCCAGCGGCAAAATTTTCCCATTTGTCTGATGAAGTGCAATTTCAGCGATATTTTCAGTACTCAATCGCTCAAGCGTGATGGAATCAAAGTCATTGTCTTCAATCCATTTGGGATTTAAACCCGGTCTGGTGGTACAAAGCACCAGGATCGGATGTTGGTGGAGTTTGGTGAATAAGAGGCTTAACCATTCCAGGGTTGAAGCATCTGCCCAATGAAGGTCTTCCACCACTAGTAGCATTGGTTTGGGCCTGGAATAGTTCAGCAGGCTTTGAGTGAGACTTTCCATGGTTTTACCACGTTTTACGAAAGGGCTCATCATCAGTGGAGGATATTGTTCAGTGGGAATGGACAGGAATTCGGCAATTAAACTGATTAATAGGTCACCATCCTGCTCATTTTTAGGTACCAACTGCTCCAGTTTATTTAACTTATCTTGCGGCAGGTTATTTGTTTCTATACCCAGTATTTTTTCATGGAACAATTCAATAATAGGATAAAACGCACTGTTTTGATGGTATGAAGAGCAGTTGACCACCAATGAAGTATTGCCGGATTCCCCTTCTACATGATCCTCAAGTGTGTCCACCAGACGGGACTTTCCGATTCCTGCTTCCCCATTTAGCAGGACGGCCTGTCCATTGCCATTTTTGGATGATTGCCAAATCCCAATTAGCTGTTCAAGTTCAAGCTGTCGTCCAACCAATGGAGAAAGTCCCCTTCCTTTTGCAACTTCAAAACGGCTTTTCACCCCACTTTCCTTAAGAATTTGAAAAACCTCCATGGGCTCCGAAATGCCTTTTAATACATGTTTACCAATGCTTTTAAATTCAAACCACCCCTGTACCAGTTTTAAAGTATGAGGGCTAATCACTAATCCATTGCGAGGTGCCAAACCCTCCAGACGTGCTGCAATATTGACCGTTTCCCCTAGAGCAAGGTGCTCATCAACTATGGCTAATCCAGTATGAACACCAATCCGAATCTCGATCACGTTTCTTCCCTCTTTTGCCCAATTTTGATTGGCCTGTGCCACTGCTTTTATTATTCCCAATCCGGCCCGAACGCCCGCCATAGGTGCGTCTTCCAATCCTTCAGGATATCCAAAGTAGGCCAACAAGCCATCGCCCAAATAGTTGCCAATATGCCCTCCAAACGGATTGATTACTTGCTGGGCCACCTCATGATAATTCAAAATAACCTGTCTGTATTCTTCAGGGTCTAGCCGCTCAGACAATCCGGTAGAATCAATCAGGTCGCAAAAGAGAATGGTCAACTGACGTCTTTCCGCCCTTCTGGGAGATGAAAGATTATCACCCGATTGGGAGACCTCACTATGCACTTCGGCTGCTTCTGACAATGCGGTTGTCAGTTGGCCCCCACAGTTGTTACAAAACTTTGCTCCCGGAGGGTTATGGTGCTGGCATTTTTGGCATTTCATCTTAACATAAGAAAATTGCCCTGAATTGGATGTTGTTTTAATATACTAAAATTTTGGGTATCAGAGGTTGATATGCCCTAATGCAATAGTGTAAATACATGCTTAACAGCCTGGATAGGTGTCTGTTGTGAACTATAGTGAATGCAATGAATTGGAATAACAGAATTTAGTAGTACAAGAAAATTTTAATACATAAAATCCGGAATCCTTTTAAATTCATTATTTAAATGGCATTTATTTAAACTAAATTGATGTGTTAACACCGCATGCTATGGATGTTACGCAATACGGTCAACGCAAAAGATTTGTTGGAGCGTATAAACATCAGCTATTAAGAATATTGAGATCATTAAAAAATAGGCTTAAATGATTAGAAGAGATTTTATTAAATCAAGTGCCATGGCGGCAGGCACATTAGTTACGCCTTTTCCTTTGCTTGAAGGAGAGGAGGACAAAATCAAGCTGGCGATTCTCGGAACAGGATGGTGGGGGACTGACATGATCCTGGAACATGCGCTTATTTCGAACCAATACGAAATTGTAGCCCTTTGTGATGTCAACGAAGTGGCGCTGGAAAACGCCGCTGAAAAAGTGGTTGCAGCAGGTCAGAAAAAGCCAAAGTTATTTTCGTCCTATCAGGAGATGTATGAGCTATCGGGATTGACAGCAGTGGCTATTGCTACACCAACGCATTGGCATGCACTGCATTTCATAGATGCATGTAAAAAGGGATTAGATGTGTTCTTGGAGAAGCCCATTAGCTATGACATTCGTGAAGGACAGGCGATGCTTAGCGCCCATCAAAAGGCAAAAAATGTGGTGTTGGTAGATTTCCCCAGGATGATGGTTGATACCAGACACAAAGTGAAGGCAATTATTGAAAGTGGTGAAATTGGGAAAGTTCGTCAGATACAGGCAAATATCAATAGTCAAGAGAGCACACTAGTGGAGAAAGAGATCCCTTCTACATTTGATTTTGAAGTGTTCTGTGGACCAGCTCCCCGGAAAAAATTCCTGTGCAACCCCAACGGAGACAAACCAAACTGGAGGGGGCAGCATGATTTCAGCCGGGGAATTATGACCGACTGGGGTATTCACTACATACATGATATTAGAAATATAATGGGACTTGGCGTTCCTACCAGCGTTTCTGCAATTGGTGGCACTGTAAAAAACTTCTCCTCGGATAATCCCGATCATTTGGATGTTAGGTTTGATTTTGATGGGTTGCCTGTTTACTGGTCTCATAAATCATGGGGATATACTTCACCAATGCCGGATAATAATATTGGTATATATTACTACGGGGAAAAAGGCACCCTCTTTGCTGGTGATTTGGGATGGGAGATTTACCCGGGTGACGGCGGAAATAAGCAATCAGTTGGAAGTATTGTATTCAATCCAGAGGCCCCCGGCAACGAGGAGATTTATTCGAAAATGATGGTTGATATGTTTCTTGAATTGGCCAATGGAATAAGGAAAAAATCCAACCAGGGAATCACTAACAGGTTGGAAAATGCCAAGAATACCACGGAAACAGTAATCTTTGGGGACATGGCTTTTCGTGTAAAATCGAATCTGATTATTAATAGATCCGATATGATTATTGAAAATAACAGTAAGGCACAGGCTCTATTGAAACGGGACTACAGATCACCCTATCAGCACCCTTTTGTTTAGTTATTTGGTAGTGCTAAAAATGAATCTAAAAAAAGCCCCTCTAATTAAATTTTAGAGAGGCTTTCTTGTTGTCCGACTAGGGCTCGAACCTAGACTCTTCTGGACCAAAACCAGACGTGTTGCCAGTTACACCATCGGACATCCTATTTTAGAAGCACAAATCTAGAATTATTTTGAATGAAGAAAAAGCAATTCGTAAACAAATGCTCAGCCATATTAAAAGCGCTATAGCTCAAAGCGCTATAGCTCAAATGCGCTGCTGTTTGATGGCTGCTTAGTTTTTATCTGCTTAGCCACCCATTTTCGTGCATTTACAAAGGCTTCCATCCAAGGAGTTACCTGAGCAGACCCTAACTGATCTCTATAAGCCCATTGCCAGGGAAAAATGGACCGCTCCAGATGCGGCATAATAGCCAAATGCCGCCCGTCTGATGAACACACTGCCGCAGCGTTGTATTGTGAACCATTGGGGTTCCCCGGATAGGCTTGATAACCATAAGTAGCAGCAATTTCATAATGTTCCCGGTTAAGCGGAAAATGAAATTTTCCCTCGCCGTGCGCCACCCAAATACCCAGTCTGCTGCCTGCCAGCGAACCAAACATTACACTGGGGTTCTCGTGTATGTCTACTGTCAGAAATGAGGACTCAAATTTACCGGAATCATTTTGCTGCATTTTGGGGTGTTCATTATGCTCCGGATAGACCAGGCCAAGTTCCATCATTAGTTGACACCCATTACAGACTCCCAGGCTCAGGGTGTCCGAACGCTGGTAAAACTGCTTGATGGTTTGCTGAGCCTGCTGATTGTATCGAAATGCACCGGCCCAGCCTTTTGCGGATCCCAGTACGTCTGAATTACTAAAACCCCCTACAAATACCATTAAACTTATGTCTTCCAGGGTTTCACGTCCTGCCACCAGGTCGGTCATGTGAACATCTTTTACCTCAAAACCTGCCAGAAATAGTGAATAAGCCATTTCACGGTCGCCATTAACACCCTTTTCACGAATGATAGCGGCCTTGAATGGACTGACCGTATTATGCCGTGGATCCAGATCCAGTGAGCTATAGGTCCCCTTGAAACTATTGGGAAGTATAAAATCGACTGGTTGACGGTGAAAGTTCTCATACCTGTCTCTGGCAAGATCCGGTCTGGTTTGATGCCGGTCCAATAAGTAAGAAGTTTTGAACCATTGACTCCTATAGGTTGCTATATCAAAGGAATACCTGGAAATATTAATTTTTATATCAGCCGACGATTGTTCCGAGACTGAACCAATAATCTGGTAGCTCAGATTTTGACGATGCATAATCACTTTGACTTCGTCCAGTTTGGAGACCTGAATTACTACTGCCGGGTTTTCATTAAAGAGCACCTTGACCGGATCATTACCCAACGCCGACAGGTCTGCGGTAAATCCAGTTCTGGTGGTAGGAAATGCCATCTCCAGCAGTGAGGTTATCAGCCCTCCTTCACCCACATCATGCCCTGCCAGGATCAACTTTTCGGAAATCAATTCCTGGATAACATTGAAACAGCGCTTAAAATACCCAATGTCCTTAATGTCAGGGGTAGATCCGCCGATTTGGTTAAGCGCCTGACCTAAACTGCTGCCTCCGAGCCCCAGCGGTGCAGATGAGAAATCAATGTATATCAGATGGCTTTGGTCAGCTGGTTTTAAATCAGGTGTAACCGCAAGATTAAAATCTGTAACTTCTGCACAAGCGGAAACTATTACCGTACCCGGAGCCAGAACAGTGGTATTGTCAGGATATTTTTGTTTCAGGCTCAGTGAGTCTTTTCCGGTCGGTACATTGATACCGAGTTTGCAGGCTATGTTACTAAGTGCTTCCACTGCGGCATACAGTCGGGCATCTTCTCCTGCAGTTTTAGCGGGCCACATCCAATTCGCACTCAGTGACACATTGGAGAGTCCATTTTCCAAAGGGGCCCATACCAGGTTAGTTAGTGCTTCTGCTACCGATAGCCTGGATCCGGCTTCAGGGTCAATCAAACCGGCAACAGGAGCGTGTCCAATGGAAGTTGCCACCCCTTTTTTACCTGAATAATCCATTGCTGAAATTCCAAGATTATTAAGAGGAAGCTGCAGAGAACCTGTTGTTTGTTGCAGTGCTACCTTTCCGGTTACCGACCGGTCTACTTTGTTGGTAAGCCAGTCTTTACAACCGACCCCTTCCAGCATAAATATTTTTGAAAGATATTCTTCCACTTCATCAGCCTTATAGGAGCATATTTCAAAATGTCGTTCTTTGGTTTGATCCTCGAGGATGGTTTTGGGAGAACTACCAAACAGATGTTGCAGTTCCAGGTCCATGGGGTGTGGTGGTTCTGTAGCTTCGAATTTAAGGTGATGGTCTCCGGTAATAATCCCTACCTGGTACATTGGTGCCCTCTCCCGCTCTGCCACCTGCTTTAATAAGGATATGTGTTGACTTTTCATTACCAGGCCCATTCGTTCCTGGCTTTCATTCCCAACAATCTCTTTAGCGCTTAAAGTTGGGTCTCCAATGGGCAACTGCTGCATATCAATAGTACCACCAGTGTCCTCTACCAGTTCGGAAAGACAATTTAAGTGGCCGCCAGCTCCGTGGTCATGAATGGAAACAATGGGATTAGAGTCGGCTTCCGCCATGGCACGGATGGCATTTGCTACACGTTTCTGCATTTCGGGGTTGGCCCTCTGCACTGCATTTAGTTCCAGGCTATGGGCAAACTCCCCGGTTGCCACAGAACTTACCGCTCCTCCCCCCATACCGATGCGGTAATTGTC
>BQJT01000106.1 GCA_021604845.1 Cyclobacteriaceae bacterium
AAGTAATCCTACACTAATTTTAGAATTGAGGAATCAGCAACTTTTGGAGTTGATCCTTGAACCAGCTAATCTTAAAACAGAAGATTATCAGGTGACAATTCACACCACTCAAGGATATCAACCAGGTAATCCGAACCCGGTGTATACTTATCAAGGATACCTTAAGAACAATCCTGAAAGTACGGTCCGATTAACCGTCACACAGGATCGCTTTTCCGGAGTAATTCAAAATTATCAGGGAGATAACCTACACTTTATGACCTTAAGGGATCAAAATGGACAGGTTCTGGTGATTTACAAAGATTCGGACCTGCTGCAACCAACCTTTCATAATTGTGGAAATCCGGAAGTTTCCAAATCAGACCACAGTGGCAAGAGAACCTTAGGATTGGCCGCAGCGTGCGTACTTACCGAGATATACCTGATTGCAGATGCCGCGGCCGTAGCGGCTTTTGGAGGAAGCCCTGCCAGTGCCGAAGCCAACATGCTGGAGGTGCTCAACCTGGTAAACAGCCATTACGAGCCTGTTGGTGTTAAGTATCAGGTGGCCGGGATATTTATTTCAACTGACCCAAACGGACCTTGGGAGATACGCAGTGAGGCAGACGACCAGTTGGATGCCGCCATTTCATGGTTCAATAATCAGAATTTTCCCGGAGATGTATTTACTTTTTGGAGCGACCCGGCCTGGGATTATTCCTATGCTTATGTAGGAGCTATTTGCAGTTCTTTTGGCGGAAACTTGTGTGCGGCCTGGGGAGGACTTACGGCTAATACCTTGAATTCCAACACTCAAGCACATGAATTAGGACATAACTTTAATGCCGGTCATGACGGCTCAGGTATTATGCGTTCGACTGTTTCTAATCAACCTTCTTCCTTTTCGAATAATTCAATTTCAGTCATGACCAGCTATATTCCTAGCGTCGTGAATGTATGTCTGGATGAATGTGTAGATGATTGCAGTAGTTTCATGGTCGATGCCGGGCCAAACCAAACCGTCTGTAGCGGCGAAAATATACAACTTCTGGCCACAGCCACAGAGGGATCCAGCTTTAGTTGGAGCCCAACAATTGGATTGGACAATCCGAATATCGCTAACCCTACGGTCAACCTGTCAACAACTACCACCTACACTTTAACCGCGAGTAATGGTAACGGTTGTGTTGCTGAGGGACAGGTCATCATAACCGTACAGGACTTGCCTGTTGCGGATGCGGGTACCGATCAGGTATTGAGTTGCAACAGCAGCGTGCTAAATCTCAACGGTGCAGGTTCTTCTGGTGGGAATGCCATTAGCTATTTGTGGACGACCAGTAATGGTAACATAACTTCGGGTGCCACATCCGCAACACCAACTGTTGATGCAACTGGTACATATATCTTGACAGTAGTCAATCAAAGCACTGGGTGTCAAGCTCAAGACCAAGTAGTAGTTACCCATGATACCTCCCTACCCACTGCCGATGCCGGAGCAGATCAGATAATTACCTGCGTGGTAACCTCCGTTAATTTAAACGGAAGCAATTCCTCACAGGGAGCAAATTATACCTATTTGTGGACGACTTCTGATGGTAGCATATTAGCTGGTGCGGACACCGACCAGGCCACCACAGGTGCTCCAGGACTCTATACTTTGACAGTAACCGAAACCGGTTCAGGCTGTACTTCTTTCGACCAGGTGCAGGTAGTCCAAGAAACTGAATTACCCATTGCTGATGCGGGAGAAGATAAGGTGCTGGGATGCAATGCTAATGTCATGAGTGTTGGTGGTAACAACACCTCCGTTGGGAGTAAATTTTCCTACCAATGGAGCACTGCAGACGGGAATTTTAGCGGCGGAACACAATCCATCACCGCTCAGGTAACTGCTTCGGGAACCTATGAGTTGCTGGTAACCAATACTTTGACCGGTTGCTACCAGGTTGATAATGTGGTGGTCACTGAGGATACTTCTTTGCCGGTGGTAACCGCAGGGGGGAACCAGATTCTAAGCTGTCAGGCTACTAAAATGACCCTGAATGGTACCGGTTCCGAAGCGGGATCCCATATCACCTACCTATGGACCACCAATAACGGAAATATTGTATCAGGTGAGGCCTCTTTGTTTCCTGTGATTGATCAGCCTGGGGAGTATACCTTGTCCGTGACCAATGAAATAACCGGTTGTCAAAGTTCGAATTCGGTCACAATCAGCTTAAGCGCTACTCCGCCGAGTGCTGATGGAGGAGCTGACCAGGAACTGACCTGTTCAGTAATCAGCATCACATTAGACGGCAGCGGATCATCATCCGGAGCCAACATTAGCTACCAATGGACAACAGCAGGTGGCAATATAGTTTCCGGTGCCAACACCCTCGTGCCATTAGTGGATAGCAAGGGTATTTATACGCTAACGGTTACTGATACCGGAACTGGCTGTGAAAGTACAGATGAAGTGGTGGTAAGCAGCAATGCAGAAGTGCCCAGAGCAGATGCCGGACGAGACCTGGCTATCGGCTGTACTTCCACTACCGTTGACCTAAGAGGCGACAATTCCTCATCCGGGTCGCAGTATACATATTTATGGACCACTGCCGACGGGAATATGGTAACTGGACAGAATTCTCCGATCCTGACCGTCAACGCCGCAGGAACCTATACACTGACCATCATTGACAGCAATACAGGTTGTACCAGCAGTGATGATGTGCAGGTTGTACTAGACAACACCCTGCCGAGAGCCGATGCGGGGTTAGATCGGGTAATAAATTGCCAGAATTCCCAGGTTCAACTGGATGGCAGCAATTCGGATCAAGGTAATGAAATAAGATACCGCTGGACTACCATCGATGGTAATATCGTAAGCGGAGGGTCTGATGAAACGGCGGTGGTTGATCTTGCAGGAACTTACAGGTTGACCGTTATCAACACTAACTCTGGCTGTTCACAAAGCGACGAGGTAGTGGTTACCGGTAATACCACTGCACCTCAGGCTACCGCAGGAACTACAAAAGTACTGGATTGTCAACACCCAACTGCTATTCTCGGCGATGCCACTGTTCAAGGTAACGAAGCTGCCAATCGAGCTTATCGGTGGACCACTGATGACGGAAATATTATCTCAGGAGCCAACACCCCGCAGGCAATGGTTGACATTGCCGGAACCTATATCTTAACAGTTACCAATACAGAAAATAATTGTGTAAGCCAGGATCAAGTAAGAGTTCTCGGAACCTCAGAGCCACCAGCGGTATACGCAGGAGAAGATAGGGTAGTCACCTTAGGCGACGCGGTGCAACTTCAGGCAGAAAGCAATAACAATGTAACCTATCAGTGGAGCCCTGAGCAAGTAGTCGATAATCCCAGTATTGCCAACCCCATGGCAACTCCGGACAGAACGGTGACCTTAACGGTAACGGTAATCGACATCAATAACTGCGTTGCTCAAGACGAAATAACCTTAACTGTTCCCCTGGTAGAGGATTTAAAAATACCCAATAGTTTTAGCCCCAATGGTGATGGTGTAAATGATACCTGGAATATTCCCGGTTTAGAATATTTGGGATCCTACACACTTGAAATCTTTAACCGCTTGGGTAATTCTGTGCATAGGGGAAGTAACACTAGTTGGGATGGCACCTTTCGAGGTGATGTGCTACCAACGGGCACCTATTTCTACATTTTTAATTTTGTCGATCAGGGGTCACTGGCAGGTCATGTTAATATAATCAAATGAAAGAGATGAGACTGATTTGGGTCATTCTTATAAGCACTGTTTTTGTGCTAAAGGTAAACGCGCAAAATCGTCCCCAGTTTAGTTTATACAATATGAATACTTTTCTTATTAATCCCGCCATTACCGGTGCCGAGGAATTTGGTGACTTAAGAGTAGGGTATCGCAACCAATGGCAGGGTCTTAGTGGAGCTCCGGAAACCTATTATGTATCTTTCCATACTCCGGTGGGCGCCAGCGTGTTAAAATCGAAATCCAGAGTTCAAGGATATCAATTGGATCCTTTCGCTAAAGCTGCTACTAACCGACCGGCTACTATCGCCCACCATGGCGTGGGAGGGATGGTCCTTTCTGATAATATTGGCCCCTTTCAACATGTCCAGGTTAGTATGTCATATGCTTATCATCTCAGCCTAACCGAGGAGATAGCGATATCTGCAGGTGCTTCCATAGGGTTTGCTCAAAACAGCATTGACTATGATCAGGTAGTATTTGAAAACGACCAGGATCAGGTGATTGGCCAGGGGGTACAGCGCGACAGGGGTTTTGACGGAAGTCTGGGGTTGTGGATGTACTCCCAGCGATTTTTTCTAGGCATCTCCGGAATGAAAAAGTTCAGCAACGGATTCGAAGTGAATAGTATCGAAGTCACCAGTGACCAACAACAGCTGTATCTTCTGGTCAGCGGGGGTTACAAGTTTACCCTGTCTAAGAATTTTTCATTAATGCCAAACACACTGATAAAATATCGAGGGAATACCCCGGTTTCCTTCGATGTGGGAGTTACAGGATCCTACCGCGATCGGTTGTGGCTAGGGGCTGCATACCGAAATGATCGTTCAATACTAGCCCTGGTGCGATTTGGAGTAACAGAGGTGTTGGACCTGGGCTATTCTTATGATTTTGCTACCACCGAAATTAGCAGTTATGGAACCGGTAGCCACGAGTTGGTACTTGGACTGAAGTTGCCCAATAAAAATACTATTCATAGCAGGTCTCGATTCTTCTGAATCCTGCTGCCCGAACAGACAGACAAGAAGTCAAGTTATCTTATCTATATTCACCCTTCACAAATCTTAACTCATCTCAAATTTAGCTAATTTCAAGGGTAGGGTTATTGATTGATTTTTATGTTTTAAAGCGTAACATGCAACTTTAACTTGAAATAAACATGAAAGGGTCACTCAAACTTGGTAAAATAGCGGGAATCGGTGTTTTTGTACATTGGACGTTCTCCATACTTATTGCCTTTATTATTTTCAGTAATTATCGGGCGGAGCACAGCATCGAACAAATACTTTGGTCGCTTACGTTTATCCTAAGCATTTTCTTTACCGTTTTTCTTCACGAGCTCGGTCATGCGCTGGCCGCAAAACGGTATAACATAAAAACCAAAGACATTACCCTGCTGCCTATTGGCGGGTTAGCCCGATTAGAAAGTATCCCCGAAAAACCAAAAGAAGAATTGGTGGTTGCTCTTGCAGGCCCTGCGGTTAATATCGGGCTGGCAGTGATTACAGTCTTATTCATTGCACTGCCTGACCCTGAGAGCCTAACCGTGCAGCTTACCGCCGGAGTGAATAGCAGCAATTTCTTTCTCAATTTCTTTATTGTAAACATCTGGCTTGCCCTGTTTAATCTAATCCCAGCTTTCCCGATGGATGGCGGCAGGGTGCTGCGGGCGATTCTTTCCATGAACATGAAGCGGCATGTGGCCACCAACATAGCAGCAAGAATCGGGCAGCTACTGGCCATTGGTTTTGTTTTTCTCGGTTTCTTCACTAATCCGTTCCTGATCTTTATTGGGTTCTTCATTTTCCTGGGCGCCCAAGCCGAAGCTACCTATACACAAACGAAATCTATGCTGGAGGGCTATACTGTGAAAGATGTATTGATGCAGCATTACCAAACCATTGACGCGAGCCAACCAGTGAGTACTGCAGTGCAAATGTTACTGAACACGCAATGCAAAAATTTTCTGGTGATGGAAAACTCCACTCCGGTGGGTACACTAAGCCGTGAGGAAATCATCAAGGCGCTATCCGTAAATGGAGATGGTGAAACCGTTTATGCTGTTATGAACCGTGATCTGGTATTTCTTGATGCCGATATGCCTTTAGAAAAAGCATTTCAACAAATACAACAACATAAGTCATCATTAATTCCTGTAATGTCAGGTAGCCAGCTTGTTGGTATTATCGACAAGGAAAATATTTTAGAGTTTTTGATGGTGAAAAATGCTCAAACTGGAAGAGGAAAACTTCTTATTTAGTAAAACCTTGTCATGGCCCTATTGTCTATTTGAAATCCGTTTTCCGCAATAGTTTTATATTTTTTGCATGTTTACTTCATATGTTTGCATAAGCACCTAAATGGTCTTATATATTAGTAAATGCAAAAAAACAAAAGACAGCAGGGCATTCTTGAAAAACTTAAGGAAGGTAGTAAAGTCGCCACGCACCAACTTGCTGAAGAATTTGTTGTTTCAGTAGATACAATTCGCAGGGACCTTAACGAAATGGCCCAAAAGGGTTTACTTTCAAAAATTCATGGCGGCGCGGTTTCTTCTATTCAAAAATTATATTTCTACAACGATAATGTTGTAAAAAACCAGCGGGAAAAGAACGTAATAGCAAAAAAGGCTGTCACCCTACTAAAAGATGGTATGTCAGTGGTTATCAGTGACGGTACAACCAATCTTGCCTTTGCCAGAAGTATTCCAAAACACCTAAAAGCGACGGTATTTACCTATTGTTTACCCATCGCAATGGAATTGACGGAACATCCGGAAATCGAGATTATTTTCTTAGGTGGTAAAATTGAAAAGAAATCAATGGTGGCTATAGGCCTTGATGTATTGGACAAATTCTCCAGAACTCATGCTGATATCTGTTTCCTGGGCACGGGAAGTATAGGACATAAGGAAGGAATTACTGAAGGCTCATATGAGGTTTCGTTAATCAAAAAAGCAATTGTGGCAGCATCCGAACGTGTAATTTCACTTACCACTTCAGATAAGCTTGGTTTGAGACAGCCCTTTAGTATTTGTAAGCCCTCCGAAATCGGTATTTTAATTACTGAACTGGATCGATCAAATGATAAGCTGTCGCGATATGCAGAAGCTGGCATTGAACTGCTTTAATCACCCAGAGTACTTGCCTAATCCACAAGATTTCATCATTGATAAATACCTGAATTGAGGTAGATCTTATTTCCATTCAGAGTGCATGAATTATGCATGATATATAAAATAAGTGCGTTTTTTATTCATTATTTAATTATGTTTATATCACAATATGCAAAAGTTTGCCACAAATGACATTGCGGTAATAGGCATCGATATAGGCGGTACCAAGGTGTCCGCTGCTCTGTTTGGGCCAAATGGAGATATTTTGCAAAAAGAAATCCAACCTGTTGCCGAAAGAAAAGGAACGCAGGTGATTGATTTGATAAGCGCTTTGGCATTGTCATTAATCGATAGTGCTGTGGACTTGGATTATAGAGTAAAGGCTATCGGGGCTTGTGTGCCCGGTATTTATAACCCTGCCAATAAAACTGCCTGGGCTCCCAATATTCCGGATTGGAATCATATTCAGCTTTGGGAAGAACTCAGGCAGCGTATTGATCACCCGTCAATTAATATCGTAATTGAGAGTGATCGATCCTGCTACATTTTAGGAGAGGTTTGGAAAGGATGCGCCAAAGGATGCAGCGATGCCATTTTTATGGCGGTGGGTACCGGAATAGGTGCGGGAATACTGTCCAATGGTAGAATAGTAAGCGGTAGAAGTGGTATTGCTGGTTCCATTGGCTGGCTGGCGCTTGAGCCTCCTTACCACCGGAAATACCAACCGATGGGTAATTTTGAACATTATGCTTCGGGCCATGGTATTACTCGTAGCACTATCGAGGTATTGTCCAGGGATCGGGAAACAGTTAGTGAATTAGATGCTGTCCCACGAAATAAAATCACCTCCCACCACATTTTTCAGGCGTTCGAAAATCAGGATCCGGTAGCTATTGAAGTAATGGACAAAGCTGTTTTATACTGGGGGATGGTGGTAGCCAATCTGGTAAGCATTTTTAATCCGCAAAAAGTAATCCTGGGAGGAGGGGTGTTTGGTCCTGCCGCTCAGCTTAAAGATAAAATCTTTGAGGAAGCCAAAAAATGGGCGCAACCACTGTCCATCCAGGAAACTTCTCTAGAGGTATCAACTTTAAAAGGGGATGCCGGATTAATTGGTGCCGGTTATTTGGCAATCAAATCCCTAAATAACCAGGCCCATGCCGAATAACCGATATCGCAAGAGATATGTATTTACTGCAGCGGCTATTGGAATGCTGCTCTTTGGGATAGTAATGATTTCCCTGGGCTCTATTTTACCCGATATTACCAGTAAATTCCAGTTAGACGAGGCGAAGGCAGGGTTTTTACTTACCCTTTTACCCACTGGTATTTTATTGGGGTCTTTGGTTTTCGGACCCTTGGTAGACTGGCTTTCCTACAAAAGAATCCTGATCGCAGGAAGCCTTGCCACATTGGTTGGAATTGAAGGAATCGTAACTTCAGAAACCTCGGTGTTTTTGCACTTATCGGTTTTTTGTATAGGTCTTGGAGGAGGAATACTGAACGGGATAACCAACTCGCTGGTTTCAGAGATCAGTGAAGAAGATCATAGTGCTAATCTCAGTTTGCTGGGGGTATTTTTTGGTGTTGGTGCACTGGGAACTCCGGTAGTTTTAGGTTTGCTCAATAGCGTTTATTCTTTTGAGACCATTTTCTCTGTATTGGGCGCTCTTATTGTTTTACCTGTGCTGTACTTTTCAATGATCAGTTTTCCAAAATCTGTAGGAACAATGAGACTACCAATAAGCGCTGGATTGAAAATGGTAAAAGACCCCTTGATATTATTATTCGGTTTTATCCTGTTTTTTCAAAGCGGCATGGAAGGGCTAACCAACAATTGGATTACAACATATCTTGAAACGGTGAATATCGAAGGTTCCACGGCCTTATTTATCCTGTCCTCCTTTGTTGGAGCAATCACCATTACACGCGTTGTCCTCGGTAAAGTCCTTCGCATATTTAAACCATTGAAAGTCATGGTTTTAGGTTATTTAATTGCCTTTGTCGGTGGCCTTTGTTTGCTATATGGTGGTTCTCACTTTTTGATAGTAGCTGGTGTGGTTGGATTAGGCGTTGGTATGGCCTCCGGATTTCCTGTGGTTTTGGGTTATATCGGACAACTGTATACGCACCTTCCAGGTACAGCCTTCAGTATTGTGATTACAATCGCCTTAATCGGAAATGTGTTCGCCAATTATTTGATGGGTCAAGTTTCTCATTACTATGGTACTCAGGTGCTGCCGTATTTCATTTTGAGCTCAATACTGGCGGCGCTATTATTACTTTATTTCACCAACAATAAATACAATACCAAGATAAACTAAACTTCAATTTTATGTTAGCAAAACAATGGCTCGATAATGTCAGAAACGTAATGGACAATATTGAGCATACACAAATAGAGAATATTAAGAGCGCCGCCAGCATCATGGCCGATTCAATTGAAAAGGGCAGATGGGTACACACCTTTGGGTGCGGCCATGCTACGCTTCCAATAGAGGAAATGTATCCAAGGATTGGTGGTTTCGTTGGATTTCATCCCATGGTGGAACTGCCGCTTACATTCTTTACCAATATCGTCGGTCAAATGGGTGTCGATCAGTTTATTTTCCTGGAACGAGTGGAAGGTTATGGAAAGGAGATCATGAAGGGCTACAATTTTGATAGGGAGGATACCATGTGGCTATTTTCGCATACCGGAGTAAATGCCGTAAATATCGATATCGCCCTTGATGCTAAAGAAAAGGGTATAAAGGTGATTGTGTATGGTTCAGCAGCGGAAGCCAGAGGAAAAACCACCAAACATACCTGTGGTAAGACATTATTCGAATTGGCCGATCTGGTGGTGGATTCCTGTGCACCTTCTGAAGATGCGTCGGTCCCTCTAAAAAACCACATAGATAAAATCGGCCCTGTTTCTACCATGGCGTTCATTACCACGGTTTGGATGACCGTCACCACAGTAGCCGAGATATTGGCTGATAGAGGTGTTAAATTGTACATTCATCCTTCTCACAATATACCCGGCGATTCGACCTCGAAACAACGATTGGCCGACGCTTTGAAGGAATATAAAAAACGTGTGGCAACCGTATAGTATTAAATAGTATAGATCGGATAAACCAGTATGATTCGTATAAGTAGTATCCTGTTATTTAGCTGCTTTGCCTTAATCGGCCAGGCACAACCATCAATTGAGATCAGGGTAAATTTGGGAGGATATCCTGCCAACATGCCCAAAAAAGCACTTATTCTAAGCAAGGAAGCATTGGATAACCCGACGATCCTCCTGACAACTGAAAAAGGGGAAATAATTAAAAAATTCCGTGGGAGCCTTGTGGCAAGTGCCTGGCATCCATTCTCTAATTATTATAATGTTGACTTTTCGGATTTTCAGAAAAACGGAAGGTATCATTTTGAACTAGAAGGCAGCCCCGTTGTTAGTCAGTCCTTTCAAATCGGACCTTATCCGAAGTGGCAGGAAGATGTAGTTGGTTTTATAAGAACACAACGTTGTGGGTTTAACCCTTACGTTAAAGAGTTCTGCCACCAAAAAGACGCTTTGAGTTTTTTTGGATTACGCCCCGATTCCACCCGAATTGATGCCACGGGTGGGTGGCATGATGCAGGAGATCAACTAAAGTATCTCATTACAGGTAGCAATACCACTGCCAGAATGCTCATGGCTTATCAAATGAGACCCGAAAGTTTTAAAGATGAGTTCAATGCCAGGGGATTAAAGGGCGCTAATGGTTTGCCGGATATTCTGGATGAAGCCAAATGGGGACTCGAGTGGATCCTAAAACTTCATCCAAGTCCCAATGAGCTGTATCACCAGGTAGCGGACGACAGAGATCATCGGGGATTTAAACTACCTCATGAAGAAAACGCTGATTATGGTTGGGGCCCCAATAGTTTCCGGCCTGTCTACTTTGCTACCGGAAAACCTCAGGGCCTTTCAAAATACAAAAGCAAGGCAACAGGTATTGCCAACCTTGCTGGCCGTTCAGCGGCAACCTTAGCTTTGGGGTATGAGGTTTTTATCAATCTAAAAGGATACGAGGTATTTGCCAAAACCTGTTTGCAAAGCGCCCAGAGTCTGTATGAAATGGGCAGGCAACAAGAAGGATATCAGCAAGGCAACAGCTTTGGTGCTCCTTACCGTTATGAAGAAAATACCTGGGCAGACGATATGGAATGGGCCGCTGCACAATTGTACAAGATTACCAGGAAGGAAGATTACTTGGATGATGCCCGCACTTATGCTCAAACTATTGGTAACTGGTCCTGGATGGAGCGGGATACTGCCAGTCATTACGAGATGTATCCTTACGTCAATATGGGTCATTACGTACTTTGGCAGGTTGGCTCGGCACATGACAAACAAACCATGATTAATTACTACGAACACAACTTAGATAGAATTCAAAAAAGAGCAGATGAAAACCCTTATGAAGTAGGACACCTGTTTATATGGTGCTCGAATAATTTGGCGGCTGCGGTGGCTACCCAGGCTATGCTATATGAGGAAATGACGGGGTCTCAGAAGTACCGACCGCTGATGCAAAATCATCTTAATTGGTTATTAGGTTTAAACCCATGGAACTCAAGCATGATTACAGAGGTCCCCGAAAACGCTGACAGCCCATTGGATGTACACATGCCATTTTGGAGAATAAAGAAGGAACCGATCAAGGGAAGCCTGGTAGATGGTCCACTCTGGTCCACCATCCATGATCAGATGCTTGGTATCGAGTTGTCCGAACCTGACGAATACGCCCATTTGCAACCAAAACATATCAAGTATTGGGATGACTGGGCTGATTATAGTACCAACGAACCAACATTGGACGGGTCAGCTGAGTTACTTCTAATCTTAACCAACTTAAGTATTGAATAGGATTGTATTAATTCTAATAACTGCACTAGTTTCCCAATCAGTTATAGCGCAAAGTATAATTGATAAATACGGCGCGGTTACCAGGTCAGACACTCTGGAAAGGGCTGTATATCTGTGTTTTACCGGACACGATTACTATGAAGGTTTTGAGCACGTACTGACCGTTTTAAAAAGACACAATATCCCGGCCTCTTTTTTTCTTACAGGTGACTTTATTCGTAACCACAGGAATTTGGTAAAGGAAATCGTAGCAGATAATCACTTTGTGGGAGCGCATTCGGATCGGCATCTTTTATACTGCGATTGGTCAAAAAGAGACAGTTTACTGCATTCAACTGAAGAAATAAGAGAGGACATTTTGCACAATCTGCAAACATTGGGGGATTTGGGAATTTCCCCTAATTATTTTATGCCTCCTTACGAGTGGTACAATGGTAAAGTTGTAGAAATTGCCCACCAGCTTAACCAAACGGTGGTTAATTTTTCACCTGGTACCAGATCAAATGCCGATTACACCACACCTGATATGCCCAATTACATAACAAGCGAAGATATATTGAAAAGTATATATGAGTACGAGAACGCTAACGGTATGAATGGGTTTCACTTACTTATTCATCCTGGTACAAGTTCTCAAAGAAAAGATAAACTGTATCGGCATTTAGATGAAATCGTTGCTAGATTAAAAGCGCAGCGTTATCATTTTTTGAAATTCTAATCCCTCATTACCGATAGCACCTGAATCATAATGAAGTAAACGAAGGCGACCGGGCTTGTGCTCTGGTACCAAATATCAGACTAGTTCAAAGATCCTTATGGTAGCGAGCTCTTTTTCCAACGTTTCCTTTTCCCGGTTGTTCAAATTTGGCATGGGCATACGAACGGGTCCAAGATCTATCCCCAGATATTTCAACACATGCTTTGAAGCGGCGTGAAACCCATACTTAGAAAGTATGCTAACCAGTTGTACAACCTGATATTGCAATGCCTGGGCTTCTTGAATGGTTCCATTCTTATACGCTTCAATCATTCGATGATTCAATGGGGCCAGGTAATTGTATGTACTACCTACTGCACAAGTAACCCCAAGCGTTAAAGCGCATAGTAGAATTTCGTCCACCCCAAACAGCATTTCATATTTGCCATTCAGGAAATTGTTACATCTCATTAGTTGTATCAAATCCTGTTGGGAATATTTAATACCCCCGAGATTAGGAATATCCTGAGCTGCCAATTCCAGAAATTCTACCATATCAAAATTAACCCCGGACAGCTGGGGAATATGATAATAGTAAAAGGGTATATTCGGAGTTACTGCAGCAATTTGTTTGCAAATATTTACCAGATCACCAACCTTAGCCGGCTTATAATAAAAGGGAGCAAGTGAAGCAATGGCATCTACTTCCAACTTAGATGCATGACGGGCAAGCTCAATTGACTGATCAACATTGGTATCGCCAACATGTACCATCAAATCAAACCCAGCTGGCTTACAACGACTCCATTCCTCGACTATTTGTTTCCGTTCAATCACTGACAGTGAAGTGAAATCACCGGTAGAACCGTTTAGAAACGCGCCATTCACCCTGTTTTTTGCCAGGAATTCGGCATAAGGTCCAATGGCTGCTAAGTTCAGTTTGCCGCTTTGATCCAATGGTGGGTAGGTAGCTGCTATTAATCCGTTAATCTTGTTCATTTATGCTCGTTAGAGTTTTAATATGTTATACATAATACAATTAAATAAATAATTACATCAAAAACAAACAAGGTTTTCCAGTTGTCTTTCATGCAGGTCAATCAATCAATTTAAACAATGCGAATAGCAGGTAGAAGATGGTAATACAAGGTAGTAGGTTAAAGTACTTTGTCATAATGTGGCTCCAAATGCTGCCTCATGGCTTCCCGAAAGGCTTCCGGGGAACCGGTTTTTATAGTTTCAAACAGGTCCCTGTGACTTACATTTTTTTTGGAGTATATGTAATCTTTATCAAAAAAACCATGATCATGGACATATTCAAAGGCGGGTAGCAGCAAATTCTGAAATCTTTGGAGAGTACGGTTGCCTGACATTTGATACAGCTTTCCATGAAAATCAACTTCTTGTTTTAAGCTGAACTTAGTGGTATCATTATTATTTTTTTCTTCACGAGCAACAATTTGTTCCAGTTCGGTCAGATCTTCAGGAGTTTTTCTGGCCAGCAGTAGGTCTGCCATACCCATTTCCAGAGTTAACCTAAGTTCAAAAATGTCTTTCAATGTTTCCTCGCTATGGAATTTCGGATCCAATACTTTTTCAAAACCGATCAGTACATCCGGTTGAGTCACCACCATCCCTCTATGTTTTTTTGACTCTACCAATCCAAGGGTCCTTAGTCTCAACAACGCCTCCCTTACAACCGTACGACTTACACCTAAGGATTCAGAGATCTCAAGTTCCTTGGGAATTGAATCTCCTGGTTGTAATTTGTTCTCGCTAAAAAACTCCATTAAACTTAGTTCTACCTTGTCGACCAGAGACAAGGTGTTAATGGGTTTTATTTTATGCTTTAATCCGATTTTGTTCTTCATATTGATAAACTCAAAGGAACAGGTGAAATGCCTTTGAAAACAAATGTAAGCATTTTGTATATTAATTTATTCTAAATAACTATTATTGTTTTATGTTATACATAATAATCATAAGCATCAGGCTCGCTTATTGTTCATTGGCATCTTGAATCATAATCAAACAAGTGACCAGTAAGCTATTCAAAAAGTACGCAGAGGTATATAAGAACACCTTGCTTAAGGACGTGATCCCTTTTTGGGAAATGCACTCATTGGATCAGGTCAACGGAGGCTATTACACTTGCTTAAACCGGCAGGGAGTGGTGTATGATACTGATAAATTTGTTTGGCTGCAGGGTAGACAGGCATGGGTTTTCTCAATGCTTTATAACAAGTTGGAGAGTAAGCAAGACTGGTTTGAAATTTCAAAACTGGGTGTAGACTTTCTGTTGAAACATGCAAGATCACCAAGCGGAGATTTTTATTTCGCACTAAATGCTGCTGGAGATCCTTTGATAAAACCTTATAATATATTTTCAGATTGCTTTGCAGCCATGGCTTTAAGTCAGTATGCCAAGGCTGCAAAGAATGATAATATAAGAGCAGTAGCTGTAGAGATATACAGAAATATTTTGTCCAGAAGATCAAACCCAAAAGGGGTGTTTAATAAACATACCACTACCCGACCGTTAAAGGATTTTGCCCTATCAATGATACTCTCTAATCTGGTATTGGAAATGGAGGATGTGTTGTCCCGGAAGGAGGTAGATGAAACACTTGATGTTTGTATAACGGAGGTAATGGGTACGTTTTTGAATGAAGAAACGGGATTGATACTGGAGTACGTTTCTGAGGAAGGCAGTTTTGTGGATTGTTTTGAGGGTAGGCTAATCAATCCGGGGCACGGATTAGAGGCAATGTGGTTTATGCTGGATATCGGTGTACGCAGAAATGACCAGGATCTTATTCAGAAAGCTATTTTGGTTATGTTATCCATCCTGGAATTTGGTTGGGATCAGCAACATGGAGGATTATTTTACTTTATGGATCTTAAAGGACATCCACCCCAACAATTGGAATGGGACCAAAAACTTTGGTGGGTGCATTCGGAATCATTGGTGGCCCTGGCCAAAGCATTTAGCCTATCTAAGGATCAAGCAATCTGGGATTGGTACCAAAAAGTACATAGCTACACCTGGGGTCATTTTCCTGACCCTGAATATGGTGAGTGGTATGGATACCTCAATAGGCAGGGTAAACCGCACTTATCCCTTAAAGGTGGTAAATGGAAAGGATGTTTTCATCTCCCCAGAGCGTTATTTCAATGTTGGCAGATCTTCGAAAAACTAGCTATTGACTCCAAATGAATAAATATTGTATGCATTGTCGTAAGCACCTGTTTCTATTGTCCATTTTTTGGCTTTTGATTATTGACGTTAGTAGGGGTCAACCTTCTGCAGATATCATTGAATGGTCGGAACTCCCCAGCATCCCAGACAAAATCGGTTTTAACGGTTCCTTTATTGGTGTTCATAACAATGCTTTGATAATAGCTGGGGGAGCAAATTTTCCAGATCAACCGGTGTGGGAAGGCGGCCAAAAGCAATGGTACCATAACATATTTGTGTTGGAGTCAGTAGATGATAGAAAATACCAATGGTACCATAATGCGAACTTAAAGTTACCCCGTCCACTGGCATATGGCCTTTCCATACAAACTGAGGAGGGAATCATATGCATTGGTGGTAATAACGCTCAGGGAACTTATGGCGAAGCGTATTTGCTGAAATGGAATTCAGGTAAAAAAGAGCTCGAAATTGATAAGTTACCTGATCTTCCAGTACCGTTATCGGCTATGGGCGGTGATAAGATTGGCAACGTTATTTATGTAATAGGAGGGCAGAAAGATGCCGCAGGGCCAGCGACTGGAAGTTTTTTTTCACTTG
>BQJT01000107.1 GCA_021604845.1 Cyclobacteriaceae bacterium
CACTCTGTTTCCGGTAATGTAACTGTCCAGGTTCACTGCACTTTACGGAATAGCCTATTCATTCGGTTCCTTCTTGTATGAAGTAGCGATGGGGAAGTCTTAAATAATCAGTAAGTCATTGTCAAACCGATGCCATACCCCATATCACTGTCATAATGAGTGGATGCAGATATGTATTTCGTAACAATGTATCTGGCCCCAGCGGCATATTCAAGATCCGTATTCCACATCCCCCAAAGTCTTAATCTTTTGGTTATTGCAATGTCCTCCCGACTTATTTGAAGCCTGAAGTAGCCTGTGTGGTCAATTGACGCATCCGCTTCAATAAACCATGGCATGGTATATTGAATACCGAAATGAGCCACTCCCCGGTCATTCTTGGTACTTGTTTGTCCGAAAATATTCTCCTCATTCGAGTGTCCTTTTCTATATCTCCAGTCCCATCCTGTATATACCATCAAAAATTGATTCTTATCTAAATATCGTCCGAAATGGCTCTCGGTTTCATAGCCGGATTCGTCGCTAAATCCTAATCGCCACTCCGTACTGAAATGCCATCTTGTATTCATCAGGCTGATTTCACCATCACTTCCGTTTGATTCCAAACCAACCTCTGCACCCAGGTAGAATCTGCGGTCATCTGCGTAGACTTTTCTCAAAGCTTGCACTGGATTGGGAAGTTGTGGGTTGGGTGGGGAATTTTCATATGCGAAAATCCTACCCATACCAGCCATCATATGATAAAGTATATGGCAATGAAAATACCAGTCGCCATATCCCTCCGAAGCATGAAACTCAATGGTATCAGTCTCCATTGGCATAATGTCCACCACATTTTTTAGCGGGGAATATTCCCCGTGTTGATTCACCACTCTGAAAAAATGACCGTGCAGGTGCATCGGGTGTCGCATCATGGAATTATTGGTGATGATGATCCTGACATTTTCCCCGGCCTTTATCCTGATCTTATCAGTTTCAGAGACAGCCCTTTGATTGATGGTCCACACATACCGATTCATATTCCCGGTCAATTCAAAATGCAGTTCCCTGAAAGGCACTTCAGGTAGTGAAGTTTTTTCGGGTGCTTTCAGCATGTCGTAATTTAACGTGGTCAATGTGTCAAAGGCCTCGCGGTACATCACAGCATTCATGTCCATTTGTTGTAGGCTCATATTCATTCCCATATCATTCATATTGCCCCCTATCGTCATCATATCATTCATCATTTGCATCCCTTCAAAGTAGTTAAGTGGCGGCATTTTGGTAGCAGGCACTTTTTCTCCACCACCTAGCCAGTATGAGGCAAATCCGATTCTGTCTTCGGACGTGGCAGTAAATTCATATGATTTACCCTGGTCTGGTATGATCACTTCTACATCATATATTTCTGAAACCCCAACGATGAGCCGATCCACCTCCACCGGAACCACATCCATACCATCTGATGCCACTACCCGAATTTTGCCCCCGGCATAATTCAACCAGAAATAAGTACTGCTGCTGCCGTTGATGACTCTTAACCGGACAGTGTCGCCTGCTTGATAATGATCTTGAATTTGCCGGACTTCGCCATTTACCAAAAACCGCTCATAGTACACATCGCTCACATCCATGGCATGCATTCGCTTAAATTCATTTTCAAGTTTGGTTTTGAGTTTTTTTGATACTAGTGCTTCTCCATAACTCTGCACCGAATTTTTCTTGATCATATACCAATCGGTGGCATAATGCAGGGAGCGTTCTATTTGATGTGGGTTTTCATCTGACCAGTCAGAAAGAATCAATACTTCTTCATTTTTGGGTTCTTCATCTTTCTTATGAATAACAATAGCTCCATACATGCCAATTTGTTCCTGCAGCATAGTATGGGAATGATACCAGTAGGTGCCACTTTGGCGAATTACAAAGCTGTATTTATGGGTACTGTGAGGCTTTATTGGGGCAGTAGTCAGGTAAGGTACACCATCCTGCTCATTGGGTAACAGCAGGCCATGCCAATGGACAGAGGTCTCGTGATGCATATTGTTATGAACATAGACTTCAGCAGTATCGCCCTCGGTGAAATAAAGTGTCGGCATGGGAATTTGTCCATTAACCGCAATTGCCTTGCGCATTTTCCCGGTGTAATTAATGGTAGTGTCACTAACTGTCAGGTCGTACCTTACCAACTTTTGCCCGTAAGCGCACAGCACTCCAAACAGAAGTGCTGTGCACAAGATGGCCGTTTTCATGCTATTTCAGGGTTTCTTTAACGCTGCCACATGCCAGCATTTTCTCTCCGTAGTAAGGATTTTTGATTTCCTTTTCCGCACTAAGCCAGTAGGCCTTCTTCATTGGGCAGTACTGCTGGTATACAGCATGCTCATTCATCTTTAATCCCTTTAGTAGCCTGAATAAGCTTCCCGATAGCTCATTCAAATGATCTCTTTGAAACTCAACATCATTAGATTTACTAATGTGCTCAGCCTCCAACTTAATCTTGGCAGTATTTTCCTGCCAGGTCTTTAGCTGTGAATTGGAAAGTTTGTTTTCAGGAAAAACTTCCACCCACTTTAAAACTTCATTCGCCTTGGTGCTGGCGGTTTTGCCGTCATCTGCGATTAGGGCATCTTTCATTTCATAGTATGCACCTAACATTTGGTTGACTTCATTGGCTTGTCCAAACACCATCTGAGTCAGCAGTATGCAAATTGAGGCTAATGCTATTTTCAGAGTTTTCATCTCATTAATTTTATTGGTTTAACAAATGAATCTTTTGATACTAATTTCACTAGTGTTGCAATTTTATATGTTACACGATTTTGAAATTGATTTGCAAGATTTACAGATGCTTACTTTTTCCATTTCAATCTTAGGCTGTTGCTTACCACACTTACACTGCTCAATGCCATTGCCGCTCCCGCCAGCATGGGATTGAGCAAAAACCCTGTGAATGGGTAAAGAATTCCAGCTGCAATGGGGATACCAATCATATTGTAAATGAACGCCCAAAACAGGTTTTGTTTTATGGTGGCTACGGTTGATTTGGATAACTGTATAGCCTCCGGTATTTTGGTCAGTTCTGATGAAATGATAGTCATCTTGGCAACATCCATAGCTATGTCACTTCCTTTACCCATGGCAATGCTTACATCCGCCTGGGCCAGGGCCGTGCTGTCATTGATTCCATCACCAACCATGGCTACGACTTTGCCTGTTTGTTGTAATTGCTTGACAAATGCAGCTTTCTGATCCGGTAATAACTCGGATTGGTAATGATCAATACCCAGATTTTGGGAAACAGATTTAGCAGTAACTTCATTATCACCAGTGAGCATAAATACTTCAATGCCCAGATCCTGCAATTCTTTGACAGCTGTTTTAGCGGTCGATTTAATTTGATCTTCAATTGCTAATATTGCCAGTGCCTTTTCACTGTTGGCAAACCAGATGACTGTTTTCGCCTCCCGAAGCCATTGCTGAGCCTGTTTGAGAATAGGGCTTTCAATAGCAATTTCATTTTCTTCCAACAGCCTTTTATTGCCTACATAGTAGGTTTCTTGTCCTGATGTGGCTTTTGCTCCTTTACCCGTGATGCTTTCAAAACCGGAAATAAGAACGAATTGTTGATTGCCCAAATGTTGGACTACCGCTTCTGCCAATGGATGCTCGGATTGCTTTTCAATGCTGAAAAGAATCCGTTTGAGCAAATTACTATGGTCAATCCAAGATTCGTTGACAACAATGGGTTTGCCTTGTGTGATAGTTCCGGTCTTATCCAACAGTATGGCATTCACTTTTTTCGCTAGTTCCAGGCTTTCAGCATCCTTAATTAAAATGCCCTTTTCAGCCCCTTTCCCCACACCTACCATAATGGCTGTAGGTGTGGCCAATCCCAGCGCACATGGACAGGCAATGACCAGAACGGTTATCAAAGCAAGCAGTCCCTGGGTGAAACCATTATCACCACCCATCAGATTCCAGGCAGCAAATGCGGCGATAGCGATTAAAATAACTACCGGAACAAAGATGCCGGCAATTTTATCCACCAGCTTTTGCACCGGAGCTTTTCTGCCCTGTGCATCCTGTACCATTTTGATGATGTGGGCAAGCATAGTATCGCTGCCTACTTTGTCAGCCCTGAATTGGAAACTGCCTTTTTGATTAATGGTCCCGGCGAACACTTTTTCGTTTTCCTTTTTCAATACGGGCACTGGCTCTCCACTCAACATGCTTTCGTTTACGTAAGAACTACCATCGGTTACTGTTCCGTCCACGGCAATCTTTTCACCGGGCTTCACCAAAACGATGTCGCCAATTTTCACTTCATCAATGGGAATCTGAACCTGATGTTCATTATGGTGAACTATGGTCACTGTTTTGGGTTGTAGTCCCATTAAATTTTTAATGGCAGAGGAAGTGTTGCCTTTGGCTTTTTCCTCCAAAAGTTTGCCTAGTAAAATAAAAGCAACTATTACAGCGGCCGCTTCAAAATAGACGTGTGCATGTAAGCCTTTCAGGTGCCAGAAATGAGGAAATAGGGTATTGAAAACACTGAAAGTATAAGCAACACCTGTACTTAGGGCTACCAGAGTATCCATATTAGCTGAGCGGTGCTTGGCTTGCTTCCAGGCATTTTTAAAAAAATCCCGGCCCAGCCATAAAATTACCGGAGTGCTTAACACCCACATCATCTCATTGGCGTAAGGCAAATCCATGAAGAACATTCCAATCACCACTACCGGAGTGGCTAATGCCAGGGCCCAATAGGTTTTCCTTTTTAATTGAGTAAACTTTTTGTGTTGTATGCTTTCAAGCGTATCCGTTTCCTCTGGGTTATCATTAATTAATAGGTCATAACCGATGGATTGCACAGCTTTTTTGAGGTCCGGTATTTCAACTACTCCGGGGATATATTCTACCGTTACATTTGCAGTGGCAAAATTTACCGAAGCATCCAATACACCAGGTTGTGATTTCAGAATACTTTCAACACTTGCGGCGCAAGTCGCACAGGTCATATCCAGTACAGGAATGGTCTTTTTTACAGAGGTAACTCCATAGCCTAAATCTTTGATAGTTTTAACCGCTTCCGAAATGGATTGAGGGTTATTTGAATGTATAACCGCCCGTCTGTTGTTAAGTTCGACCTTATGGGTATCTAATCCCTGAACTTTGTCCAAGCCTTTGTTCACTATTAGCGCACAGTGTTCACTTTCTACTCCTTCCAGGGGCAGAAAGAATTCGTTTTGATTTGTTGACATTTCCTTTTGAATCTAAATACATAGCAAAGGACGCAACAAATGTGTTGGAGAGCGTTACAGGATTTTTGAAAAGATTTATATCATTTACACCTCATCAAGCGGCTTTCGCTTATCAGATTTGATGTTTTTAAAATGGCTGGGTGTGAGACCTGTTACTTTCTTAAACTGATTGCTCAGATGGGCCACGCTTGAATAATTCAGCTGAAATGCAATTTGGCTAAGAGATAACTCATCGTAAACTAATAGTTCCTTAACCTTTTCAATTTTCTGAGCAATAAAATACTTTTCAATGGTGGTACCCTCCACTTCTGAAAAAAGATTGGAAAGATAAGTGTAGTCGTGATTAAGCTTGCTGCTTAAATATTCAGATAGATTTGTTTTTAATTTGTTGTTGTGGTGGTGAACCAGCTCAATAATTGAGGACTTGATTTGTCCAATTAATCTGCTTCGCTTATCATCTATAAATTCAAAACCGAAAGTTTGCAGGTGTTTGTTTATCCTGTCCTTATCACTGCTATTCAATTCCTGGCTTAGTTCCATTTCACCCAATCTGACGTTCAGAGGTTCAAAACCCATCTTTTCCAACTCGCTTTTAACTACCATTATACATCGGTAGCATACCATATTTTTAATGTGATATTTCATGGTCGATTTATGTGAATTTGTGGACATAACGGTTTTTAGCTTTGGCATGCCCTTTTGACAAAACCAAATGCACCTTTTGTGCAAGTGGAAATTAAATTACATGTAGACTTTGTATATCCAAATTAATTATAGATAAAGCTGAGCTGTACTTTTCGCAATACCAAAGCAACAGAACGTTTTACAGTATCCACCACAATATCTACCGAGACTATGAAGTGGGTTATGTGTATCATCAACAAGGCAGAGTCGAAGAATCCCATCAAATCTTCGAACAAGGGATTGAAAAACTCAAATCCAGGTTAGATGACTACAACGGTTTTGCGTTTCTTCATATTTCCCGAATATATGCTTTCCAGGGTAAAAGAAAAGAGGCATTAAAATACCTCTCGGAATATGCCAAACGAGGGCTTAATGGGGGCTGGCTTGATATTATTTTAATTGATCCCTTTTTCGAAGGGCTAAGGGATGATCCTGAGTTCAGGGTCATTGTCAAACGGGCACAGGAAGAAAAAGCTGCAATCAGAACCCAAATCAGGGAGATGGAAGAGCAAGGAGAACTTATGCTTTGATAATCCATTGACTGTCCACTCTTGGCCCGTTAGCAGACGACAGATATTTTACGAAGAATAAGGGCCGGTGAGGAATATCAAATATGCGATTACCAACTAACGGGCCCCCATATTCATGGCATAGAATTTGTTTCTAACAAACAAATGAAAGCTTTAATCACATCAATTTTATTCTTTACTTTCTTTGCTGCTAGTGCCCAGGAATGGTGCACTGTTGAAGCGTTTGGCGGCCGGAACGCAAGCTTTAAATTTGATTTTGGTCAGGACCATGAGTCAAAGAGCGAAGAATTTTCATCCCTCAAACTTAGAAGCACAACCGACGTAATCATGCTAATGCAAAAAGAAGGTTATAATCTTGAATTTTATTCTGCTGGCACTGGCGAAGCACAACTTGAAAAAATGGTCTTTAGAAAAAGAGAAGACGACCCGATCAGATGATTTTGAAATTGTAAATGTTACATTTTCTCTTTGGCGACATCAGGGATTACCCCCATATTGTACCACGCGTAGGAATACATATCGCTGTAAAGTTCTATGCGCTTTTCCGTTGACATACCGGCACCATGACCTGCGTTGGTTTCAATCCTTATCAATAATGGATTTGGGTTGTCAGGGATTTTCTCCTGCAGTGTCGCCGCATATTTGAACGAATGCGCTGGCACCACCCTATCGTCATGATCCGCCGTTGTAACCATTACTGCCGGGTAGGTAGTATTAGGATCAATATTATGAATTGGCGAATAGGAGTATAGATACTTAAACATCTCTTCTGAATCTTCTGAAGATCCATAATCTGCAGACCAGGCCCTACCAATGGTGAAATTTTGATAGCGAAGCATGTCCATTACCCCTACCATTGGGAAGGCCACTTTTGCCAGGTCAGGCCTCATGTTGATAGTGGCCCCTACCAGCAAACCTCCATTGGACCCACCCTGTAAAGCAAGATATTCCGATGAGGTATAGCCCTCATTAATCAGGTATTCACCAGCTGCTATGAAATCTTCAAATACATTGATTTTTTGAAGCTTGGTTCCAGCTTTATGCCAATCTTCACCATATTCTCCACCTCCCCTGATGTTAGGCATTGCGAATACTCCACCGTTTTCCAACCAAACCAATCTTGATGTACTAAATGAAGGTCTTAAACTGATATTGAATCCGCCATAGGAATAAAGCCAGGTGGGATTTTTACCATTGAGCTCCAGTTGTTTTTTATGCACGATGAACATTGGGACTTTAGTGCCATCTTTACTGGTATAGAAAATTTGTTTGGTCTCATATTCATCCGGATTGAAGTCTAGCTCCGGTCTTCCGTGAAGTTTAGATTTGCCGCTCGCAATATGGTACCTGTAAACAGATGAAGGGGTGGTGAATGAGGTGTAGTCGAAGAACAACTCTTCATCTTCAGCTCCTGCTTCAAATCCATTTGCTGTGCCTATCCCGGGAAGTTCTACATCTCTAATCAGATTTCCCTGATAATCATATTGTTTAATGGTTGTTTTCGCATCGATTAAGTAGGATGTGAAAATATAACCACCCCCGATATCGGCACTCATTACATTTTTAGTTTCAGGGATCATATCCACCCAATTTTCAGGATTTGGATTTCTATGGTTTACTCTAACAATCCTGTTGTTTGGTGCCTCCAAATTTGTATGAATGATCAAGTCGCCTCCATCATTATCTACAATGTAATGATCGTTTTCAAATCCGGTGACTATTGGTTTAAATTCATCACCTGGATCAGAAAGATCTTTTACATAAAGCTCATTTCCGCTAGTACCGGTGTAGGAATAGATAAACAGGAATCGCTCATCTTCGCTCACACCTGCGCCGAATCTATTTTCAGGATTCTCAGGATTGGAATATACCAGCTGGTCTTCAGATTGACTGGTACCCACTTTATGATAATAAATTTTCCCATACTGGTTTGTTGCAGATAATTCATCCCCGTCTTTCGGCTCATCAAATCGTTGATAATAGAATCCGTCTTTATACCAGTTCAAGCCTGAAAATTTGATCCACTTAATCTCATCATCAAGTAATTCTTTGGTCTCAGTATCCATAATATAAGCTGTCCTCCAATCTGACCCACCGACCGAAACACTGTAGGAGGTGTATTTGTAATCATTAGAAAAGCTCAGTTCTCCAAGTGCGGTGGTGCCGTCCTCGGAAAACGTATTTGGATCGAGAAATACTTCCGGCTCATCATCAAAATTTGTCACTCTCATGAGTACTGATTGATTTTGAAGCCCATCATTCTTGTAGAAGTAGTAATATGCTCCCCGTTTAAAAGGAGCGCTTATTTTTTCATAATTCTCCAGAGCGGTCAATCGAGCTTTCACTTCATCCCTAAAACGGATATTGCTTAAATATGAGTTTGTTAGCTGATTCTGAGCTTGAACCCATTCAGCAGTCTCATCAGATGCATCATCTTCAAGCCATCTATAGGGATCAGCAACTTCGGTTCCGAAATAGACATCTGTAGTGTC
The DNA here is from genome assembly GCA_021604845.1 of Cyclobacteriaceae bacterium. Lineage (GTDB taxonomy): Bacteria > Bacteroidota > Bacteroidia > Cytophagales > Cyclobacteriaceae > SZUA-3. The sequence continues at coordinate 8,950 of BQJT01000107.1, forward strand.
TACTTTTTTTGTATCCGGGTAGTTTTGGTTTGCTGACTGCTTTTCCTGTGGCTGACATGACCATAGTAATTGTATTAGTAATAGGTAGGTTAATTTATTCATAGCTTTATTTTGTTGGCTTATGAATTTAACAAACCCACCTTCAAATACCGAGAAATTTTATATCAGAGGTAATTAGCGCTTGTTGATAAAAGGCATTTAATTAGCATCGAAAACAGTCTTTATCCCAGTCAACCGTTCTTTCAATAATTTTATATCTTTTTTGGCTACCTCCAGATAGTAGCTGAACACCCTCAAGCCCGGTCACGAATATCCAATTCACTATAGCTCGTGACGGTATTTTTCGTATTTTGAAATACCATATATCAAACCTTTATTGGGATCGTAAAAAAGCGGATGGATCTGGAATACTTGAGGAACAGGCATCCCAAGCACTTCCTACGCTTATCATTTTTATTGCAAGAACCTTACTTAATCCTTACTTAATCTATCCAGGAATCAGTTATGCGAGCAGTACTAAAAAGTTTACAGCTAGTTATTTTGTTTTTTTCTTCAACAATCCTCTTTTCCCAAATTGCTTTAAACGGGACAGTTCGAATAAATCCATATGAAGGTTTGCAACCTGATTTAATAGAAGGAGTAAGTGCTCTACCGGCAACCGGTAGGCCTTTGCTCAGACATGTTTATTTAGTTGATAGGAATATTTTAGCACTTACCATTGATGAACAGTCAGTAATCTATGGAAATCTAAGACCCTGGATTAGACAAAAAGGGGATACCATGTTAATGTCGGGTTACAATGGTTTGTTTCAGGTTTTGGAAAGAAGGGGCGAGGAAATTGGATACATCGCAGGTGTAAAAAAGGAGTGGTACCGTACTTTTAATGAATTAGCGGGAGAAAAATTAGACATCGACTGGATTTCGAACCCCACAAATTACCACATTACATCATTAGATGACAAAAGTTTGGCTACCTCATTAACCCCTTTGAGAGTCTATAGAAAAACAGTTCCGAATAAAAGAACCCATGTGGCTGAAAACGATAAAATCGCTGTCTCTCATGAAATTTTTATTGTTTTAGACGAAAACCTAAAGCATGGAACAAACTACCGCATTCATTTTGAAGAGGGAGGACCGTTTAAAAATCGTGTTCAGTTCATTTTTGATGAAAACAGATTGCGAAGTGAAGCGATTCATGTAAACCTATATGGATACCACACGGATGAACCTAAAATTGCATTTTTATCTACTTGGTTAGGAGACGGAGGAGGACATTCCTATACCAATAATTTCGACTTTAATATTATTGATGCATACTCACAAGAGGTAGTTTTTTCGGGAAAATCGAAACTTAAAAATCCGGGTAGTCAACCTGAGTTCGAAATTGAGAATAAATCATATAATAACAACTTAACTGATGTTCATTCTCTTGATTTCTCCGGGTTTAACGAACCCGGTAATTATCGACTTGTAGTGAAGGGAATTGGTTGTTCATTCGAGTTTGAAATCCGAGAGGATGTCTGGGAGAAAATGACCAGGTTGGCAATGAAAGGTTTTCTTCATCAACGTTCGGGAATGGAATTGGGGCCTCCCTATACAGATTACAGAAGACCACGAAATATGCATCCGGCTGATGATGTAACCATTCGTAAATGCGATGTAGATAAATTTTTCGGAGTTGAAGCTGATGGACAACAGGGAGTTTTTAAAAGAATTCAGGCAAGTATTTTGATGGACACCGAAGTCCCGGAAGCGTGGGGCGGATGGCTGGACGCCGCTGATTTTGATCAGCGAATGGATCATCTGTTTAGCGTTCGACGGATGATGTTTTTGCACGAAATTAACCCCTCGTTTTTTGAGAATATGAATCTTGGTATACCTGAATCCTCAAACAAAATTCCGGATATTTTGGATGAAGCAATTTGGTGTTTGGATCTATACAGGCGAACACAGGGAATTTATGAAGAAGGTGCGGTTAGCTGGTGGGTCGAGTCGGTTGAACACCCTCGCAGGGGCGAAAGCAGTTGGTTAAATTCTTTGCCTGCAGCTCTGGTACCACCAACACCAACGGCCTGTTTAACCTATACCGCTTCAGCGGCACAAATGGCAATATCTTTAAAAAATTATGATTTAGAGCTATCTACAGAATACCTTAAAAGTGCGCTTGCTGCCATAAAATGGGCAGATGAAAACAAAAATGCTCCGGATCCCTTTAGAAGCAATCCCCGAAATTTCATTGAAACACTGGCTTATTTAAACTTATATAAAAGCACCGGAGATCCAAAATGGTATCTACGATTTAAAGCGGCCTTAGCTAGTGTTTTTGTAAATGGATTTGAACAGAATATGAATAAAAGAAATGCTGAATTGCTTGCTAATTATTTTTTATTGAAGGGTCTTCCAAGGGATCAAAACCTGGTTGACTCCTGCAAAAACGCCTTAATAACGTTTGCCGATGCATTGCTTGAAGGAGCAAATCAGAATACATATGATATAATTAGAACTGCTGATGAATCAATATCAAGAACAGTTCTGCCATCAAGATGTATTTTGCCAATTGCTGTGGCGCATTTAATTACCAATGATAGAAAATACACAGATGTAATGAGTAAAACCATTCAATATACCATGGGGGCAAATCCAATGAACAGGAGTTTCATTAGCGGATTGGGTGAAAGATGGTTTATTCCCTATCAACTCGATTGGGAAGTGGCAAATGTTCCAGCACCATCAGGAATTCCCACCTATGGGCCGGCAACTCATACCGAAGAAAAATGGGGATGGAAAGATAACAGCGCAGCCATTATGCTAGAAAATGCCGGGCTTTACCCCAACAAATTGTTGGATTGGCCTCATGTGGAGAAATGCTTTAACAATACATGGATTGCCCCGATTAACGAATTTACTGTTAGCCATCCAATGGGCGAATTAATTTTTCTAACCGGATACCTCGCCCAAAGAGATCCGATTTAAATTAGCTGTTTACCAGTTTGATATTTCGGTTTTAATTCCTGTAAGGGTCCCGCTTGATTTCCCTTTGAATAATGTTCAATCTCCGTCCTTTCAGGAAGTTTAGCCACAACAACCGCTTTTACCACGCTCTTGTACTGGAGGACATGGATTGGTGCCGAATGAGCAATAAACGCAACAATCACCTTTAATAGGCTTTAGTACACTGCTGCAATTTTCACATTGATAAAAGAACTGACAGGCATCCGTGGGCATAGTCTCTTCTTTTCCATATCCACAGACGGGACAGTTAATTGTTGATTGTAATCGGATCTCTTTTTCCACTTTTTCAATAGTATTTGCACTAATCAATCGGGACTTCTTCGATATTAGTTACTTTGTACCCTGTCTTTTTTACAGCCGCTACTACTTCATCTTGGGAAACTACAAATTGATGGTAGCGTATGTTAGCAGTCCCGGTTTCGAATGTGGCATCTACCTGTAAAACGCCTTCCAATTGGCTGGCTGCGTATTTGACATGCTCTTCGCAGGCCGCGCAGGTCATACCTTTTATATCTATCCTTAGTTGGCGAATACCAGAATCAGCTCCATTAGCTATGGAAAATTGATTAGTATGCTGATAGAAGATATGGGAATAGCTAGGGAAACTAAGTATTGTTACTGCCAGCACGGTAACTATACCCAGAAAGATTTTGGATTGGATAAAGGGCTGCTTTTCATCGTCACAAACACAATCTACCGCTGTTTTTGTTGGTTTTAATTTTAGATACCAGGCAACTCCCAGGATCAAAACGGTTAATCCAATGAGAAATGGGCGCACTGGTTCCAGCCAAGAAAAGGTAGCCGCAATACCGCTTGCTCCTGATACTAATGCCAATACCGGTGTAACGCAACAAAGGGAAGCAGCTATTGCCGCCAAAAATCCTGCTCCCACCCATTTGGACGGTGCTTTTTGGTCTATTGTTGTTTTCATTTCCCGGCCACTGTTTTCAAGGATTTAGCAAGGTGGTCTAATACAGGTTCGATGAGTTTTATGTTCTGCTCAAGAATTGAATAGAATACAGTTTGACCCACTTTCTTATCCTGTACCATTCTTCCATCCTTTAATTTGCGCAGATGTTGAGAAATCGCCGGAACAGAGATATTCAATATGTCACTCAGATCACAGGGGCACAATTCACCCTCCTGATACAGCAGAAAGAGGATCTTTAGCCTCACTTCATTACCAGCTAGTCCTAAGACTTTGGAAATTGAGCTGGAATGAGCTTGAACTTTAAATAGATCTTCTTTGCATTGCCTGATTTGGTTTACGTCAGCAAGTACTCGAATACACTTCATGCCTATGTGTATTTTGTAATTAAATATTTAAGCAATTACTTAAACATAGATATATTGGAATTAGTTTCCTTGTAAGGCATAGCCGTACCAATTGATCTGGTTTCAGCCTTCGATCTATTTGTTAGACATGGGAAGCGCCACCCCGGATATACGCTCACAAATAGTCAATAACGCTTCCTGAATGGCTGCATCATATGCTTCAATTCTGCCTTCCTTTACCCGTCGATGATAAAAATACTTCCCGGTAACTTTTGCTTCCGGATCATCACTAACAGCCAGCCAGGTTTGTGTTTGGTAGCCCTGCTCTAAACTGTCCGGGGCACCGGCTCCACCCATTTTTGTAGGTACCCATCCCGGATCTACCGCGTTGGCATAAACTTCGGGCCATTTGTGAGCTACTGCCATAGTCAAAATGTTTATATATAGCTTTGAGTCGGAATAGGTGACACGGCTGGTATCCAGTTGCCTTAGATCAGCATGTCCGTGTCTGTGCATCCCGGAACTGAGATATATCAGCCGCTTGGGCTTATGAATCCTGCAGGTCAGTATATAGGGTGCCAGCAGGTTTACGGTAAAAATTGCCTCGCCAGATGCCTGGTACACGCCCGCGTTATGAATGACTGCATCAAAAAATCCCAGGTCATTGACTTTCATCGCCAATTCTTTGGTCTGGTCTATATTTCCCAGGTCTGCAGTCAGTACCTGGGAGGCTTTTGGAACTTTTTTCATGGCTTGTTCAGCCCTTTTTACGTTCCTGGCATGCAGCACCACCTGGTGTCCTGTACTAATTAATTGTTGAGCGGCCAATTGTCCCAGTCCATCCGCAGATCCTGTTATAAACACACGTGCCATATCAAAAACTCATTAGACCCATCGAAGGTGGTAAAGGCTGTCTCAATTCAGAAACCTGCGCGCCGTTTTCATCCAGTTTGAACAACATGTATTCGGGATTTTCGCTGTTATACGCCGCCAGTATAGTGACTGCCAAAATGAGTGGAGATACTTTATTCATGTTATTAATTTTTTATTTTATTTTCATTTCCGGCACTAGCGGATCACATTCTACCAGTTCCAGGGATTTGACCATATGCTGCGTGCGGTTTTTGTACTTGAGGAAGTGAGGGGTTAGCAAGTGTTGTTGATAGGCTTCTTCGCTGGCATAAATCTCCAGAATAGTAATATGCTCAGGGATGTCTTTTTCAGCCACTGCATATAAGGTGAGCACCCCAGGTTCTACCCGGACTGATGTTTCAATTTCTTCCTTCAACAGGGCATTGTAACTGGCTAATTGGTCCGGGTCGATCACCAATTTTGCCAGGCGCACCATTTGTTGGTCTTCCTGTGCCCATAAACTAGCGGTACTGAATAGGATTAAAAGTAAAATTACTGTTCCCGTTGATGCTGACTTCCATTTCATTACATAATGGCTTTCTTTTTCGTAAAGATATTTTTATATAAATAAACCAGACCAATATCCCAGAGGAAATCATCGGCATCTATCTCTGAATGCAGGGACTTGTGCATATGCGATGACAGGTAGAAAGGTTGATATCGTCCTTTTTTCTGGTTCACAACCGGCTAAATCCGATTCCGTAGCGCTACTCCTTAGCAAAAAATCTACTCACCCTGGACAGTCAATTTTGAATCCCTTTGAAGCTCACGACTACCGAAATATCTCGTTCGAATAAAAAAAATTCCAGATATGAATTAGAAGAACAACTTTATTGAAATAATGTTCATGCCCAGAGTACAAGCTGGTGATCCCTGAACCTCATTTTCAGGAGATACTTGACCGATCCTCTAACTTAAAAAGATCCAAGCTACCCAAAAAAATTCAGGTGCATTGATTTAGCTGATACCACCAACTGCATAAGGCCACTTTTTAGAAGCCTTTCTCATCAATGTGTTAATAACAGTTTGAGTATCACTTCCCAAACTCCTCGACAGTGTTTTGTCGTATTTCCAAAGAAGGGTACCGGTAGACCCATCACTAATGTTGATTGTGATATCTCCGTTATTGGTAGCACCATAATAACCTACCAGTAAACCGAGCGACACGGACGCAGCATCGGACATGGGTTTATCTGTGCTTAAACTGCCATGTACAATGCTTTGGACACCCAGTATTGCAGCGAGTTCAGGAATAGTATATTGATCGATATTGTCCTCTGTAACTCCCGCTTTTTTCAATAAAACGTTAGTAGTCCGATCCGGCTGAACTTCCAGGTTCATTCTGATTTTCCCTTGTTCTTTCCTCTTCAAGTAATAGGTGTGCAGGGCACTTTGAACGGCCAAACCTTCGGCAATTTGCAGCTTTTCCAATGACTCTGGCGACATAGTAGCCATCTGCTTGGGACGCATATTTATTTTAGCACTAAATGGCAAAATTGCAATCGTCTTATGATCCCGTGCGTAATTTTGAAATTCCGGATTCAAATAAATCTCTTTTTGGGCAAAAAGCTCTTTCTCTGGAGTAAAGGAAATTATCAGAAAGATTAATAAGATACTTTTTAAAGTATAGGACAGATGATTTCTAGCTTTCATTGATATAATTTTATGTTACTTAGACGGTATAACCGAATAAAGTCACAAGCGGAGGAATACGCTCATTGACAAGTTGGGAATTAGATTTGTTGCCTACCTCATTTGGGACTCCAAAGCCCTTCAAGACCTCCTATTGCGGTGTAGTGAAAACAACTTAGGACTATTCACCGGGTTAATTCAACTGCCGATAATCACTGGGTGAATAGCCAACATGCTGTTTGAACACCCTGGTAAAATGTTGAGGGTACTTAAACCCCAGTTCGTAGGCAATCTCGGACACAGTTTTATCGGTATCAAAGGTCTTGCGTTTGGCGAGGTCAACAATGGTTTCCTGAATATAATCCTTAGCCGATTTTCCTGTCTCTTTTTTGATCAGATCACCAAAATAGTTGGAGGACAGGTGTAATTCT
>BQJT01000108.1 GCA_021604845.1 Cyclobacteriaceae bacterium
ACATTGGTGATCTTTATAAGTGACAATGGGCCCTGGCTGAATTTCGGTAATCATGCCGGCTCCACCGGCGGACTTCGGGAAGGAAAGGGTACCACTTTTGAAGGGGGTCAACGGGTACCTTGTATTATGCAATGGCCCCAAATGATTCCTGAGGGAACGGTGTGTAACCTTTTAGCCAGTACCATAGACCTGCTGCCAACCCTGGCAGATATTACCAGGGCAGCGCTGCCCGCCCATACCATAGACGGTGTAAGTATATTATCTTTGCTATCAGGTGATCATACCAGCCCACCCCGTGAAAAGCTATATTATTACTATGGGCAAAACAATCTGGAAGCAGTACGCTATAAACACTGGAAACTGGTATTTCCTCATATTGGCAGGTCCTATAAAAATGTATTGCCTGGAAATGATGGAATTCCCGGTCCCTACCGTCGGGATACGGTGCAGTTGGCACTTTATAACCTGAGAAGGGACCCCGGGGAGTGGTACGATGTTCAGGAGCTCTATCCGGAAGTTGTTGAAAAGATTACCGCGGTGGCGAAAGAGGCTCGACAAGATCTGGGTGACGATCTTACCGGCGCCCCTGGAAGTAATCGGCGCAGTCCGGGGCGGGTGATTGATTGAATGATTGAATGATTGAATGATTGAATGATTGAATGATAAAACACTAAATATTTAAATAATGAGAAATAGTAAATTAAACCTGTTAGCAATTCTGTTTGGGTGCCTGTTAAGTTGTACTCAATCGAATGAACAAAATACTGCGGAGGCTGCAAACGACCAAATTGATGAATCAGTTGATCAAACCAACGCCTTAACCGCTGCGGAAAAGGAAGCCGGCTGGGAGCTTCTGTTTGATGGCGAATCCACTGATTTATGGAAAGGTTACAACAAGGAGTCCTTCCCGGAGCAAGGCTGGAGGGTACAAGACGGCTCGCTGATAGTAGAAAAACCTGCTGCTGGTGAATCCGGAGGAGGAGATTTAATAACCCGCCAGATGTACGAGAATTTCGAGTTCACCGCTGATTTTATGATTACCGACTCTGCCAACAGCGGCATCCTGTACCTGGCTGTTGAAAACGAAGGGGATCAAATTTGGCACTCTGGTCCGGAATACCAAATTCTTGATGATCAGAATTATACCGCACGGGCAGACGGAAAAGATGTAAGCAGGCAATTGACTGCGGCAAATTATGACTTACAGGCTCCTCCAGAGAACTACACCAAACCCGTGGGAGAATGGAATACCGCGCGGATAGTAATAAACAATGGCCATGTCGAACATTGGTTAAACGGACACAGAACGGTTGAATACCTGATTAATTCGCCTGAGTGGAAGGATCTGGTAGCCTCCAGCAAGTTCTCGGAGTTTCCTCAGTATGGCCAGGCAACCAAAGGGCACATCGGTCTGCAGGATCACGGACACGAAGTCCGGTTTCGTAACATCAAAATCAGAGAGTTAGAACAAGGGACTGCTTTATTTAATGGCAAGGATCTCAATGGATGGACCATACACGGAACCGAAAAGTGGTATGTAGATGGGGGTAATATAGTTTGTGAAAGTGGCCCCGACGAAGCCTATGGATATCTTGCCACCGATAAAAGTTTTAAAGATTTCGATCTCACCCTCGAATTTAAACAGGAAGCAGATGGAAATAGCGGAGTATTCTTCCGGTCTTCTCTGGATGGAACCAAAATAACCGGTTGGCAGACTGAGGTAGCTCCTCCCGGACATAGCACAGGAGGTGTCTACGAATCATATGGCAGGGGTTGGTTGATCAAACCGGATCCTGAAAAGGATGCCGCTTTGATAATGGGTGATTGGAACCGCATGCGTATTCGGGTAATCGGGGACAAGGTTACTACCTGGCTCAACGGTCAACGAATGATCGAATTTCAGGACGAAAAGATTGGTGCTGCACAAGGTCAGATTGCCTTGCAGATCCACGATGGCGGAGGGATAAAAGTAAGGTGGAGAAAACTTATGTTAACGGAGTTGTAGGATAGTTATGGGTTGCAGGTTGCAGGTTGCAGGTTACAGGTTACAGGTTACAGGTTGCAGGTTACAGGTTGCAGGTTACAGGTTACAGGTTGCAGGTTGCAGGTTGCAGGTTGCAAAATCGAATGGCTTCTTAGTGATTACAAGGTATAAGTCTAATCCTTTTTGTTAGAGGGGATTAAGAATTGAGACTGTAACATGATAAGTTCACGATTCAATTACCTGAGATAATGAGCAGTTCGAGACCTGGATATTTTCAACCTATCGTTCGAACTAAGTCTGAAAGTTCATAAGTTGACCATGGACCTGCCATCCTATGAGTTTCTAGAGGAAGGCAGACAGATCAGACGATCATCCAAGTCCATTTGCAGCAATATCGTTGAAGGCTACGGTCGGAAGAAATATAAAGCTGAGTTTGCGAAGTATTTAACCTATGCAAACGCCTCATGTGATGAGACCATTGCACATCTTCAAATGATAAACTCAGTGCATTTCAAAAATGCGCCAATAACTGCTGTGATTATGGAATATGAAATGCTCGGAAGAAAAATATTTACTTTTCAGAAGTATGTTAATAATTATTGGGATTCCAAAAGATAGAACATCTAAACATGTCCTAATAACTTCATAACTTGCATATTACACCTTGTAACCGGTGACATGCCCTGCAACCTGCAACCTGTAGCCTGCGACTTGCGACTTGCAACCTACTAGGACGACCCTGCCTCTTCCAGCACTTCTTTAACCCTTCGGGCAACAATTCGCTCCTGACCCGGTTGCATCATCCAACTGGTAATACCCAAACTGTCTTTACCTCCAACTGTTTGAATGGAAGGGTGTCCATCACGCAGCCTGGCACGTGCTTCTTCGCCGTCAATTTTCACTTTGTTCTGATCCCAGGTTACATTTAGTGAGGGCACATGGTTGGCAATCTCGGGAACATGTATTTCAGCGGTAACGCCATCCACAGACGCAGCAGCATCATGAATCAGCTGTATTTGCGACTCCCATAATTTCCACTCTTTCTCATGGTCCTTCGTCAAATATAATTCCAGCGCAACCAGCATACCCAGAATCTCTTCCTTATTAACTTTCATTCCCCGGCCTACGGTGTTTCCTCTGGGAGGAGCATGTAACCTGGCTGCTTGAATCAGTTCCTTTTTACCCAATAACAACCCGGCACTTTGAGGACCTCTTAATCCTTTGCCCCCTGAGAACGCCACCAGGTCAAATCCCATTTTAGTATACTTCCACAAGTTCTCAACCGGTGGCACATCTGCTGCACAATCGATGAAAGTTGGAATACCATGCTTTTTGCCAACTTCTATCCATTCATCATATTTAATTTCTCCGTCGTTAATGCCTGCATTTAAAAACCATAGCATAGCAGTTTTATCACTGATGGCTTTATCCAATTCTTTCCTGGTTTCAACAAAAATCAGCTCCACACCGCAATTCCTAATGGCATGGGCATAGCCAATCTCATGTGACTTTTGAAGGATCACCTCACTTTTCAAACCCGTTAAGTCAGGTATCTGAGCTACTTTATCCTTATCCAGGCCACTCAATACACCTGCTGTGGCTAGTGTTATTGCCGAAGCACAACCTGCAGAAACTGTTGCATATTCACAATGGAGTAATTCCGCAATGCGCTCTCCGACCTTGTCCTGTAAATCATCGAGATTCACATAATCCCCGGTGGCGTATTGAATGGCATCAAGAACTTCCGGAGGCATCTGCGACGCGGTCATAGCCGTGTAAGTCCCTGCCGCATTGATGAATGTACGTACTCCTAATTCTTTAAAGTAATCCCGCGTAACTACTGCAGCGGGAGTGCCGGCGGATGCAACCAGTCCGGTTCCAAACAAACCACCTACCATTGGCAAACTCGATAGGCTCTTTAACAATTTTCTTCTACTTATCATATCTAATGATTTTAATCAATCTAAAGCTGCGATGCAGTCAATCTCTACCAGGCTGTCACCCGGAACCCCACCATAAGTTGCAACGGTGGTTCTAACCGGAGGGTTGTCTCCAAACCGTCCCCGATAAGCCTCATTCATGGCTTTATAATCTGCCAGATCGTGCAGATAGACATTTACTTTAAGTACTTTATCCATGGAAGAGCCATTGGCCTCCAGCGCTTTCTGCAATTCATCCAATACATGTTTGGTGTGGGCGGTGATATCACCCTCGAAATGAGCGCCCTTCCCTGCAATGTATAACGTATTTCCGTGCTTCACCGCACCGGAAAACAGAGGTACCTGCTGGTCCATGACCACCTCTCCTACTACCTTCTTACTAGTCTTTTCGTTAGTGGAAGCCTTAACTACGGTTCCTGTACCAATAGCTGCAGCACCTGCAACCATTGTCTTAACCATTTTTCTCCTGCTATTTTTACTGTTCGTTTTCATATTGTTCGAATATTTAATATCTGATTTGCCTACCATGTTCTGTTTTTGAGTATTTCCTGTATTTGCTCCTTGGCTACCGGAAGTTCATCCAGATGGTCATTGAGCCATTGCGAGAAGTCTTTCTCGATTTCATCTGTCCACCTGGTATCAATCTCTCCGGGAGAATACTTACCTTCTTTCAACCTTTGATGACCAAACCGATCCCGTAACATCACCAACTCAGAGGTTGTAACCACCTTCTCCGCCAAATGAGCAGGTATGAAAATAACTCCTTCAGACTTAGCCAAGACTACATCGCCTGGTAATACGGTAGCTGCACCTATGCGAATGGGAACGTTGAGCCCTGACAGCATCACTTCAGTCAAAAACGAGGGATGCCAGTCACGTACAAAGGCATTAAACCCATCTATTAACTTTAAGCCATCCATGTCGCGTGAACTGGCATTGAATACCACTCCATTACCCGATTTGGCATAAATGGAATTTCCCAGGTTATCACCAATCAGTGTACCGTCCACGATTTTCCCGAAACCGTCCGCCACATACACATCTCCCATAGATAAGGCATCAATTGGCCAGCTGTTTGGGCTGCCTATTCGTCCCTCTATTTTTCCTTTTTCCTTTATTGGATCGCTTACATCCGGTCGATTGGGCATATATAGCGCAGTAAGCGCTCTTCCCACTATCGGTACATCAGTATGCAGCATTTTCCAGCCCCCCTCGAACTGGTTATGGTAACCCTCTCCACGCAACACACCCCAGGCTTCTTCTATGGATATCTGCTCGAGGCGTTTTAATATGTCATCCGGTACTTTTGGTCGGCCATCAGGAAATCGCTCACCCTCCCAATTGGAAGTATAAAACAACATTAGGTCCCTGGAGATGGTTTGACCGATTACCGGTAGGGTAAATACAAAAGCCAGGGTTATGGTAAATATTTTATAGAATTTCAACATTTTATTTGATCATGGTTTTTAAGTTATAATACGGATTCTTGCTCTACCACCGGTTTAACTGCAGGTTCGGCTTCAGGGTCCCGTTCACCCCACCAGGTTGCCAACGATGAGCCTGATATGTTCATCCACGGACCAAACACTGCAGGAGCCAATCCAATGGTTGCCACCTTGCCCATTTCAAGTGCGATACCAGAGGCCAGGCCGCCGTTTTGCATGCCTACCTCCAGCGCAATAGTGCGACAATCACGCTCGGGTAATTTCAGCAATCGACATCCCCAATATCCTAGAAAATATCCCAGTCCATTGTGGATGATTGCAGCAGCTACCAGGGCCAGGCCGATGGCAAGTAGACTATCCCTTCCGGCTGCAGTAATTATGGTTATAATGATAGCTATACCTGCCATTGACACAATTGGCATGGCCTTATCCAGCCAAGGCGCCTTTCCGTGGAAAAACCGGTTGAAAATCAACCCCGCAACTATTGGCAGGATGACAATTTTGGTAATACTCCACATCATCGCCCAAAAATCGATTGGCACGAATTGTCCGGCAAACAGTTCCATCAACAGAGGCGTGGTGAGTGGAGCCAGCAGCGTGGAAACTGCTGTAAGTGTAACAGATAATGCCAGATTTGCTTTGGCCAGGTAGGTCATTACGTTAGATGCTAATCCACTGGGAGATGAGCCGATCAATATTACACCTGCTGCTATTTCCGGTGGAAACCCAAATAGCGTGGCCAGGGTAAACCCAACAACCGGCATAATGGAATACTGGCATAATAATCCTACCAGTACCCCTTTAGGCATTTTAATTACCCCGGCAAAGTCACCTAAGCTCATGGTGGTACCCATGCCAAACATTATAATTTGCAGCAATGGAACAATCAACAGCTTCATCTCAAAACTGCCTTGTTTGACAAAGAAGTCCGGGTAAAACATAGCAGCAGAAACCGAGGCAAAGATCAATACGGTAAAGGAAAACCCCTTTAAGAATCTATGGCCTCTAAAACCCAGGGATAACAAAAGAAAACATAGAATAATAAAAGGACCTACCAATTCCAGATTCCCCTGCAGCCAAAGCACCAGTATCGCGATGAAACTTATCAATGCCGCCCAAAGCGTATACTTATAAAAAGAGTTCATATAATTTATTTGTTCCAAACAGGACTAGCCAGTCCATTTAAATCGTAAACCACACTTCCATCACGTACGGTCAATTCGCACTCCAGTTTTTGTGTACCTTCCATTTTTTTTCTTTGCACATCTATAAAGCCGAAGTTTCCCTCACGTAGAGAAAATATTGCAATATCCGCTACTGCTCCTTCAGTAAGATGGCCCAAATCCTGGCGTTTTATTACCTGTGCCGGTTTCCAGGTAGAGGCTTCTATCACTTGTTGTATATTCATGCCCATATTAAGGAATTTTGACATAACATTTAACATATCCTTCATTCCGCCGTTCATACTTCCGGTATGGAGGTCGGTACTGATAGTATTGGGACGAAACCCCTGCTCCATAGCCGGAACCGCCTGATCGAAGCGAAAACTTCCTCCTCCGTGGCCCACATCAAAAATTATTCCCCTTTGTTGTGCGGGTTTTACGAAAGGTTCAAGTTTTCCATCATCGTTTACAATAGGTATCCTGCCATCCACGTGCCCAAAAGTATGAGTGAAGATATCCCCCGGCCTTAGCTTTTCCATAAATAACTCTTCTAAGGATAATTCGGGCTCAACTCCGCCAAAATCGATCATAACCGGGATGTCCGCCAAGGTTCCTGCTTCTACCCCTCTTTCCACGGGATCCCATTCAGGCCCAAAATAATGGGCCACCTTCACACCCACTACCACACCTGGAAAACGTTTGGCAGTGGCGGCAGTGAGTCTTCCATCCATGTCATTTAAGTCCTGCTCCCAGGAGCCGCCTTTCATTCCGGTACCCACTATATTCAGAAAGGCCAGCACTCTTGTTTTGGACTTATCGATCGTCTGGGATTTAAATTGTTCAAAATTACGCCATCCACTGCTGCCTACGTCCACAACAGTAGTGACCCCGGCCTTGAAAGTAAATCCATCCGGCTGTACACTGGAAAATCCATTGGCCAAATAACTTCCGGTGTTGCCATGAAAGTTGTGAGTATGGATATCCAGAATCCCGGGTGTCACATATTTGCCGCCAGCGTCAACTACAACGCCTGCCTGTGCATTGATATTTGCTGCCACCCGCGCAATTTTACCATCCTTAACCGCTACGTCCATTACTCCGTCAATACCATTCTTGGGATCTATCAGGTGTCCGTGCTTAATTAGCAGGTCATAGTCCTGTCCCAGTGCCATCAATGGAACCAATAAGCACAGTATAATTGATAGGATATTAGTTTTCATAACTCATAACTTATAATTCATAATTCATAACTTCCTAAAAGCTCTTCCAGGGTGGTCTGCAACGAAGGTCTCAATATTGCCCCTGTCCTGCAGGGTGACGTAGCAGGTTCTTCCATCGGGCCCACCAAAAGCAATATTGGATGGCTTTTTCCCAACCATGTTAATTTCCTTGATCAGTTTTCCTTCAGGGGACACCACTGCTACCGTTCCCTTACCGTGCCGGGTAATATACAAATTACCTTTAATATCACAACGCATGCCATCCATGCCATAATCCTCGAATTTTATCAACAATTGCTTGTTTGAGACTTCTCCATTTTCTGAGAGATCATAAACCCAAACATTACCCTGAACACTCTCGTTAACGTATAACTTCAATTCATCCGGACTAACTTCAACCCCATTGGTAGTTCCCATGTTTGACTCCAGGAGTGTTACCTCACCACCCGGATCAATCCGCCACAAATTACCTGTCGATTCCTTCCAATTGGGGTCACTGGCGAAAATTACATCCTTGCTGGTTATAGCCAGATCGTTCGGTTGATTCATTGCAGGTTCATGGGCCCACACAGAAATACTTTTGTCTGTCATATTTACCATAAGAATGTTATGATTTATGTAATCTGCAATCAGCATTTCTCCAGTGCTCAAAAACCGTATGCCATTTCCAATACTTCCATTTGGCAAGGACACAAACAACGAAGCTGCTCCTTCAGGACTGACCTCTCCAATAGTACCCTGAACTTCAAAATTTACTGCATAGATATTCCCTTGATCAGAGACTGCTGGCCCCTCTATCCCACTGGTGAACCCTCCGGGTTTTGTAAGATCCCTGGTATCTCGTAACAGTAGTTCGGTGCTTTCCGCAGGCTCTTCTTCAGAGCTTTCCTCTTGTGAAGTATTGGTGCAGCCCAACCAAATTAAGGCGATTAAGATTAGTGATAAGGAATTCACCAGTTTAATTTTTAGTTTAAAATATTGATTATAATTCACTGATTATTTGATATTTATAGTAATTATATTGTTACCTAATTTGCTGATTTTTTAGTTGAGCTACGCACTGCTGCAACCTGGTCCGCAGAAATGGCCGCGGCTTCATTACCGAAATTACTCCGTATGTAAGTAAGGACATCTGATATCTGTTCATCTGACAAAAAGCTATGTTGCGGCATCGCACTATTAAATGTCTCTCCATTGACTTCAATTGCTCCTTCCAGTCCATTGAGCACAATACTGATAAGTCTTTCTTCATCGCCGGTTACCCAGTCAGTACCCGCCAGGGTTGGAAATCGGCCACCGTCTCCCCGGCCATCCCGCTGATGACAGGCTCCGCAATACCAATTGTAAATCTCCTGCCCCTTGCCGGTAAATTCTTCCTGAATGTTATCATCAATTTCGTGGGGATCTCTTATATGAGCCATGGTTTTGCGCTGCTCCATTCCGGCAAGCTGTTCAGTTCCAAAACCCTTTTTATCCCCTTTGAACATGATACGCCAAACTTTTCCTTGATTGGTTTCGCTGACATACAGGGATCCATCAGGACCCATAGCAATTCCCATGGGACGATAAACCGCATCCTTTACACTCACAATTGGGTCCACTTGTGCAAACCCATCTGCGAATACCTCCCATTCTGAAGAAAAAGCGCCCGCTTCAAAAGGTACGAAAGCAATTATATAACCCGATTGCGGATAAGGAGCACGATTAGTAGATCCGTGAAAGGCGATAAATGCACCGTGTTTATATCTTTCGGGAAATTGATCTCCCTGGTAAAAATATAAGCCATTCGGCGCCCAGTGCCCGGGAAATCCAATCAGAGGCAGGTCATACTGATCACAACGTCCCACAATCACTCCATCGCCCCCGTATTCGGGTGCCAAAACCTTAGTTCCGGTCAATTGGTCGTAGTAGCAGTATGGCCATCCGAAATTAGCTCCTTCTGTTACCTTTACAAACTCTTCAGAAGGCAGCAGGGCACTCTGCCATGGAGAGTATATTTCCGGAAACAGCCTGAACAGGTCATCCCGGCCATGTATCACTACGTACAATTCTTCATCTACCGGATTCCAATCCATTGCTACAATACTTCTTATACCGGAAGCGTACCTGACTCCGTCCTTCTGTGTCTGATTAGGTTTCTCGGCATCAAATTTCCAAATGCCTCCATGATCTTCTAATTGAGGGCATGGGTCCATACCTGGTTGTCCGGGAGTTCTTTTTGGGTCCTGACAGGCGTTGCTGGGTGCTCCGAAAGGAACATAAATATTCCCCTTATTATCGAACGAAAATGGTTTGGCGATATGCTCATGCCCTCCGTGCTGATGATCGTCCTCTACAATAACCTCAAGATCCCCATCGGGTACCAATGTTCCAGGTTCCAATTTAACCCGGTAGACAATCAGATCGGTACTAAAATAAAGATAACCCTTATAAATCTCCACCCCAGCCTGCAGGCTCCGTTTTTTTTGGTTTTCTAATTGAGCAAAATACTCAACCTGATCGGCCCTGCCATTACCATCACGATCCCGTATTGCCGCAATATTCCCACGATCCGCGCGATGGGTCTTTGCATAAATATCACCTTCGTCCGAAACAATGATTTCCCGGGCTTTGCCTTCAATGCTGTCTACTACTACCAGCGCTTCGAACCCAACTGGAAGAAACAACCCGGCGTTGTCGGGATCGGCAGGAGGCAACAAATTATTATTACAAGCCATTGCCAAAAAACATAAAACACCACCCCAAATCCAGAAAGGGCATTTATACATTGGGCGTGGTGGCTTGCGGGTGAGCTGGTGTCTATGCAATGCAGGTAGAGTAAATTTCGAACAAAATACAAAGTAATGAGATAAATTCAATTGTAACAATCTGCCGCTGAAATACATTAATGTCGTATACAAGTAAAATTGGACCAGTTCGATATAATTCCCTGTAATTCAGCGAAACATAAATCCGAAAAAAAGTTACTTAATAAACCCCAACGAGATCAGTGAAGGTTAATCTATAGGTCTTTTGGCTAGAAGACTACCAACCGTTTATATACCATCATATCCGATGAAACAAATTTAAGCAAATAAATCCCAGGAGTAATTCCGGTAAGGGTAAGTGATTCAGAGAAAGAGTTGAGCTGTATCGACCGGACAAGTTGGCCACTACTGTTGACAACCTGTAAAATGGGTAACTCTTTGCCCCCTGTAATATCAATGTGAACTGTTTTATCAGTGGTTGGATTTGGATAATATCGAATTTGTGGATTTATGAGGTCAAGAGCCATTCTGATTATTTGGGAGTAGGAAATCTCATTTCCTGCCTGAATACTTTTCAGCCGGTAAAAAGCCTGAGTCTGTTCGAAATTGGTGACATCATTGTCACTAAAGGAATAGCTGACGATCTCATCAAGTTCACCTTTCACCGGAATAAAGCCAATGGTTTGGAATTCCTGACCGTCCCAGGATCGCTGAATCTCGAATCCTTCATCATTCAGATCATCGTAACTGGCCAACCACTCTAAATCTACTGCGTTGGTAACTTTATTGAAATCTCCTTCAAATTTCATTAAAGTGATAGCAAGGATGGCATCGCAGTCCTCGGCGCCAACCGAATAAAAAGCGGCCGGATCATCCTGGTTGGTAAATTCTGTTAGCAGCCAATCTGCCGATCTTGCGATATCGGAGATTCTGGCTTCCTGAATTGTGCCGTCGAAGCCTCTATTTACCGTGGCAGTGTTGCCAATAGTTGGTTCGGCAAGAGGTGGTGAAGTATAGAGCGTAGCTCCATTTAATGTAGTATTTCCTCTTTGCACACCATTAACAAACACTATTAATTGATTGTCCGAGGCATCCCAGGTAATTGCCGCATGGTACCAGGTTCCGGTAGTGTAGTTGAATGGATCAAAGCCACCGTTGTTATTGGAATTGGTACGCATCCTGCTTCCAATACTGGAAGTACTTTTCCTCAGCAGCCAGGTCTGATTGTTAGTTCCGGTGCCCCAGCTCTTTCCAAATATGCGGTCATCTCCGGTATCATCTGCATTTATCCAGGCTTGCACGGTCACCGCTGTCCATGTTGCATCAGTGACCGCATTTAGGCGGATGTGATTTTGGGGTGAACTGCTGTCGTCAAAATCCTGGGCAAAGCCGAATTTTCCCGCAACTCTGGTGGGGGTCCCGGCAGCAGATCCTGCTCCGGCTAACCCACCTCCTGTTCCGTGATGACTGTTTGCTGTGGCATCAACAAATTCATTGTCGGTCCCGTTCCCGGATTCCTGTAAATGTAACACTGCTTGATAGTTTGAATCCCAGGTGGACGTAGTAGAGGGATCCATGGTTACCGCATTGTTCCCGTAATAAATCCAAATATTTGTATTGGCGGTTGCCCCCAGTGTGCTTACGGTTACAAACGCCAGATAACTTCCGGTTACAGAATCATAATTAAGAATTTCATGGTTCAACTGGGTAGTGCCATCATTCTCTGTAAATGCAATATCATAACCACTACTGTGGGTAACATCTCCTCCATTGGCTACGGTAGCCAGTTCCGCATCAGTGAAACTGACCAGCATTGGGAAGTTGCTGAGGTCGGTACTGCCGCTAACCATAGTGGCGTCAATGGTGATTTGCTTGCGGCAGTCATACCCATCTAGAAAAGGTGCATTGGAATTCACCGTGACTGTCACAGTAGCCATCCCGCAAATCCCTGAAGTGTTGGTAATAGTATAGGTAAAAGTTTCAACTCCGCTAAAACCAGGATCCGGAGTATAGTCAATATTGTTCCCGTTGATTACTGCACTGCCATTGGCCGGCAGGTCGTCTAACCCAAGCACCAGTCCCTCGCCCATGGGATCCGAATCGTTACTTAAAACAGGAATTGACACCAGGGTATTTTCATCGGTAGTAGCCACGTCATCTACCGCATTGGGGTCGCGGTCGGGGTCACTGGAGTCAGTGCTCAAAACGGTTAGGGTTTGATTGGTAAGTGCAGTAGGGGTTACATATTTTACCACTGTATTCCTGCTTCCGCCATTTGGCCTAACAAATCCTATTTCAACCCGATACAACCTATTGGGGCCATCGGGTAATCCGGCATGTAATCTTGAATCATTTTGCGAACCATGACCCACTCCGGAGCTTACTTCCTGGATTCCTGAAAAGATTTCGCAGCCGTTACTTACCAGGACAGTGGCTCCCAACGCCGGAATACTCAACCCTCCCCCCAGATCCACCAAGGGGATAACTTTTAAGTAGTTTGTAGGCGACGCAATGATATTATTCTGCCATAATTGGTTAGCTGCGCCATTGACGTTAAGATAGAAATCCATGTCTCCATCATTGTCATAATCTGCAAACGCAATCCCTTCACCATCTCCATTAACATTAATGGGATTGATGGAAGTGTTCGACACCCCACTGTTATCATGAACAAAAGTAAAATCACCCTGACCCGTAGAATTATTTAATAATAGGTAAGAGGGTCCTGAAGCAGCAGCTAAAAATATATCGATATTACCATCATTATTCACATCGGCCACTGCTATCCCTTCGATGTTTTGATTTACCGGCAGCGCAGTTAGTGTACCGTCATCACCGGAGGTGACAGTTACTGATGGCAAAGAGAAACTTAGACTGTTGACTCCATCCTGTTCAACCAGCGTAACGGTATTCGAGGCAGTTGAGCTTCCATTATTAGTCCAGATAAAATCAAAATCGCCATCATTGTCAAAATCTCCCACCGCCACTCCTCCTTTGGCCGAATTGACGGTCTGCAGGTTGACCGTATTATTACCGGAAAAACTTCCGTCTCCATTATTTATGAAAATATCTATTTCATCATTAGCTGCTGAAGTACCTTCCCGGCGGGCTACAATATCAATATGACCATCATTGTTCAGGTCAGCGGTAACTGAATAGTCACCGGAGGTACCGGTAGTAGGAAACCCTCTTGAATTACCATCGGGAGAGTAGTGGGTAAAAGTACCCGTACCATCATTCTGTAGGATATCCATACCGTATTGGTGATTCTCCATAAACACATCCAGATCGCCATCGCCGTCAAAATCCATCCAGGAAAGTCCTTCATTGTTCATTCCTGAGGGGCTGAAAAATCCGGCCAGTATGGTTTGGCTTATAGTAAAGGAAGGGTTTGCTATCGGCCCGTTATTGCGATATATCTCAATGCGATTGGAAGTACTTCTCATAAAATCCAAATCGCCATCACCATCTATGTCTCCGGCCATTACTGACCGTTCGGTGGTGTTGGATAACAGCGACGGGGCGTTGGCGGATGTGATATCTGTCCAACTTGTGGCGCTGTTGGAAATAAAAATTCTGGTGCGCCCGTTGACATTGCTACTGTTGTTGGTATTTATGATCAGGTCAGGAAAACCATCGTTGTTGAAATCAGCCCAGGCAACTCCACCATCCTTAGCCACTGCCTTATTAATGGGTGCAACCGATACGTTGGAAAACTGAGCTGTTAATTCTGGAGTCGGAACAACCTGAAGGATAAAGCCAAGCAAAAATACTGTCCTCCAATTCCTGCAATAAAAATTCAAAATTTCCTGTTTTATATAAAAAATACAGGCTGCTGAGAATGTTTAAATATACAAATTGACCTGGAACATTTGGCTTTAGAATAACATTTTCTGCAATCCATTTTTAACTTCAAAATCACCTTACCACCGATTGACCATGGCATTGAGACAGGATGCTCAAGTTAGGTTAACATCTGTTTTTCAATAATTGAGTCTTTAGTTTACGCATCCTTTTGGCATAGATTCTTCGTCCTATATATGGTAAAGGAAAAACAAGCAATGAATCTTAGAAAATATCTGGATAAGAGCCGCAACATGATGTTGGTGACCCTGCCGGCAGTAACGAATAAAGGTAAGTCTTTAAAGGGTTTCTCAGTACCCCTGGTTTTCTATATGTACTGGAATTGATCTAAGATCTAGGGCTTAGATCTTAATTTTGGTTATCTTTAAAGGGCACCAAACAACCTGTTATGCCCATTTACCATCACCTGGGAAAGGTACCTCCAAAGCGTCATACCATTTTTAAAAAACCTAGCGGTCAGTTGTACTATGAACAACTTTTCGGCACCATAGGGTTTGAGGGAATGTCCTCTTTAATGTACCATGTCCATCCACCTACGCAGGTATCCAAGGTTCTTTCGTCACACAATACACAGCCGGAAATAGCAGAGGGTCAAAATATGACCGCCCGACTGTTAAATGGATTCATGATACAGCCGGAAGATGACTTTTTGGAAAGCAGAAAACCACTGCTGGTGAATTCAGACCTATACATGGGCCTGGCCGCTCCAAGGCAATCTCTGAAGGACTACTTTTATAAAAATGCCGATGCTGATGAACTACTGTTTATTCATGAGGGTACCGGACTGCTCCGAACCATACTGGGGAGCATTTCATTTGAACCAGGTGATTATTTGATTATCCCCAGGGGGATGATTTACCAAATAAATTTTGATCAACCCGACAACAGGATACTGTATCTGGAGTCATTTCATCCCATATATTCACCCAAGCGTTACCGCAACTGGTTTGGACAGCTTTTAGAGCATGCGCCATATTGCGAACGGGATTATAAGCTTCCGGAAAATCTTGAAACATTTGACGAGCACGGAGAGTTTCTAATAAAGATAAAAAAGCAAGGGCATTTACATGAGCTGGTTTATGCGACGCACCCTTTTGACGTGGTTGGTTGGGACGGATATAATTTTCCTTATGGATTCTCTATTCACAATTTCGAACCGATAACCGGTAGAATTCACCAGCCTCCTCCCGTGCACCAAACTTTCGAAACCGCCGCTTTTGTTGTTTGTTCATTTTGTCCCAGGCTTTTCGACTATCATCCCCAGGCGATACCAATCCCTTACAACCATTCGAATATCGATTCTGATGAGATCATTTATTATGTTGATGGAGATTTCATGAGTAGAAACGACATCGTAAAGGGCCATATAACCTTGCATCCGGCAGGCATTCCGCATGGCCCGCACCCTGGAGCATATGAAAGAAGTATCGGTCAGAAAGAAACCGGAGAGTTGGCGGTCATGGTCGATACATTTAAACCAATGAAGGTCACGAAGCACGCCATGGGTATAGATGACGGTAAGTATTACAAATCATGGATTGAATAATATGAGGCAAAGAGTTAGTTGGGTAGCGGTTCCGGATGAATCACATTTTTCAATTTATAACTTACCTTTTGGGATATTTTCCGTTGGGAACAATCAAAAAAGAGTTGGGGTGGCTATTGGGGAGAAAATCTTAGATCTATCCGTACTGGCAGCACTGGACTTCTTCGATGCGAAAGTGATTGATCCGGACGTATTCCGCGCGGATACCCTTAATGCATTTATCGGGTTGGGCAAACCTGTAACCAACCAGGTACGAACACTTATTCAGGAGTGGTTATGTAAT
>BQJT01000109.1 GCA_021604845.1 Cyclobacteriaceae bacterium
AGCAGCAACCATTTACCACTGATCATTAATCTTAGGTTATTCATAAAGTAAGGGTTGAGCTTACAATATATTATGCTTTGTGGTGATTTTACTCATATTTTCCGGTGAATTGCTCTGAGATTTAGGTAAAAACTGTCCGACTTTTAAAGTTTCCGATTTAGCAGGTGGTTATATTCCTTCTAACTTTATTAGCTCTATTGGATCGTTATGGGTCATCCACAGGGTAATGTGATCTTTTTGAAAAAAAATACAGTGCGGCAAAAGTCAGTATTGAGTTGAGCAGCAGGATGTCGTATCCAAATTCATATCCCAGCCATTGGGCAGAAGTTTGATCAATAGCCAGGCAGATTAAGGGAGCCAGAATGCAAATTACCGGCACATACCATCCTTGAATGCTTCGTTTTGTGTAGATCCCAAATATAAACAGGCCGAGTAAAGGACCGTAAATAAACCCGGAGGTACGAATAAAATAATAGAGAACACTTTCATTGCTTACCTGATTGAACACCATGATGATTGCAAATATTAACAGGGTAAAGCTAAGGTGAATAACCTGTCTTTGCCTGGTATGATCGGCTTCTTCGATTTTGTAGTTAAGCATATCCACACAAAATGAAGTGGTTAAGCCGGTAAGAGATGAATCCGCGGATGAATATGCGGCCGCTGCGATGCCAATTAGAAAAAATGTTCCTGCGGCCAATCCTAAATGAGAGATCGCAATATTAGGATACAGATTATCCGTTTGTTCCGGAATGGCAATGCCCTGGCTAACACTATAAACCTCCAGCGCCCCGCCCAGAAACAGGAATAAAATGTTCACGAAAATTATTACTATGGCCAGCACCACAATATTCTTCTGGGAAGAAGAGAGGTTTTTGCAGGTCAGGTGCTTCTGCATCACTGATTGATCCAACCCATTGGTCATTACGGTTAGTAAAACTCCGGTAAGCACCAGTTTGAAAAAGTTATTCGGATCATCCCAGGACCAGAAAAATACCTGTGATATTTGCTGTTCCTTCATTTCATGGTAAAGCTGGCTGACCGGCATATCCAGATGGGTGCTTATTGACCAAATACTGAGCACCAGCGCCAGCAAAAGAAAAGTGGTCTGCAGGGCATCGGTGATAATGACCGTCTTTATTCCACCCCTGTAGGTATAGAACCAGATCAATAACAAGGTAATCAGCACGGTAGCCCAGAATGGAAAGCCCAGCTGACTAAAGAGCGCCAGTTGCAGCACATGGGCCATTAAAAATAGTTTAAAAGAGGCAGTGGCCGTTTGAGCCAGTAAAAAGAATACGGCAGCGGTTTTATGGGTGGTGGTGTCAAACCGTTGTTCCAGGTATGAATAAATGGAAACCGCTCTGATTTTATAGAATACCGGCAATAAGACGTAGGCTACTATCAGTAATCCCACGGAATAACCAAACACCATCTGTAGATATGAGAACTGATTATCCACCACCTGACCTGGAACTGAGATAAAGGTGATACCCGATATTGCCACCCCGATCATCCCGTAAGATACCAGCAGCCAGGGTGATTCTTTATTGGCAATAAAGAAAGTGGCTGCATCGGAGGATTTTGTGCTCAGGCGGGATACCAGATAAAGCATACCGAAATAGCCGATCAATATTAAGGCGGTATAACCTGCACTCATACTCCCTTAATGATTTCAGCTTCAATTTTCAGGAAGTTGGCAATCTTGCCAATTACCTGGGCCTGATGACCGATACCCAATGCAAAATGATGCGTAGGACCGGCAGAGAACCATCTTTTCAGGAAGGTCCTTATATCCGGTTTAAAAAAGCCCCGGGTGTTGGTATTTCCGGTGGGTGGGATAAGGCCGGCCTTTGATTCGCCTTCTGCAATTATAAACTTAAAGGATCCATCGGCCTTCTGTGCAATAGATAACATGGTTATTGGCCCTGTCCTGATGTTAAACTCCACACTGGCTCCATGACCTGGTTTTCCATGATACTTTTTGAGACTCCGTAAAACCGGTTTGCCCTCCGCAATATTAATGTGATGCGGACCGTCATGACCGACCAGTACAAATCCCTCTTTAAAATCGACCGGATGAAACTCGGCAAAACTGCCCCCTATTTCCAGCCGGTCCATGATCAGCATGGCAATGCAGGTCTTCAGGTCCATTTCACCACACATGGGAAAACCAGCAGCAGTGAGCAATGAATTTCCTACAATAAAGTTGGTCACAACTTTTCTCAAATCGGATCCCGGTTCTCCTTCGTAATAATAAGCCAGACCATCCAACTTCTTCTGCTCGATAAAATGCTGGAGCGCCACACCAACCCGGGAAGCAGTTTCCAGGTCTTCCTCGGTTAGCTTTTCGGTTATAGGGTCGGATTTAGGGTCAGGAAAGTCAAAGAATCCCTTGATGTTATCTTTGTAATTATTTATCTGCTGTTGGTCGGCGGATTTATAATGAACAAATACCTCTGCGGGCTCGGTTTGTACAATGTGACAACCAAAAGCTGCAGTCAATTGCGTGGGATCGGTGTGCATATCCAGCATGGACTCCAAAACATGTCCCATCTGTCCAATACGGGCGGTCTTCAAACTATTGAGCACTTTGGCAATTCGGCAATAATCAACTATTTCACGGACCGCCTCCGGATCATTTTCAAGAGTGCCAATTACAATTTCAGGCACACTTTTTCCAAATCTGATCGCGACATTAACAAACTCCGGTATGGCGCAAATGTCGTCATTGTACAGTTGCATTTGCGTGCTGGCTTTGGTATAATCCATAGCCTGATCAGGCTGAAGAGCCACCAACACAATAGGTAAATCGATATCCCTGAATATCGCTGCGATGGAGCTGGAGGTAGCATAGGTAAGCATATCAATAAACAAAAGGTCAAGGTTAGCAGCCCTGATTTTTGGAACCATTGCATAAGCCGTCTCGGCACAGTCTGTAATACCATAATTAACGGTTTCTATTTCCCGGTGCTTGATGAGTATTTCAAACTTGTTCAGTTTCTCATGCATTTGTTCCAATAAGCCCTCGAATTGGGACCAATAGGTATGATGGCCAACCCCCAGGATGCCGACCCTGCAAGTCAGCGGCTTTAACCTTTCAATGTTCATTTGGTTTATTTTGATATGAATTCACTGTATTGTTGGTCTTACCTTCCAATGTATTTATTTATTGTCACTAGAAATTTGCTTTTATAATATTATTTGGGCCGCTCATTAAAAATGGGGTGTGGTGAAGCCCCCAGGTTTTTAAATACCGGTTACCTGATTGCTAAATTCAAATTATAATTTAATTTTGCAAACCATCCAGACCCAGAGGGTTGGCGGAGTGGTCGAACGCGGCGGTCTTGAAAACCGTTGTACCGCGAGGTACCGGGGGTTCGAATCCCTCACCCTCTGCAGAACTTAAAGGCCTTACACATAGTGTAGGGCTTTTCTGTTGAAAGCGACCGAAGTATTGCTTCAGGGAGTGAATAAATAGAAAAGCCACCCTCGTGCCGATAACTATCGACCTGAGGGAACGAATTACCGGAAGTCTTTGTGAGACTGACGCGGGTTCGTTACATTAGCGCAAGCGCAGGTTAGCACACACAGCCCCCGGTAGATTTTGAAACTTTATAGTTAGTCCGGTGTATTGACTCTTTGTGCAAAAACAAGCATTATTGCCAAGAAATTCTAGACTTAAGTCGATGCTATCCCGCAAGGCAGGCTCCGACCGAAGCTGCAAGCTTAAGAACACATATCTTTTAGTCAGTATTTTAAAAACATAAGATCATTATTATGAAATTAAGACCATCAATTATCGCCGTATTCGCACTTCTCATAGTGTTTAGTTGGCCGGACGCTATAACTGCACAGGACGTACTGCCATTTCCCCCCACTCCATCTGCAAGTGAAGCCGGACTGACCATGCAGACCTCCACCTATAAAAAAAGAGTAGATCCTCAGCGCCTGGCAAAAGATGCTCCCAACATTCTTATTGTTCTTATTGACGACGCAGGTCCCGCCACACCTTCAACCTATGGTGGAGAAATCAATACACCGACTTTAAGTAGAGTGGCTAATATGGGTATTTCATATAATCGATTTCACTCTACGGCTATGTGTTCACCGACACGAGCTTCCATACTTACGGGAAGAAATCACACTGTTGTAGGCAATGGCCAAATTGCTGAATTTGCTAACGATTGGGATGGTTTTAGTGGAACAATTCCAAAAACTTCTGCTACCGTTGCCGAGGTCTTGAAAGCTTACGGTTACAACACCAGTGCTTTTGGAAAATGGCACAATACCCCCGCGGAACAAACGACTTCCAAAGGTCCATTTGATTATTGGCCTACTGGCTATGGATTTGAATATTTCTACGGATTCCTTGCAGGAGAGGCTTCACAATATGAACCGCACATGGTTCGCAATACCACCGTGGTGGAGCACCCTGAAACTACACAAGGTCACGACTATTACCATGTTACAGAAGATATTACCGAAGATGCCATACATTGGCTAAGAGAGCAACAGGCTTTTTCACCAGATAAACCTTTCTTAATGTACTGGGCTCCGGGTGCTGTTCATGGACCTCACCATGTGGCCAAAGAGTGGGCCGATAAATATAAAGGGAAATTTGATGATGGTTGGGATGCCTATCGTGAGCGAACCTTTAAAAGACAAAAGGAACTGGGATGGATTCCGCAGGATGCCCAGTTGACCGAACGCAATGAAACCATGCCAGGCTGGAGCAGTATTCCGGAATCTGAAAGACCGTTCCAAAGTAGGTTGATGGAAGTATTTGCCGGATTTGCAGAACACACCGATCATAATGTTGGGTTGCTTATTGATGAAATAGAAAATCAAGGTAAACTTGACAACACCTTGATATTCTATATTTGGGGAGATAATGGCTCCTCGGCAGAAGGCCAAAACGGGACAATCAGTGAATTGCTGGCCCAAAATGGTATTCCAACCACCATCCAGCAACATATTGATGCCTTGGAAGAACTAGGAGGTTTGGACGCTCTTGGGTCTCCAAAAACAGACAATATGTACAATGCCGGTTGGGCCTGGGCTGGTTCTGCACCTTACAAATCAACTAAATTGGTGGCTGCGCACTTTGGAGGCACCCGTCAACCGTTGGCGGTTTCCTGGCCTAAAAAAATTACCCATGACAATACGCCCAGACCACAATTTCACCATGTCATTGACCTGGTACCGACCATTTATGAGGCTGTAGATATTGAGGAGCCCAAAGTTGTCAATGGATTCCCACAAGACCCAATCAATGGGGTGAGTATGGATTACACCTTCGCTGACCCGACTGCTGACGGTACCCGTAAAATGCAATTTTTTGATATTATGGGAAGCCGCGGACTATATTATGATGGTTGGTTTGCCTCAGCTTTTGGTATTCGAACCCCTTGGCTTCCAGGTCTTCCAGCCGGTGCGGCTACCTGGAATCCTGAAAATGACACCTGGGAACTATACAATATTGATGAAGATTGGAGTCAGGCAAACGATTTAGCCCAAAAGAACCCGGAAAAGCTGGCTGAAATGAAGAATATGTTCCTGGTAGAATCTGCTAAAAACAAAAACCTTCCCATAGGCGGGGGGTTGTGGTCTATAGTTTACCACCCGGAAGATGCTCCGGCAACACCTTATACTAATTGGACTTTTAGTGGAAATATCAATCGCATGCCTGAATTCACAGCGCCTAAATTGGGTAAGTTCGACAATAATGTCCGCATGGAAATGACGGTTCCCAAAAACGCACAAGGTGTACTTTATGCACTTGGAGGATTTTCTGGAGGCCTTTCCTGTTATATACAAGACGGCTATTTATATTATGAGTATAACTTATTTGAAATTAATCGTACTCAAATTAAATCAAAAACAAAGTTGCCAACCGGGAAAATCAACGTAGAAGTTGTTTCTAGAATGACTTCTCCAAAAAGAGGTGCTCCAATGGATGTTGCGCTTAATGTGAATGGGAAAGAGGTTGCAAAAGGTCAGGTTCCGATTACCGCCGCCGTAGCGTTTACAGCCAATGATTGTCTGGACTTTGGGAGCGATCTCGGTTCACCGGTATCCTTAAACTACTATGATGAAGCTCCATTTGAGTTTAATGGAACATTAGGTACTTCTAAAATTTGGTATCCGGAAAAATAATTAATTACCATGATCATGGACTGCAGAGGACTCAAATCCATTTGATACAAAAGAAAATACATTTTAGGGGCCTCCAATACTCATGGAAATTTAACAAGTTTAAGTATTTGATTTTAGTAGTTTTAGCTACTACACTATAATCATGTGGAAATGAAAAGGATGATTGGGAAGGAATTTGGCATACTTCAGTAGAATATATCCCGGACCTCCAATCAGATTTAGAATTTGAATTACACAAGAATCTCCTTAGTGGTGAATGGAGTGGTCGTTGGGAGGCAGTAGGACTATTCGCCTCGATACCACATCCTCCACCTAACGGGATGACGCCGCGTACACTGACCGGTTTGTGGTCGTTTAAACAGCGAATAAATGAATAGTATATGCCTGATATTTCTGACATCGACTTTGTTGATTTTATGTAACAATAAACCAAATGGACCTACTACGGCCCAATCGGAATCGACTCAAAGAATTATCGAAGAACGGATTGAAATAATTGTACAAAATGATACTATTATAGGTTACTTAAATAAGCCCAATAATATAGCTTCTTTCCCGGTTGTTATCGTGCTCCATTCTGCAAGTCATGGCCATCATGACAATGCTATTTACAACCATCTTGAGGAAAACCTAACAAGTATCGGAATCGGTGTATTTACTTATGACCGTAGGGGTTCAGGGGAATCCAGTGGCGACTTTAATGCAGCGAGTTTGGAAGATTTAGCTAATGATGCTATTAATGCAATTAAGGAATTGAAGACCAGAAATGATATAATAAGCGATAAGATTGGGCTTTTTGGAATAAGCCAGGGTGGTTGGATTGCTCCATTAGCCTACAACTTGATGCCTGATGATATTTCATTTATGATATTAGTTTCGAGTTCTGGTGTTAGTCCTGCAAGACAAATGGAGTATAGTGCGGTTACAACTCTTCAAATGAATAACTATTCTCCTGAAATTATTACCAAGGCAAAACACCTAAGGAATATTACTAACGAATATTATAGAGGGAACAGAGATCGTGTAATAACTCAAGAAGAGATAGATCAATTCAGAGATGAAGATTGGTTTAATGATGTTTATCTGCCTTGGCAAGGAAACTTACCGGAAGATGTTGGTGTGACTAAATGGATCCATGAGATGGATTTTGACCCGAAAAAGTACTTTGAAACTATAAAAGTCCCCACGGTCCTCTTTTATGGGTCAACTGACCGATGGGTTCCTATAGAGGAAAGCGTTAAAATTTGGGAAGTATGTTTTGACAGGGCTAATAACAAAGACTACGAAATACATAGAATTCAGAACTCCGGTCACATGATGATCTTAAATGAAGATGATAATCCTGAACAGGAACTAATATCGGACGAATACACCAGAAAACTGAAAGTTTGGGCAACGGAAAATATAAAATAAAACGGCTACCAACATTGGCTATAATTTATTGCTGGTGCTCGCCCAAAGTTTCGTGCTAACCACCCATTTACTCATAGCCCATAGCCTGAACCTTTATGCATCATGCAGGAATCACCGAATAATGAAATCATTATCGAACTCAGCAAAACCAAAACAATCTATATTACCATAGGGGCGATTGGATTTGTTTTGGCTGGACTTTGGCTTTGGTCAGTTGCTGACGTGCAAGCACGTTATGAGCAAACAACTGGCCAATAACAGATACCCAATAACGGCTATGAAGCTATCCACTATTTTCGTAAGTTGATAAAAAAGTCCGGCGCCTACGCTGCGACCGATATCTGCAAGCAAATTGCGTATTTGGAGAATTTAAATGGATTTACAACCGACATTGAAAAATGAATTGGTGGGAATAAGCCCACTAACCGAAGGGCTTGGGCGTGTTTCGAGTACCGCACGGCGCATAAGCCGAACCACATTAGAATAAAACCATAAAAATGTAAACGATGAAAAATAAACTTACACGGTCGATTGCAGCATTAATTGCTTTAGGAATGGTTTCGTGTGACCAAAAGCCAAATTTGAAATCAGAAACACTGACCGAAGAACATAATCATGGTTCAGCAGGTCATTCACATGGCCACTCTGAAGCAACAGAGACTTTTTCGATTGAAAATTTAGTTGAAGAAGTAAAAATTGTTCCTGATTCAATTATTGAATACTTGCATGCACAGCATCATAATCATAAGGTTTTGGAGAGAAGGACTGTACCTGCAGGTTATGAAACTAAGAATCTAAAAAATTGGAAGGACTATGCTGCTAAAGTTGAAGATCTCCCTGCAATAAATCCGGGGCCTGGAGAATATGTCCATGTCATGGAAGGGTACAAACACGGTTACCAAAACCTTGTGATTGGAATTACTGAAACTTTTCCGGGTGGCGCCCCTCCAATGCATACACACAAGGGGGAAGAGTCTCATGTTTTACTTGAAGGAGAGATCTTATATGCTTTAGGAGATACAATTTTTACTATATCTGCCCCCTACATTGTTAATATTCCTCCTATGATTCCCCATGCCTTTAAAAATATCGGAGATAAAACAGCCAATCTTGTAGTGATATTTCCGACTAATGTTTGGGAGTATGATGTTTTAAACTACTTTCCGTTTGAGAATTATGATAACAAAGGGAACAAAATAAAATAACCTAGTAGACTGTCTAAGCCATGGTGAAACCTGCCCAATTTTGGAAATTTTGTACTTTTAGAAAACTTGGTCGTTTAACTCGGACCGTTCTACACAATCATATATACCCACCAAACTTCTGAAATCATGAAAAAGCTAAATTTCTTAAAGTTCACAGTTTTTACGCTGGCCGTAGCATCTATCCTTGGGTGTCAGTCTAATACAAGATTAAGTTCCGGTGAAGGATACGCTCAGGTAACAGGTGGAAAGGTTTGGTACAACGTTGTGGGAGCTGGTGACAAAACACCCCTGCTGTTGTTGCACGGAGGGCCGGGTTTTCCGAGTTACTACCTGAATCCAATGAAAGCGCTAAGCAAGGATCGACCGGTTATTCTTTTCGATCAGCTTGGTTGTGGAAGATCAGATCGTACCATTGATAGTACTTTGATGACAGTTGGAAATTTTGTTGAACAACTTGAACAACTTCGATCAGTCCTCGGTCTAAATGAGTTTTATTTATACGGACATTCCTGGGGTACAATGCTTGGTGTCGATTATTATCTTAAATACCCGGATCACGTTAAAGCTTTGATTCTGGCAAGTCCGGCACTAAGTACATCAAGATGGACCGAAGATACGAAAGAGTTAATTACTACTCTTCCGGATTCTATCCAATCAGCGATACAGTTTAATGTGGAAAATGGCACTTATGATTCACCTGAATACCAACATGCCGTCAATATTTTCTACCAGAAGTTTGTGGCTAAAAAATTACCATGGGACGCCAATATGGATAGTACTTTTGCCGGGGCGAACATGGAAATTTACAATTATATGTGGGGACCGAGCGAATTCACTGCATCTGGAACTCTAAAAGATTATGAACGAAGTGACAAACTGAATGAGATAAAGGTTCCCACACTATTCATTTGTGGTGAAGACGATGAGGCTCGTCCTTCTACCGTTCAATATTATCAGAGTTTAGTTTCCAATTCGAAATTTAGCTTGATTAAAGATGCCGCTCACATTACCATGCATGATAATCCTGAGCAGAATAATCAAGCTATAAGTAATTTCTTGAAAGCATTAGACCATTGAAGTCATACCATGTTGGACCAAATACCGCCATCCTAGCACACAAAACCTCAGATTTGCAGGTCTAAATACGCGCTAGAGATTAGCCGAAAACACCTTGAATCCGAGTTGGATCACTAGATAGTTTCTTGATATTTCAATTGGATCTCCTGATGACACGGATACCTGGTCCGTTCCTGGTACAATATGATATATCCCCGAAACCCTGAAATTATTGAAGGTATAACCTAATTCCGTGGCAAATCCGAAAGTACTTATGGCTGCGATACTAGCACTTCCTGAGCTGCTGCTTCCTACATTAGCCTGTGTATATCGACCTCCCATAATCCCGATAAATGCCCGGTTCCTCTTTTCAGAAAGATAATATTCCCCCTTGGCCAGGATCGCAGCTCTGGAGGAGGTATTTACGTCAACCTGTGAATTTTCCGCATCAATGCTCCCTCCAAACAGGGCATCCCCTTCGAACCTTAATCCCGCAGAAACCCTTGGATTGAAAAAATACTTCGGTTCAAAAGAAGCTGAAATTCCATATGACTTTATCTCGCCAAATGTTAAAGCTCCTCCAATGCCGACATCACCTTTGATGAATCTGTCTTGTGCATTTGCTGCAATTCCGATTGCCAGCAATACGATCATTAATAACGTTTTTCTCATGTGTCCTTTCCTAAATTTCGATTACAAAGGAAAATAGGTTTCTAGTGATAAAGAATTGATATTCGACGATATACTTACAAGGGAAAGTAATGAGGTTTATCTATCAGCCGAAAGCAGTCATTCAGGGCATTTTTTGTTATATTAGGTATTAATCCTTTTGGAAATGATAATCAGGTACTGCTTATTTCTTTTGGCTATTGCAGGAATATTTACGGAAGCCAGAGCCCAGCAGCAGCCTCTTCTGGACCCCGCAAATGCCATCGCCTTCAATGAATTTTTTAGGTTACTGGTTCCACCAGAGGATGTAGAAGAACGAGCAAACCTCTTCACCGATTGGCAACAAGGAGCGGTATTTCTGTCACAAGGAAGGTTTGCCTCGGACATTACATTCAACTATGATGTGCTGAATAATACCCTGCTGGTGCAGGTAGATGAAAAAAAATATTCATTGAATCCAATTGCAGTGGACTCGATTCTTGTGGCTAACCGGGCACAGGTTTTGATAAATCCCATAATCCTTGAAGGTATAGGTAGTGATTTACTGCTTCTCAGATTGTATAATGGCCTTCATTTGAGTTTGTTTCGCAATAATTTGGCCGCTGTGATCGATAGTGATAATCGTACCAGCAGTATCGCTGAAATAAAATATACTGGTGATAGCGATGTCCGTATTGCTTTGGAACAAAAGTATCTTTTGTTAAATAAGGATACCAATGAGTTGCGTGAAGTACTGGGAAAGAAAAAGGAGCTGAAGAAATGGGAAAATGGTGATCAAATACTAACCTTTATCAAAAATCAGAACCTGGACTTCAGCAATGAAGACGACCTAATTCAGGTTGTTCAATATTATGAACAATTGAATTATGGCGACATCGATTAGCATTGATTAGCATCGGTTGTCCGGCAATCTCACGGACTCAATTCAGTGGTTATACATAATTTCATCGAAGGCGATCCTGCTATTTTGGTAACCCTTTAAGTATTTATTGCGAGTACTGCGTCAATGGTAATACAGCAGGTTCTTTTCCTGTTTTGTGAGTAATCGTTCAAATAAACCGACTATCAACTAATCTCAATCATGAAATTAAAGATCAATCGTCAACAAATCTACACCCTTCTGAATATCCTTTTGTTTTCTTATTTAATTCCATGGGGCTGCTCAATCCAGGCGCAGCCCATTCCATTCAAATTTTCCCCTGAGGATTATCAAAAATACACTGTTCAATATCAGGGAGAACGTTTCCCGGATGGGCGCCCGATGGTATCCAAAGATATTTTGGACCGAATGAAGTTGGTAACTGTTGAAGAAGCCTGGGGAATTTTGCGCAGCCATGGTTATAACTGTCAGTTTGAACAAGGATGGGTGATGACCCACGAGAATCCCGTACTGGTGGGAAGAGCGGTAACCATAGGTTTTTTGCCGCATCGCCCTGATATCGCGGATGTAGTAGCCGAAGAGGGTAAAACCCTGGGTCTGGAAGGACGGGACAAACATTGGGTTATGGATAAACTTGAGAAAGACGACGTGATCATTGCCGACTTGTTTGGTAAGAAAGTGGGCGGGGCATTTATTGGGGACAATCTGGCCAATATGATATATAACAAAACCGGTACCGGCATGATCGTAGATGGCGGGTGCCGTGACTTAGCCGGGGTGCTCGAACTTCCTGAGTTTTATGTTTTCAACCGTAACTGGCACCCTTCAACTTCCCAAACCTATGATAAAACCATGGTGATCAATATGAATACCCCCATCCGAATTGGTGAGGCTACGGTTATGCCTGGAGATGTGGTTTTGGGACTACGGGAAGGTGTGGTCTTTATTCCAGCTCATTTGGCCCTGGAAGTAGTGGAAACCTCGGAAGTTATTCGACTGCGGGATGAGTTTGGATTTGACCGTCTTAAATCAGGCGTTTATACCGCCGGGCAGATCGATAGTCAATGGACCAAAGAGATCAGGGATGATTTTATCAACTGGCTGAAACAAAAAAAGGTCAATCTGTCTGATTTCCAGAAACAGCACATTGAAGATCTCTGATCTTAGCTCTTAGATCTTAGGTTTTCCAGAAATCCTGCAATAAAAGCCGCTTGCAGTTTTCTGGTCGCTTCATTATAATGAACGTGGTCAATGAATTGTTCAGCGCCCAATATCCGGGTAAATTCATAAAGATCGATTATTGGGATCTGCCGGGAAGCCATAACCTGGTCCGCGATTTGGTTATAGGTACTGAGATCTTCCGCATATCGATGGAAGCTGCTCTGCCTGGCATTATGTATTGAGTCGATTACCTGAGTAGTCCGCACCCAAATAACCTGAATCTGCCTGCTGCCGGACAAATCCAGAATTGAGGTTAAATTCTTCCTATACGCTTCCGGTGATACCTGCCGTCGATTGCTTTCCGGGTTGCGCTTGATATCATGTAATCCACAGTTTATTAATAAATAATTGGGACTAAATGAAGGATCCTGAAGTTTTACCTTCAGATATTCCACTACCATTCTGGAATCGCCGCCGTTTGGGGTTTCAGGTACCTCCAGATCTTTTGGCGCACCGCCGTCATCCTGCTTTCTTTGGTATATTAATTTCCCCTCCAGATACTGCTCCAGGTATGTACCGTATTGTATGGAAATACTGTCTCCAATTACAAAAAGCCTGGGATTTGACTGCTGATGGAAGGCAGTGACCAGCAGCAGCAGGGAGATCGATATGGTGCTTAAGATCTTATTCATGTCTGGTGAATCCGTTTACAGTTTTTGGTATGTCCATATGGCATCGGATCATCGTAGGATATTAAAGTGAAAGTGCAGTTTTACTAATACTATACAGCTCATTTCCATGAGTATCATGAAAACTAAACTGAATTTCCGGCGGATTCTCTGTATTTCGTACGGTGACCTGCAGAAAACCGCCGCTATTCTTTCCTTCCGTTTGAATGTATGGTACGGTAACAAAGGCGTCCGGGTCGGTGGACTTTGGATCACCGGGAACCCTGCCGGCCCTTGAGTTCTGATCTACAAATGCTCCTGAACTGAATTCTTCAAAACCTTCAGGATGGACGGAATGATATTGCCAATGACGATCACCACAAACAATGTAAAAGTTTTTGTTCAGAAAATCATTCTCCTTCAACCAGCTAAAAAACGCCTGTCCCTCATATTGGAATCCTCCCAGGTTCGCATGGTTGTCCTTTTTGTAGGCATCGTCAGGACCAATCATGGGTGTTGGGGAAATTAGCAATTTAAACACCGCGTCACTTTCCGATAAGGTCTTTTTAAGCCAGGCGATCTGTTCTTTGCCCCACAGGGTTTTGCCCGGCCCATCCTCCATAAGATTAGGGCTTCTGTAATCACGCCCTTCAACAAACCATAATTGCAACAACTTACCCATCCGGTGTGTACGATAGGTCCTGCCCTCAGGGTTTTCAAGGTCAACCACCGGAGTCTGCTTCCTGAATACTTCTACCCCGTCCTGATGCGTAGGCAGCGCCCGCTGATCAGTGGTATCACAATCATTATATCGATAATCATGATCGTCCTTCAGATAGTATACCGGTACTTTCAGCATCATCTCCCTGTTCCTTGGCATTGAAAAGTAGCGATGCCACTTTGCCCGCATTTCCGGCCTGCTTCTGGCATAGTATTCGGAATCTTGATTTGACGGCTGGTCATAATAAACCACATCACCATTGGCAATGAAAAAATCTGGCTGCAACTTCCTTACTGTTTCGAATGCCTCAAAACCAAGTAACTGATCCTCTAAAGAGGCTACTTCGGTTGCCGGTTTGTCAATCCCATAAAATTTTTCATAGTTAAACCCGGTTGAGATAGCAAAAGTAACCGGTCTGCTTTCTGATGCTGACGGGAATGTGGTAAAAGAGCCCACCTTGCTGGAATACTGCTGATCAGAATCCTGGTAGCTGGCAATCAGCCTGTAGAAATAGGTCTGGTCTGGGTTTAACCCTGAAATTAACTTTCTCAGTATAAAATCATTGGATCTATCAGCATTCAATTGCTCGGTATTAATCGACTTAGCAAACAAGCTATCTGTCGAAACCTGAAAGAAGCCACTTCCAGACTGTCCCTGCAGGTCTTTATTTACCAGGGTATCGGTAGTGTTTAGACGGCATTGCAAAATAATGCTTTGGTCGGTAAGTTCTCCGGCAGCAAGCAGCAACCGACTGTCCTCAGGGAAATCATCAGCCAGTTTATCCGGTTCGCTGCAAGCCAGAATCAGGCTGCAAATAAAAGACGTGACTAATAAAATAGGTTTCATCAAAGTAATTTTATTCAGGTTTAACCAGGCCGTATCTTTTGGGAACCATTTTCTACCTGGGGAAATTTTATATCTACACCGGTTATTACCCTGTCAATTTAAAATTAATGACCTTATATTGTAGAAACAATCACCGGATAATTTTCCAAATTATGAAAACGATATGCGCACTTACCCTGCTGGTGTTGTTCTCTAGTTCCTGGTCAGTTTCGCAACCGAATGTGCTGTTCATTGCGATAGACGATCTTCGTCCGGAGTTGAATTGTTACGGGGCGGTACACATTAACTCTCCCAATATCGACCGTCTGGCAGCTCAATCTACCATTTTCACCCAGGCCTACTGCCAGCAGGCGGTTTGTGCTCCTTCCAGAAATAGTCTGATGACCGGTCTGCGTCCGGATGCTCTGGGCATCTATGACCTTTATACATTTTTCCGCACCAAGGTCCCTGATGTGGTAACCCTACCGCAGCACTTTAAAAACCATGGATACTATACGGAGCGTATCGGTAAGATCTATCACACCGGGCATGGCAACCAGGATGACCCGCAATCCTGGTCAATCCCAGCTGAAACAATGTGGAAACCGCACCCGGTATCGAATGGCGATACAGTAGGGTTAGAAAGAGATTTCCCTGCTATTGATGGGCTGAAACTCCCTTTTTATCAGTCGAAAGCCCCTGAAAAAAATATGACTGATGTGGTGATGACCGATTATGCTGTAAAAAGACTGGAAGAAATAAAAGACTCCACTTTCTTCTTTGCGGTGGGGTTCGTGAAACCACATTTACCTTTCGTTGCACCACAAAAATACTGGGATTTGTACCATCCTGAAGCAATTGAGATTCCTGGGCGATCAGTACCTGCTGCAATGCCAGGAGTAGCGCTTCATAATTTTGGAGAGTTAAGAAAATATCATGGAATCCCTGCTAAGGGGTTACTGGATGATGAAACTTCCAGAAACCTGATCCATGGGTATTATGCAGCAGTGAGTATGGTCGATGCTCAAATTGGCAAGTTGCTGGATGCCCTGGAACGAAACGGGCTGATGGATAATACCATAATAGTTTTATGGGGAGATCATGGCTGGAAGCTGGGAGATTACGGCAGCTGGTGTAAGCATACTAATTTCGAATTGGATACCAGGGTACCACTGATTATCAGGGACCCCGGAAACCCCAAAGGACAGCGGTCAAAATCGCTGGTGGAGTTCGTGGATATCTATCCTACTCTTTCGGAAATGGC
>BQJT01000110.1 GCA_021604845.1 Cyclobacteriaceae bacterium
ACCACTAATAACGGATCCATCGAACTGAAAAGCAACTTCTCTAATTCTTCGAATAGTTTGTTGTTAGGTATTACCACCGTACGTGACGACCGGGAAGTAACCGGACAGCCATTTCCCAGTATTTCCATCGATGATGGCGCAAATGGTGCGTCCATAGTACTGGGCGGCGAACCTTTTTCTCATTCCAATGTGGTCAACCAGGATGTGATTACCCTGACCAACAATTTCAATCTGTACAGGGGAAGACATACATTGACTTTTGGCACCCACAACGAATATTTTAGTATTTTCAATGTTTTCTTACCATTTCATCCCCCTCAATACACCTTCAGCTCCACCGATAAATTTCTGCAATCCATACCTGAAGCATACCTTTTCCTTTACGGGCATGAGCAATTTGATGAGCAGCAGGGAGACGATGCAATATCGGTGGCAGCAGATTTTAATACACTCCAGTTGGGATTTTACGTACAGGACGAGTTCCAGGTTAACGACAATTTGAAGTTAACCGGTGGTATCAGGGTGGACATCCCTATATTCCTTACTGACGGACCTGGGAACACCCAGTTCGATCCAGGTATTTTTGAAAATGCAGGCTATGACCTACAGGGTGCCACTGCCGGGAAGGTTCCCAGCACCCAACTTCACTGGAGTCCTCGTTTCGGTTTTAACTGGGATGTAAATGGAGATAAAAACACTCAGATTCGGGGTGGCCTGGGTATTTTTACCAGCCGGATACCCTACGTTTGGCCCGGAGGTATCTATCTGCGAAACGGCCTTACCAGTGGCTTTACTGCTACCTTTAATGGAGACGGTTTTGCTCCTCCAAGTGGAGATGGTTCCTTGGGTATTCCTTTTGAGCCGGATTTAACCAACCAGCCATCCAATAAGGTAAGTCCCCAGGGAGATATAGACCTATTCGCGGATGATTTTAAATTCCCACAAATATTTAAAATGAGCCTGGGTGTAGATCATAAACTGCCCTGGTGGGGATTGATAGGTACTTTGGATGCTCAATACACCAGTAAATTGAATGACATCAATTATACCATGGTGAACAAACCACTTAATCCAGTTGGTAATTTAACCGGAACCCCTGACACACGTCCTATATTTGATGGCAGCCTGTTAGATCCAACCTATAACTACATTACCCTGGCTGACAACACCAACAAAGGAAATACCTTTAGTTTTACTGCTCAGGTCCAGAAGCCGTTGCAAAATGGATTTACCGGTAGTTTGGCATACTCATATACACATGCCGAATCGTTATTTGATGGCACCATATTTATCAATGCCAATCAATGGAATGAATATCACAGCGTAACCGGTAGAAACAGTCCGGCCGGACTGCAACGATCTCAGTTTGCTACCGGGTCCAGAATCGTTGCTTTCGTATCAAAGCGATGGGAGTATGCCGAAAATTTTGCCACCTCGTTTTCACTGTTCTACAATGGGCAGTCGGGGCTGCCCTTTAGCTACTTATATAATGATAACGACGGTATGTTGAATAATGACGATCCCAACCTGGATGAACCGAGAAATCTGATATATATTCCGGCCACTGAAAACGATATCATTTTTGGGGAATTGGTGGATGACGGTATGGGTGGACAAATGGTGGTTGAAGCCGCCAACGCCGCTCAACAATGGCAGGCACTCGATGCCTTTATCGAGGGAGACGACTATCTCAGTGAAAACCGGGGTCAGTATGCGCAAAGGAATGGTGGTAGAATGCCGTTTGAGAGTATTTTGGATCTCAGAATTGGCCAGGAATTTTTCATAAATACTGCCGGTGGCCGCCATTCTCTGGAGGTTTCCCTGGATGTATTTAATTTTACCAATTTGCTGAATAAGGATTGGGGTCGCCGGTACCAGATCAGTGATAGCCAGAACTTTCAATTGATCAACTTTGTTGGATTTTTACCAAATTCGAATACGCCAACATTTTCATTCTCAGACCCTGGTGATCCCTGGAGTGTGATACAGTCAGGAGTATACAGTGCCCGATGGAGCGCCCGATTGGGTCTGCGGTATACTTTTTAGCATAGAGCATAGAGCATGGAGCGCGCAGGGCGCCTCCATGCTCCATGCTCCATGCTCCATGCTCCATGCTCCATGCTCCATGCTCCATGCTCCATGCTCCATGCTCCATGCTCCATGCTCCATGCTCCATGCTCCATAAAATATTCGTATATTATTCTGCGAATAAACGAACTTTGATGCTACGGATTTCAACCTCATTGGTTCTTTTTTGTTTGCTCTTTTCAGCCTGCGTGAAGAATCAGCCACCATCCGAGCCTGTTGAACCAGAACTCCAGGAAACATCGCAAATCGGTGAAGAACCTCAGGCACCAGTAGACCTTGACCTGGACAAAATAAAGCAACGAGGTACTTTAGTGGCTATCGTAGATAACAGTACTACCAGTTATTTTATTTACAAGGGCCAGCCCATGGGGTATGAATATGAGTTGCTTAGTCTGCTGGCCGATGACCTGGATGTTGAGTTAAAACTATTGATAACCAGGGATATTGAAGATGCTTTTAACAAGCTCCTCAATGGAGAAGGAGATATTGTAGCTTTCAACCTTACCATAACTCAGCACCGTGCGCAGCGAATTGCATTTACCGAACCCCTCAATCTGTCCAGGCAGGTACTGGTACAGAAGAAACCAGACAACTGGCGTAAGATGAAAAAGCATCAAATTGAAAAAAGTTTAATTAGGAACCAGGTTGACCTGATAGGTGAGGAAGTTCATGTAAGGAAGTACTCCAGTTTTGTGACCAGATTGCAACATCTTTCATCTGAACTTGGAGGTGACATCATTATAACCGAAAAGCCAGGGGAAATTGAAGTTGAGCAACTGATTCAGGAGGTTTCTGACGGTAATATTCGGTTTACCGTCGCAGATGAAAATGTGGCAAAATTAAATGCTACCTATCACAAAAACCTGGATGTCGAGACGCCCATTAGTTTTTCTCAACGTATTGCCTGGGGACTGAGACCTGGCAGCCAGGAATTAGTTGAAGCGACTAATAAATGGCTGAAAGGAATAAAAACAAAGGCCGATTTTAATACCATTTACCATCGATATTTTAAGACACCAAAAGCTTCTCTCAAAAGAGTCCAAAGCGACTACTCTACTTTAGCTGGTCGCCAGTTAAGTCCTTACGATAGCTTAATTCAACAAAGTGCCAGGGAGATCGGATGGGACTGGGAACTACTGGCAGCGTTAATTTATCAGGAGTCGAAGTTTAATCCAAAGGCAAAGAGTTGGGTAGGGGCCAAGGGCCTTATGCAACTGATGCCGGCTACCGCCAAACAGTTTGGGGCTTCGAATCCTGAAGATCCTAAGCAAAGTATCCCAGCAGGGGTTGCTTATTTAAAATGGTTAGATAAATTCTGGAAGGAAAAAGTACCAGACAATAATGAACGTATAAAATTTATTCTGGGATCTTACAATGTAGGTCAGGGGCATGTATTGGATGCCCGGAAGCTTTGCGCCAAGCATGATAAAGACTCCACCGTGTGGGATGATAATGTTGCCTATTTCCTTATTAAAAAATCAGAACCGGCTTACTACCAGGACCCAATAGTTAGCTCTGGTTATTGTCGGGGCCGTGAGCCTGTTAACTACGTTGAAGAAATACTGCACCGGACAGCAGAATACAAACAACTTATGTCAAGTCAGCCTGTTTTTTCAGGTCTCCAATAATGCCGCTGAGGTCCATGGTTTCCCAGTCAGAGTGAATATTTGGTTCCCGCATCACTTTGTCCATTATGGACCGTTGAACTTTCCCTAACCTCTGAGCATTGCTATAGCGCTCATCACTGAAAGTTACCCGACTATACAGGGGGACCCATTGATCAGGGTAGAGTTTGTTCAATCGTCGTTCAATTTTTTTCCGTAACAGAAATTCCTCGTCAGCAACCAGGTCCCGCATCTCGATAAAGTTTTGCAGGGCAAGTTCAGCAATGGCATTCGCGTCTGGAATACGTTTCT
The DNA here is from genome assembly GCA_021604845.1 of Cyclobacteriaceae bacterium. GTDB lineage: Bacteria > Bacteroidota > Bacteroidia > Cytophagales > Cyclobacteriaceae > SZUA-3. Next base: position 4,005 of record BQJT01000110.1, read on the forward strand.
TTTGAAAAGCCCCAAATGCTTTTAGGAAATCATCCTGATACTCATCCAGTGCTGCATCTAACAGCCTGCAATCTTCAAATCCGGCATTCATCCCCTGGCCATAAAACGGAACTATAGCGTGACTTGCATCACCCACCAGGCAGGCCTTACCTTTAATCCACGGCGCACACCTAATGGTCACCATGGATGAGGTCGGATGTTCAAAGAATTCATTTAGCAAATCCGGCATAAATTCAACCACATCCCCAAACGACTGCTCGAACAGATCACTCACCTGCTTTTCAGTAACAAGATTTTCGAATGAACAAGCACCTTCGAAGGGTAAAAACAGGGTGCAGGTAAAACTTTTATCCAGATTAGGCAGTGCGATTAACATGTATTGCTCCCTGGGCCAGATGTGAAGTGCCTCCGGATCAAGCGCAAATTTACCCGCTGAGGGGGTAATCGTGAGTTCTTTATACCCATGCGGTAAATAGTACTGAGAAAAGTCGAATCGATCGGTCTTTCGAAGTGCCTCCCGAAGCCCGGAATAAGCGCCATCTGCTCCTAAAATATAATCAGAGCGTACCTGGTGGGTACCCTGAGGTCCTGCCAAATGGGTGATAGAATGATCTGGTTCTGCAGCCAAACATTCCTCCTGAAAATGCATCCGTACCCCGCTGGTTTCTGCCGCATTCATAAGGATGGTATTTAGATGATTTCGGGATACCGAATTTATAAATTGGCCTTCTTTTCCATAAGGTTGAAAAGTCAGCGCTCCCTTAACATCGTGCATCATACGCCCTCGCATGGGCAGGCATATTTTTGAAATTTCCGACAATAAACCTACCTGGTTCAAAGCCTTCAAACCCCGGTGGCTAAGAGCCAGATTAATAGAACGCCCGCTGTCATTTTCACTGCTTCGTATATCCGGCCGTTTCTCGAACATCTGCACCTGATATTGGCGGCGAGCCAGATAAGTGGCCATCAGAGACCCTACTAATCCAGCGCCCAATACCACTATACTCTCTTTTTTCATTCAATTAATGTTTTCAGAACCTGGCAGAACCCGTAAACCTCTTCAAAGGTGTTGTATAGTGGTGCAGGCGCCATCCGGATAATATTGGGTTCCCTCCAGTCGACTACAATCCCGGAATTGGTTAGTTCCCGGAAAATGGCCGACCCTTCCTGATTAAATAATAACGATAATTGTGCCCCGCGATTCTGCGGGTTGTCCGGGGTTATCATTTTGAACTTATCGAGGCCATGTGACAAGTCATTTAGTAAAAATTCCAGGTACCCTGTCAACAACAGGCTTTTATCCCGAATACGGGTAATTCCTGCTTCCAGAAAAATTTCCAGTGAAGCTTTCTGTGCGGCCATCGATAATATATTAGCATTACTCACTTGCCAGCCGTCGGCTCCCTTTGCAGGGATAAAGCCCTTTTTCATTTCAAATCGTTCTGTTTCAGGATAACCCCACCAGCCCCCGAATCTCGGTATATCCGGTTCGTTTTCGTGTTTCTTATGCACAAAAATGCCTGCCGTACCGCCTGGGCCGGAATTTAAATACTTATAGCTGCACCAGGCTGCAAAATCCACCTGGTGCTGATGCAGGCTTAAAGGAACATTACCAATGGCATGGGCCAGGTCCCAACCTACGTATGCCCCGGCATCATGTCCCATGCGGGTTATGGGCTCAATCTCGAAAAACTGACCGGAGTAATATTGCACCCCGCTTAATAAAACCAGTGCCAGCTGTTCACTATTCTCCTCAATACTGCGGATTATCCGGGAAGTCTCAAGATAATATTTTCCGGGTTCCGGAGTGAGTTCAACAATTGCCTGTGCAGGATCAAGTCCGTGAAACCGGCACTGGCTCTCGATAGCATATTGGTCACTGGGAAAAGCGCCTGATTCCATAATAATCTTGTACCGGTGTTGTGTAGGCCGGTAAAATGATACCATCATCAGGTGAAGGTTAGTGGTAAGGCTTCCCATTGGGGTGACTTCCGACGGATCCGATGCGCCGGTTAATTCCACCAGACCCGGTTTGAGGAACTTGTGGTATTCAAACCACGGATTACTACCGTGAAAGTGTCCTTCAACTCCAAGGTTTTTCCAGTCCTTCAGCTCCTGCTGAATAGTTAATGCGGTTGCCCGGGGCTGTAACCCTAAAGAATTTCCACAGAAATATATGGCTTTACTTCCTTCTTTGGTTTTCGGGATAAAAAATCTTTCCCTAAAAGAGGCAAGCGGATCCTGCTCATCCATTTTCCTGGCGAAATCCCGGGATGCTTTAAAACTATTTGCCCGGATCAACAAGAATGAAACAGGCTGGTTTGACTCAAAGCGCCTTCATGATGTAGCAGCCATTCCTTATTGGCCAACCCCCCGGCAAAGCCTACTAACGATCCGTTAGATCCGATTACTCGGTGGCATGGGATTATTACCGGGATCCTGTTTCTACCATTGGCCGCTGCCACCGCCCTTATAGCCTTTTGGTCGCCCAAAGACTGAGCTAGTTCCAGGTAGCTAATCGTGGATCCAAAAGGAATAGATCGCAGTTTCTGCCAGACTCGTTGTTGAAAATCTGTTCCGGTGGGTTTCAGGGGGAGATTAAATTCTTTTAAAACCCCTGAAAAATAAAGGTCAAGCTGTTTAATGCACTCTTTTAGTATCCCGGGAATTTGTTGGTTTGAAATCCTAAAATCCTGAGAGAATTTAATTTCAATGATGTCTGTTTCCGTGCTGCTAACTTCTAATGGCCCTACCGGACTGTTCATAAAAGAGTGAAAAGTATTCATTTCACAAAAGATTTTGTTTTTAACCCTAACCATTCCATTGCATTTCCTCCCAGTAGTTTACGTTTATCCTGTTGGCTTATTTTTAAACTTTCGATCAGGGCGCCCGGACTGGCTTCCCCCAGGGGAAAGGGATAATCCGTTCCCAATGCCACTTGATCCACTCCCACCAGGTCCACTAAAAATTTAAGGCTCGAGGAGTCATGAACCAGTGAATCCAGGTAGAATTTATCCAAATAGTTTCTTGGATTAACAGGATTATCTACTGCACAAAGATCGGGACGGACATTGAATCCATGTTCTATTCTGCCAAGCGTGGCAGGAAATGACCCTCCGCCATGCGCAAACGCCACCCGCAATTTTGGGAATTTTTCAAAAATCCCTCCGAATATCATTGAACAAATAGCCCGGGTAGTTTCTGCCGGCATTCCAACCAGCCAGGGTAACCAATATCTGGTCATTTGTTCCTGCCCCATCATGTCCCAGGGATGTACAAAAACAGCCGCTCCCAGTGATTCTGCGGCCTCATAAAACGGGTATAACCTTGGAGAGTTTAAATTCCACTCGTTGATATGTGAGCCTATTTGTACACCCTGGAGGCCGATATCATTGATACATCTTTTCAATTCCTTAACCGCCAGCTTTGGCGCCTGCATAGGCAACGTGCCCAGTCCAATAAACCTGTCAGGGTATTCCTCCACTACCTGTGCAATGTGGTCGTTGAGCAGCTGTGACAGATCATGTGTATGCTTTGGCTTGGCCCAGTAACTGAACATAATTGGCACCGTTGAAAGTACCTGAACATCTACCTGATGTTGATCGCAGTCTTTAATCCGCCGGTTAGCATCCCAGCAGTTGTCCTGGACTTCTCTGAAAAATTTGTTGTCCAGCATCATACGGGCACAGCAGGGTTTGTAATGTTCCAGCCGGATAAATCCTCCGTATCCGTAACGCTCACGCAGATCCGGCCATTTTTCCGGTAGGATGTGGGTATGTATGTCTACCTTAAATATCTTGGGCATGGATTAAATAAACCTGGGGTCCGCCTCCATAACTTCCCCGGTAACCGGGCATGTTCTCAGTTGCTTATCGGCATAAAACTTCCTAAACACCGGTAAGAAATCCTTTTCGATATTTGTCAGGTGGAAGTATTCTTCGTATAACTTGGCATTAGCCTTATCGGAAAACCATAGAAGTCCATCCTTATGATGGGACTCCCGCTTCTTCTCAATTACCAGTCCCAGACTACCCTCAGGTCTTACCGGTGAGTGTGGTACCCTGGCCGGAAGCAAAAACATCTCTCCTTCACGGACCGGGATTTCCACTTTTTTTCCATCTTCCTGAATGTACACAGTTATGTCACCTTCAAGTTGATAGAAAAGTTCTTCGGTCTCGTTGTAATGATAATCTTTTCGGGCATTCGGTCCGGCCACGATCATCACAATATAATCTCCGGATTCGGTGTATAAGTTCTTATTACCAACCGGAGGTTTTAATTTATGACGATTTTCTTCAATCCATTTAGTTAAATTAAACGGTGGTTTTATGGTCATGATTTTATTGAATTTTTGATTAAAACAACCAGTATTTTCTTCAACTAAAGATAACCAAAAAACCTCAAACCAAGCTTGTATATCACCGCAGTTGTAGTTGACATTATTTATATTTAGCTACTACAAATTATACATCCATGGAGCGCATACAGAATTATCTTGGTGGTGAATTCAAAGATTCTATGACAGGTGATTTCATGGAAGTCTATGAGCCTGCGGTGGGTTTAGTCTATGGCAGCATGCCTCGGTCGACTCAGGATGACGTGCACTTCGCGGTTGATCAAGCGGTTAAGGCATCCGATTCCTGGGCCGCTTTAGCTCCAGACGCACGATCCAAATGGTTAATCAGGATCGCAGAGGCTATTGAACACAATGCTGATCAATTAGCCAAGGCAGAATCAAAAGACACCGGTAAGCCCATCACATTGGCCAAACAACTGGACATTCCCAGGGCTGCGGCAAACTTCAGATTTTTCGCAACTTCAATTCTGCATTCACATACGCCAGCCCACCACACGAATGCCGGGATTTTCAACTATACCAACCGGCATCCAGTGGGGGTTGCCGGTTGTATTTCCCCCTGGAATCTGCCGTTATATCTGCTTACCTGGAAAATTGCTCCGGCGCTGGCTACCGGTAACTGTGTAGTAGCCAAACCTTCTGAGATTACTCCAATGACTGCCTACCTGCTATCTGGAATCTGTGAGCGGATCAACTTCCCTAAAGGAGTAATCAACATTATCCATGGCCCGGGACCCACCACAGGGGAGGCAATCGTTACCCACCCGGATGTTTCTGCCATCAGTTTTACCGGAGGTACCCAAACCGGCAGAAGAATAGCTTCCCTGGCGGCGCCTTCCTTCAAAAAGGTTTCTTTGGAGATGGGTGGCAAGAACCCGAATATCATATTTGACGATTGTAACCTGGAAGCTGCGATAGATATTACCATCAAATCGTCTTTTACCAATCAGGGTCAGATATGCTTATGTGGTTCAAGGGTGTTTGTTCAAAAGGGGATTTATAAAAAATTCCGTACTGCTTTGGTAGAGTCTGCCCGTAACTTGCAACCCTCAGATCCCAGTGATCCTAATACAAAAATGGGCGCTTTGTCGTCAAAACCGCATTTGAAAAAAGTACTGGGATATATTGAACTGGCAAAATCTGAAGGGGGTAAGATTTTGACCGGTGGGAATCGGGTTCACCTAAAGGAAAGATGTAAAGATGGGTACTTTATGCAGCCAACCATTGTCGAGGGGTTAGATAACCGCTGCCGTACCAACCAGGAAGAAATTTTCGGCCCGGTAATCAGCTTAATACCGTTTAGTGAAGAAGAGGAAGTTGTTGCTATGGCCAACGACAGCGGGTATGGTCTCTCAGCCACCATTTGGACGGAAAACCTGAGTCGGGCACACCGGGTGTCAAAATCCTTAAAATGCGGGGTGGTTTGGGTCAACTGCTGGTTGGTAAGAGATCTACGCACTCCGTTTGGTGGAATGAAACAATCCGGAGTAGGACGGGAAGGTGGGGAAGAAGCGCTGCGATTTTTCACAGAAGCCCAAAATGTCTGTTTAAAAATCTAAGATCCAGGATCCGGGTCCGGTGAACGTACAGCAGTAGTAAATAAAAAAAGCCCCAACATTTTACCGCCGGGGCTAACACCTGATCTAACACATTTTCTTTTACGAAACCACCACTGTCACTTCGTCGGGCGTTTCCGAAATTTTTGACAATGGGGCTACCTTGAAAGCCTTTTTAACTTTATGTCCGCAGTAAGTACAGTTCTGATATTTCAACAACTGTCCAGCTTCTGTTTCTGTGGGTGATTCTAGCAGTTCCTCTTTAACCACTTTAAGTGTTTGATAGGTACATTCGGGACATTCAATAGCATGCAAATGTCCGGCATACTTCTCAATTTGTGTATAACCGGTTTCTTCGTCAACCCAGACATCGTAGTCAATGGAGAAGATGTTCTCTTCAGCCTGCATTCCTTCGTCCAAATGTACATCCTCTTCCTCTTCACTGAGAAGTTTCATGGGGTTACCGGTCTTTGGAGAAATCCGTGGTTTGTATCGTAAATGTTGAAGTTTTTTCTCCAGGAAAGTAGGATAATAAAAATTCAGCAGATTATGAATTACGGATATCGCCAGAATTGACATCATTATGGCTACGAATAAGCTTACTATAAACCAAACCACTGTTGGATCATTCGAAAGCGTAGTCAAATAAACAGCAATCCCTGAGATTAAAAAGATGCTTGAATAAAAGAGCAGCCTGATTTCGTGCAGGTTTCTAAAATCGTATTTGGCTTTCGCTCCTCTACTAAGAAGCAATTTTACCCAGAAATAGGCGAGGATACTCAAACCGATGCCTATAACCCCGTAAGCTACTAGTGAAGCCCACTGGTTCCATACTCCAATACTTTCTATTTTTTCGTACAGTAACATGACTTTATCTATTTAAATCAGGTAAATTTTTCACGATTTCTTTAGGTTGAAATTCTATGTGAGTACGAGTTAGCACTATTTGGCAGCTTAGAAAAGCCATATTTTTACCAAAAATTACATAGGTAAAAAAGTCAGCGGATTTAAAAATAGTTGTTTGGAGCAGAAAATGATAAGGGGAAACGGTAGTTAACTAAATGATTCTGCCTTGTGGTCCTGCATCAAAACCATGGCGGATTTGGCTATTGCTTCCGGATCGAATCCACTTTCCCGGTGGAGTTCTATCTGCTGACCATGTTCAACTACCAGATCAGGAATCCCTAGTCGCTTGATTGACGATCGGTATCCGTGGTCGGCCATAAACTCAATGATGGCACTGCCAAATCCCCCAACCAGGCATCCATCTTCAATAGTAAGTACTTTAGGGAATTTCTGGAAAATCTGATGGAGTAATTCTTCGTCCAGTGGTTTCACGAATCTCATGTCAAAATGTGCTGGATATAAATGTTGCTCCTGAAGCTCTCGACAAGCCTCAACCGCGTAATTTCCAACATGACCGATGGTCAGGATTGCCAGGTCTTCACCATCAAGAATCATCCGGCCTTTACCAATGGGAATTTCTTTCATAGGTGTTCGCCACTCAGGCATTACTCCCTGACCTCTGGGATACCTGATGGTAAATGCATTTCCTTTTCTGGGCAACTGAGCGGTGTAGAGAAGATTTCTAAGCTCTGACTCGTTCATTGGAGCCGATACAATCATGTTGGGCAGACATCTCATATACGCCAGGTCGTAGGCACCATGGTGTGTAGGACCATCGGCACCGGCAAAGCCGGCGCGGTCCAGGCAAAAATTAACCGGAAGGTCCTGGATGCAAACATCGTGGATAACCTGGTCATACGCCCGTTGCATAAAGGTACTGTAGATATTACAAAAAGGAATAATACCCTGAGTAGCCAGTCCTGCGCTATATGTTACCGCATGTTGCTCGGCAATACCTACATCAATGGCCCGGTCCGGCATGGCTTCCATCATAATATTCAGGGATGAACCAGACGGCATAGCCGGAGTAATGCCCATAATCCTTTCATTCTGCTGTGCAAGTTCTACAATGGTGTGTCCGAACACCTGCTGATACTTGGGAGGTTGAGGGGCGTCAAAAACCTTCTTGTGAATCTCACCGGTAACTTTATCGAATTTCCCGGGAGCGTGCCATTTGGTTTGGTTTTTTTCTGCCTCAGGAAACCCTTTACCCTTTACGGTAATGCAATGAAGGATCTTTGGGCCGGGTATACTTTGCAGGTCTTTAAGCACGTGCACCAGGTGGTCAACATCATGACCATCAACCGGGCCGAAATATCTTAGATTGAGCGCTTCAAAAAGATTGCTTTGTTTAAGAAGTACAGATTTTATTCCATTTTCAACTTTTGAAACCACATCCCTGGCTGATGAACCAAATTTGCTCAGTTTCCCCAATGCATGCCACAGTTCATCCTTGACCTTGTTATAAGTCTTCGAAGTGGTAATATCTGTAAGGTAGTTTTTTAAAGCCCCGACATTGGGGTCAATGGACATGCAATTGTCGTTAAGGATAATTAGCAGGTTGCAATTTGAAACACCCGCATGGTTCATCGCTTCAAACGCCAGCCCGGCGGTCATGGCTCCGTCACCGATAACCGCAATGTGCTGCTTGTCAGTATGCTTCAAGTAGGAAGATGCCTGAGCCATTCCCAATGCCGCGGAAATAGAGGTAGAACTATGTCCTACCCCGAAGGTGTCGTATATGCTTTCTTTTCTTTTGGGAAATCCGGAAATACCACCGTAAAGACGGTTGGTGTGGAAATTCTCCTTACGGCCGGTAAGTATTTTATGCCCGTATGCCTGATGTCCTACATCCCAGACCAGTTGGTCCACGGGTGTGTCAAAAACATAGTGCAGGGCTACGGTTAGCTCCACTACCCCCAGGCTGGCTCCAAAATGACCGCCGTAAACCGAGACATTATCGACTATAAACTGACGAAGTTCCTGGGTAAGCGCTACCAACTGATCTTGTTTTAACTTTTTAAGATCATTCGGGCTATTGATACTAGTTAATAATTTACCTGGTTCGATTAACATAAAGCGGGCCTAATGCTGATGGTATAACCAATATTAAAAGTACTTTGTTTCGGGAAAAACCGCAATATTTAAACTAACTCCCTCAAAAATACATTTTTTTGCAGCTCTGGTCATAATTTCAGACTATATATAATATCTTTGGATAGCCTGTATTTTTTGTTTGTTGCCTGAAGTAATCTTTACTGATTTGAGTTTTGAAGTAAGACTGCCCCTTTTTGAAGGCCCATTTGATCTGCTGTTATTTTTTATTCAACGCGATGAATTGGACATTTATGACATTCCAATAACCCGTATTACCAACGACTTTCTTGAATATATTCATCAGCTGGAAAAGATGAATATGGAAGTTGCCAGTGAATTCATACTGGTAGCGGCAACACTAATGCGTATAAAGGCAAAAATGCTGTTGCCAAGACCAGTGTTGGATGAAGATGGCAATGAGATCGACCCCCGGGAGGAATTGGTCAAGCACCTGCTTGAATACAAGAAATATAAATCTGTAATCTCCGAATTACAGCAAATGGAGTTAGACCGGAGCCAGCAGGAGCAACGAGGAAATACCTATTCGGAACTGAAATCTTTATCGGCGGTTACCAACGTTGAGGCCGAACTGCAGGACGTTACCTTATATAAACTGCTTAAATCATTCAAGCAGGTTATGGTAAGGTTCGAGAACGAACAACAACGACCGGTGCACCAGGTGGTGGAGTATCCTTACACAATTGAAGGACAAAAATCCGTATTGCTTGATCGCCTGTCCCTCGGGACTAAGCTTTCCTTTCATGACATTGTGGAACAAGAAACCAGTAAAATCGCAGTAATCTTTAATTTCTTAGCCATTCTTGAACTCCTTCAATTGCGTGAAATCACCCTCCATTTGGGCATTGGGTTCAACAATTTCTGGATAGAAAAGCTAGAGGAAGCCTTGGTTGATTAGATGACCCAGGATACCGGTAAAATATTTAAAACCCTTAATCCCAATAAAGTTTGGATCCCGGTGCTGTTTGGTTTAGGCATCGTAGCTTATCTATTCTACAGCGACCCCAATGTAAGCGCTGAGAACTTGTCATTAATTCGAAATGCCCAGCCAGGCATGTTCGCGCTGGCGCTTTTAATGATCGTAGCCAGGGCAATATTCTATATCCTTCGAATTAAAGTTATTGCCAGGGAGCATCTGGATTGGACCAGTTCTGTATATGTGATTATACTTTGGGAGTTTGCCAGTGCGGTAACCCCTTCAGTGGTTGGAGGTACCGCTGTCGCAGTGTTCATACTTTTAAAGGAAGGTGTTAGTCTGGGCAAATCTTTAGCGCTGGTAATGCTCACCGCCATCATGGACAATTTGATTTTCGTGGTATTTGCCCCAATCGTATTCTTTTTTACAGAGGGACAGATCATTCCGCAATCAACCAGTCCACTGAGTTTTCTGGGATGGTCATTCAGTCCGCAAAGCGGCCTCCGGGTTTTGTTCTGGATTAGCTATCTGCTGATTGGGATATACACTCTGATGATGACTTATGCTTTGTTTATCAAACCCAGAGCTTTCAAGTGGCTGCTGTTAAAAATTACCTCCTTAAGTTTCCTCAGACGATGGCGGTATCGCGCCTATGAACACGGGAACGAGATCATATGGGCTTCCAGCCAGCTAAAGGGGAAGGTTCTGTCTTTCTGGGTCACCATAATTTTGGTAACAATCCTAATCTGGTCTGTAAGATACCTGCAATTGAATCTGATCATTGCATCCCTGGTTGATCTGCCACTGGCCGACCATATGATCATATTTGCCAGGCAGATCATCCTTTGGATTATTATGCTGGTGTCCCCCACTCCCGGTAGCAGTGGAGCTGCGGAATTTTTCTTTCCCTTATTTTTCGAGGATTACCTGGGCCCGTACACCTTAATTACCAACATCTGCTGGAGAGCGCTGTCTTTTTATCCCTACTTACTATTGGGTGCTATCTTTTTACCCAGATGGCTGCGCAGGGTATTTTTTAAGAAAAAGCAATTAAACTAATATCGTTCCAGTTCGGAGAAGAAAAACCCCGCTTCAATCTGTGCATTCTCATCTGAATCCGAACCATGAATGGCATTTGCTTCAATGGACGTGGCAAACAGTTGGCGGATGGTTCCGGGGGCTGCCTGTGCAGGGTCCGTGGCTCCAATGAGTTCCCGAAAGCTGTCTACCGCCAGTTCTTTGGTGAGCACCATGGCAATGATTGGTCCGGAAGACATATACTCGCATAAATCCTGATAAAAAGGCCGCTCTTTATGGATTTCATAAAATTTTCCCGCTACCTCCTTACTCAGTTTGGTTTTTTTCATTGCCTGAATCCGAAAACCGGCACCTTCAATCATTTTTATTATTGCCCCTGAATTTCCAGCGCTAAATGCGTCTGGTTTGATCATGGTAAAAGTTATATGTCCTGTCATGTTCTTTTAAAACTTGGCCTGTTGATAAAAACAGGGCGCTAAGTTATCACTTTTTTGAAAATATATTCACACCTTTGCAAAATCACAATCTCGCCGATAGCAGGGCATGGGTATTAATGCACGATTTTCAAGCTTTTAAAGAGCTACTTCAATCTCCTCAAAATATAGTATTGGTTACGCATCACAAACCGGATGCGGACGCCCTGGGCTCCTGCCTTGGTTTGTCAGGAGTATTAATGAAAATGAACCACCTGGTAAAAGTGATTACTCC
>BQJT01000111.1 GCA_021604845.1 Cyclobacteriaceae bacterium
GTTTCCGGTAGCGGAAATTCCTTTTCGCTGAACTCCGCAAATTTATCCGGTCTGGGCCACCAGGGACGATGAGGCGCCTTGTGCAAATAAGCCAGCATAAATGGTTTATCGGGATCTCTTTTCTCTTTTAACCATCCGAGTGTCAAGTCGGTAATTATATCGGTAACATACCCTGTAATGGTAGTGTCACCCGTCTTGGTGACAAATTTTGGATTGATATAATTCCCCTGACCCGGCAGGATCATAAAATCATCTACCCCTTTGGGGTTGTTTCCAAAGTGAAGTTTTCCGTACATCGCCGTTTGGTAACCCGCTTTTTGAAAAAGCTGCGGGAAGGTAACCTGGGTGGTATCGAAAGGCATTCTATTGTCTATCTTCCCATTCAAATGACTGTGTTTCCCGGTAAGGATCACCGCCCGGGACGGAGCACAGATAGAGTTGGTAACGCAGGCATTGGAGAATAGCATTCCCTCATCGGCCAGCCTGTCTATATTAGGTGTCTGAATCAGATGATCCGAGTAGGCGCTGATGGCCTGATAGGCATGATCATCTGACATGATAAATATGATATTGGGTCTGGCAGGCTCTTCCTGCTGAGGATCTGGAGTTGAGCAACTGAATACGGTTGCCAGGGCAAAAAACCAAATTGCGATTCTCATTGATGGTCTGTTATTGATAAGTTTTGACTATTGAAATGACAATTTATAATAAAGTTTTTACTTACACTTTATTTTCCTGAGTGAATACGGATTACCCGGTTGGGCAGTTGTGCGGCCACTATCGGGGCTCTGTCAAATCAACGGCCTGGTTCATCAATGACATGTCTAAGACAAAGTCGTAAAGGCAAAGCCGTCGGATTTCATAGTAAGCGGTCCAGAAATCCCTTAGAGACTGAACATAATTCCTTTTGGCAATATCCTTATCCTGCAGAGCCAGATTCAGATCTGTGATACTAATCTTTCCAATGAGATACCGGTTTTTTGAGATCTCATATTTCCTTTCTCCGATTTCATCGGCTTTTTTGGAAACAGTTAACCGTTGACGTAATACTTCAAACTGCCGGACCAAAGTGAGTACTTCCTGATCGAAATTGATCTCGTCCTGGGCGACAGTATAGGTGACTAACTTTTTATTTGCTTCGGCAGTTTTTACAATCGATTTCTGTTTACCCCAATCCAGGATGGGCACGTCAAAACCAATTCGCACCTGCTGCTGATCGTCTGCATCCATATACACGTCGTTTAGGTGATCACCCCTGCTGGAGAGGCCAAAAGTTGCAAATAAATTAGCGTTCAGTCCATTAGTGCCTCTGGCCAGAGCCACGTCCCGATCAGCCTGCAAAAGACGGCGTTTATACGATACTGCTTCCTGCCGGTTTTTCCTGGCCTCGGTTACCGCTACTGTTTCATCAATTATGAACTCTGGGAATACATCGGGAATTGCCAGGGAGAGGTCCGTTTCTCCGGTCATTCCTATATAAGTCATTAATCTCAGTCGGGCTGTTTCAAAGTCCAGAGAAGACTGCGCTACCTCCTGGTTCGAATTCAAAAGATTCAACTCCAGTTGCAGCAAGTCGTTTTCAGCAATCTTTCCCAACCCGTAACGGCCCTGGCCGATTTTCAGAATAGTGTCATTGCTGGCAACATTCTTTTGGGCGATCTCCTGGGTGATTTGAGCTAATAACATATCAAAAAAAAGGTCTGTGGCACGAAGGGAGATCTGCTCCAGATCTTCAACATACCCCTTGAGAGACTCTTCGTACAGCAGTGGCTCAATCTTTTTATCCCACTTTAACTCGTTGTAACCAAACAATGGTTGTGAAATCCCGATAAAAAAAGGGCTTCCGCTAAAGCGGGTGATATCGTTATCGAAATCATCAAAGCGGTTCACCCTGGAACTGGCGAAAACCCGGCCTCCGGTTAACCCCACATTCTGGATCAAAGCCAACTGGACATCAGAATTATTTACCGCCACCGGCTGGAACAACGTAGTACCGTCAGGCTGGGTTACAGGGGTAAAGGAACGGTTGAAATCCGGGAGCGTGCCACTGACTGCCAGACTTGGCAGGTAATTGGATCGAAAAGTTCGATATTCCCAGTATCGGTTTTCCTTAATGGTTTCTGCTAGTAAGGAGGATTGAGATTGATCCCTGGCCATTTGTACAGTCTGCTCAAGTGAAATTACCCGGGACTGACTGAACAGGTCGAAACTAACAATTACAGAAACTGTTACGGCAAGAGCAAAGTTGTATTTATTCATATCGTAAAGAGGCTATTGGGTCCTGTTCTGCGGCTTTTCTGGCGGGGGTAATTCCAAATATCAGACCTACACTGGCGGCCACTCCGAACGCCAGCAGTATGGAATAGAAAGATACTATAGTAGGAATATCCGCCACCTTGGAAACAATATAGGCGAACGACCAGCCCAGTAATATTCCTCCAATGCCGCCTGCCACACTGATCAGCATGGCCTCATAAAGAAATTGTATCACAATATCCCGTTTCTCAGCACCCACGGCAAGTCGTAAACCAATTTCCTTAATACGTTCCAGTACTGAGGCCAGCATAATATTCATAATGCCAATCCCTCCCACTAAAAGTGAAATTGCTGCAATTGCCCCCAATACAATGTTGAAAATGCGCTTGGTCCGTTGTTGTTGTTTCAGCAGTAATTCCGGTATGGTAATTTCATAGTCTATCACTCCATAATGTCTGCGCTCCAGCATCCTGGCTACAATTTCCGAGGTAGCATTTAACTGGTCGGTCTCACCAACCTGCACCACCAGTCGATCCAGTTGATGGTAATTGACTGGCCTGGCAGATTCCTCTTCCTGGTTATTATTGTTATTGTTTCGGTTGGCTCTTTCGATAATAGCGCTGGTCAACCGGGAGCGGTTTTTAAATCTGATCAGCATAGAATTAATGGGAGTATATACATCCATGTTATAGTCCCGTATTCCAAGGTTGGCAATACTTTGTTCGCTTATCAGTCTTTGTTCCAGAACACCAATTATTCTAAGCCAGTGCTGGCCACATTTTATTCTTTTCCCAATGGGATCCTCCTGACTGAAGAACCGGGTCTGAATGCTTCTTCCAATGATGCAAACGGGATCTCCCCGTTCCAGCTGACCCGGATTGAAATTGGTGCCCGATGCAAGTTTAAAACTGGTTAATTCGAAATAATTCGAGTCGACTCCTACTAATTTGGCCGATCTGCGAATTCCATTTTTAATAACGAAAGTTTCCATCAGAATTTCAGGGCTTACTCTCACTATTCCAGGTATAATTTTATAAATACTGTTGGCGTCCTGTAAAGTAAGTCCCGGAGAAAACTTCGATTCATTCATATTGAATGACTCAGTAACTTCCTCTTCAACCTGTTCAATTACCGGGGTAATCACAATATTATTTACCCCTACTAATCTGATCTGTTCCAGAATCTCCTGCTGTGCTCCGTTTCCAATGGCCAGCATGGCAATTACCGCTGCCACTCCGAAAATAATTCCTAAGGCGGTTAAGGTCGAGCGCAATAAGTTTGAAAGGATGGCGTCTAAGGCAATCTTGAAATTAGCAAGTAATTTGGCATGCATATATTATGGTTGAGATAGTTCAGTCAACAACATAATATCCTTTTCTTCAATTCCTGGCGGGTATGACAATAACAACTGGTCCTCCGGTGATACTCCTTTTTCAATCACTATTTCATTCTCATTAGCAGGACCTGTCATCACCTGCTGTTTACTAACACCAAGCCCTGTTTTCTTCACTACGTAAGTGATACTGTCTCCCTGGGTAAACAAACACTCCAGCGGCACATATACTGCATCGGTTAGCACACTGGCAATAATGGTGTTGCTGGTAGTCATTGATGGCCGCAAAGTAGTGTCTGATTCACGCAGCTCAATGGTTACTTCAAATACTTTGGAATCTGAGTTAGGTTTTTGTTCACCCACGTTGGCTACGTTAATTACAGTACCTGTCAATTTCTTATCAGGAAAAGCATCTAACCCTATCTCTACTGACTGGCCGCTTTTTACTTTACGGATGTCAACCTCATTGACATAAGTTTTGGAAACCATGGTAGTCAGGTCGGGCAAAGTGGCCACAATGGGGCTCCAGGTACTTATTTGTGAACCAGCAGTCCTTTTTTTCCCATTCCAATCCCTGGCATAGATCACCATCCCAGATTCGGGAGCGGTAATAACTAATTGTTTCATGATGTTATCCAGGAAATCCAGGCTGTTCTGATCATCAGCCAGCTCTGCGGCGGCTTCCTGCATCTGAGCCACTGCTTTTTCACTTTTCAACCGGTAGTTGCTTATCGCCTGGGTTAATTCCCGTTTGGATTTCTCCAGATCTATACTGGCCTGCTTCACGGTGGCAGGCGGTTCGTAGGTTGACTGGTCCAAAACTAATTTCTTTTCTTCCACCGCGTATTCCAGGTTGACAATTTCATCCCGGGCCTGCCTCAACTCCAGTGCCGTATCCAGTTTGGTTTGGGTGTACTCGGATAGACTCTGCTCCAGGTCATTTTGTTTGTTTTTTACTTTTTCTACCAACTGAGAATTATCCAGCCTGGCAATGTACTCTGCCTTTTTAACCAGAGAACCTTCCGGGACAATATCGTCGATATTAATATTGTAAATTTGTGCTGCACGTAGACCGGTGGGGCCTGAAACATCCACGGAACTTTTTGCCTCAAGTTCGCCGGTGGTAACTATGTCAATTTGAAAGTTTCCGAATTGAGGTTGTACAAACAGCTCTGAACTGGTTGTATTGCTACTGGTTTTGAAAAAAAGGAAAAAAATCAATGCCAGTAGCGACAGGGCGATGGTAATAATTTTCCAATTCATTTTAGTGGTTTAGTGCAAGGGAACACACAATATAACGATTTCGCTGTACACATATTTCAATTCTTCATCTTTCGATAGGTAAATTTTTCTTCTTTGGAGTCGGTACCGGAGCCTATTAACACAATCACCTCCATTTCATTTTCATTGGTCTTCCTGTAGGTAAGTCCGTCAAAATATAAGGTTCCCTCACTAATTTTTACCAGCTTGAATTCCACATATTTGTCTTTTTCCTCCCACCCGGTAAAGTCTTTGCCAAAATGTTTTAACCTTAACAGAATTGATCCGTCAGACTCGGTCAGTTCCATATATTCGGAAAACTGCAGCTGATGATTTTTAATTACCCTGAAAGTACCAAACATACTTCCTCCCTTGGCAGGTGACCAAATTTCTTCGCAATAACCTCCCAGCCCCTCCCCTTCCCAGGCCCCGGTGATCCAGGAAGCAACTTCCAGAGTAGCAGCAGGACTTTCAGCGCCCTGCTCCAGCAACATGGTATTGGGTTGCCCGAATGCACTTAAAACTATTAGATTGAGTAATACTGAAATTTTCATGTAGTTTTCTGTTAATTTTTTGCCCTGGCCTGACCCTCATAGTTTATACCGTAGGTTATTATCTGCAAGCCATGCTGGTATAGACCGGCGTCCTGAAATTCAAGTTGACAGGATACTTTTGATTCACCAAATAGTGGAACTCCCGCTCCAAGAATCAGTGGATTAAGTTTGATCTTTAATATGTCAATTTGCTGGTGCTCCAGCAACCAGCCTGCAAATTGACCACCTCCACAGAGATAAATATCACTTCCTGGCTGGTTTTTAAGCTTCTTAATTACTTCAATATCAAGATTGACAATTTGCAGGGCATCATCTTTCTTCTCAAGGATTAAACTGTCCGAAAATATATAATGCGCCATGTGCGGGTATGCCAATTGCCCCGGCTCCAGTCCGTAGTCATATCCAAATTCATAAGTTTTCCTGCCCATTATTACCGTATCATATTCTTTAAGATCATTAAGATATTGATCGACACCATTGCCTTTTCCGGTAAAACCACTGACATCGCCATCCTTACCAGAGATAAACCCATCCAGCGAGGTGGCCACATAATAGACAATACGTTTCATAATACTTTGGTTATTCCCTGCAACAGATCTTAAAACAGTAAGATTAGGTTCGAGTTAACTTACCTAAAATGATTTCAAATCACTATAGTTTAGCAGTGTAAGTTTATATCTTTAGTGAGTTTATTATACGTAAACTTCTGGCGTGATGCCGCGGTTATTCCTGAAATTTGGAAATACCGACCTAATTTAAAACCGTTAACAAACAAATAAATGGGACTAATAGATTTTATTAAAAATGCAGGTGAAAAGTTGTTCGGAACCGATGAGCCTTCAGCTGAGGAAATTGCTTCCAAAAGGGAAGCGGAAAATAGCAGAATCTCCGATAGCCTGTTAAAGGCAGTACGTATGAATGGTATTCCTATTAAAGACCTGGAAGTACGTTACAATGGGGGGATAGCTACCATTAAAGGTCAAACCGAATCACAGTCTGATGCAGAAAAAGCAGTATTGGTGATTGGCAATGTGAAGGGTGTAGGACGCGTTGATGACCAAATCAAAGTGCTTACCCCTGAACCACAGGCGGTATTCTACACAGTTAAATCTGGTGATTCTCTTTCAAAAATAGCTAAAACTCAATACGGTGATGCCATGAAATATCCGGTAATTTTTGAGGCAAATAAACCCATGCTTAAAGATCCTGATAAAATCTATCCGGGGCAGGTACTAAGAATTCCGCCACTTAACGGTGCCTCCTAGTGCAGAATTGAAGCAGCACACACTTTCCAATACAGGCAGGTAGATTTGGCTGCATCGAATTGTGAATAATAGTAAAGGCATACCAGGCATATGAGATTCCAGAATTTGACCAAACTGGTCTATTACCTGCTACTTATTGGAATCGTAAGTTGCAGGGCACCGGCGCCGACGGAAGCTACCAGGCCTAACATACTGTTTGCTATTAGTGACGATCAGTCATTCCTGCACACCAGCTTTGCCGGTAGCAAATGGATACACACCCCGGCATTTGATAAAGTCGCCAGTGAGGGTGTTTACTTTAAAAACTGCTACGCGGGTTCACCGGGATGTGCACCGTCCAGAAGTTCCATTGTAACCGGACGTTACCATTGGCAAAACGAACAGTCAGGACAACACGCGGCAGGTTGGTTCAACAAGCACGTACCATTTATCGACCTGATCGCAGCGAACGGTTATCATACCGGTTACACCGGCAAAGGGGTTGGTCCTTTTAAGTACGGAGAAGATCCCCTGCGCGCTGAAAATGCGGCCGGCAAGGTTTATAACCAGATCCGGTACCCTGGGGACTCACTTGATGAACGAACTGCCAGCGGAATCAGAGATGTTAATTATTTTGCAAATTTTAAACAATTCTTAACGGACCGGTCTTCTGATGAACCTTTTTTCTTTTGGTATGGCGCTTCTGAGCCCCATCGTGCCTATGAACAGGACTCATGGAAACGCTCCGGCAAATCATTGGCTGCAGTGGATGTCCCGGCATTTCTTCCGGACAACGACATAGTACGGGGTGACTTACTTGATTATGCCGTCGAAATAGAATGGTTCGACTTACACCTGATGAGAATGATTGATCATCTCAGAGAAATCGGGGAATTAGAAAACACCATAATAGTTGTTACCGCTGACAATGGAATGCCTTTTCCAAGAGCCAAAGCGAATGGTTACGAATACGGTGTCCATGTACCCATGGCTATTAGCTTTCCATCAAATTTCCCCGCTGGAAGAGTGGTCGACGATCCCATTAGTTTTATAGATCTGGCACCCACCTTTCTGGAATTAACCGGTACCAGTTCCCAGGGCATGCAACCGATTACCGGCAGAAGCCTGATGGACCTTTTAGAATCCTCCAGGGAGGGTACAGTGGACGAGACAAGAAATTATGCACTGGCCGGGAGAGAGCGTCATTCTGCTTCCAGGTATATGAATGCAGGTTATCCGCAGCGAATTATGAGGCGTGGTCAGTATCTCTATATATGGAATATGAAACCGGAGCGCTGGCCTGCAGGAGCGCCACAACGCTTGATGCCTGATTCTACCGGAACTAATTTATTCCCGATGTATGGGATAGACTCCTTAGGTGTACACCATTCCGATTGGGCATTTACTGATATTGATGCAGCGCCTACTAAATCATTTATAGTAGAAAACCATGATCAGACACCATATGCGAAGTATTTTGAGTTGGCCGTGGACAAAAGGCCTGAATTTGAATTATTTGATGTGGGCAAGGATCCTGAATGCCTGAGAAATCTTGCCTATCATCCTGAATTTACCGGGATCATGAAACAACTTCAAACTATAGTAGTACATGCATTAACTCAAACCAGAGATCCCAGGGTTGTTGGTCCAAACCAAGAGATTTTTGACACCTACCCCAGGTATAGCCCGATGAGGGAATTTCCCCGGCCCGATTGGGCGGAGTGATTAGTGTAGCCTTTTTTTAATATAATTTTTAAATTAAAGAGTATATTATACTCTTATGGCTCACATTCGCAGACTTGCCGCCATTATGTTCACCGATATTGAAGGTTATACGGCGATAATGCAGCGCAGTGAATCTGAAGCCATAAAAACCAGGGAACGGCATCGGCAGGTTTTCAACTCTCTAACAGAAGAATACCAGGGAACCATTGTCCAGTACTATGGCGACGGTACCCTAAGTATTTTTAACAGTGCCATATCCGCAGTAGAATGTGCCTGTAAACTCCAGGAACAATTTCTGAAAGATCCAAAGATACCCGTACGCATCGGAATCCATATCGGAGATATAATCGTTACCGAAGATGACATCATTGGCGACTCTGTTAACCTGGCTTCCAGAATTGAATCTGCTGGCATCGCAGGCAGTGTGTTAATATCTGACAAAGTACTGGAAGAAATAAAAAATCAGGAAGAGTTGAAAGTAAAATACCTGGGTGAATTTCAATTCAAGAACGACCGTCAGAAGCGCGATATTTTTGCCATAGATTTGCCAGGTTTGGTTATTCCAGAACAAAATCAGTTGGAAGCTACCTTAATTAACGGTCCACGGACTAAGGTCAAGCATCTAACGCCTGCACCCAAAAGCGATAAAAAAGATGTCTTTATTAGTTATGCCCAATTGGATAATGAATCTATCACTCATGAAGAAGCGGGTTGGATATCTGTGTTCGACCAGGCTTTGAGAAAGAGAGTGGCGCAAATATTGGGATATCAACCGGGGATTTGGAGGGAACCTCAAGAAAGTCTGGATGAGCAGGCGCTTAATGAATTCATCAAACTAAAGGTATTGATTTCAATACTTTCTCCCAGATACCTGGAGTCAAAGAACTGTTTGAAGCAGTTGAAAGAATTCTGTACGGTGGCCGAACATAAAGGCGGAGTTAAGGTCAACAATAAGTGGAGAATTTTTAAAGTAATTAAAACACCGGTTCCTGCTGAAATGCACCCACCGGAAATTGAAGGAATTCTGGGTTATGAATTTTTTGAAGTTACCCCGGACGGTCATTTTCGTGAGTTTTCCCTGGATAAGAAATCTCCAAACTACTATCAATACCTTGAACGGTTCGAAGATGTTGCACAAGATCTTTCACAGGTAATAAGGTTGCTGACAATGGATATTCCCGTGGGCGAAAAACCTGCAGAAATTCCTGGAGAAACCAAAGAAGGCAACTCCGTATACCTGGCCAAAACAACTTCTGATCTTAACCCGCTGCGGGATAATATTCGACGTGATCTTGAGATGCGTGGGTATCGGGTTTTACCCGATAAAGAACTCCCGTTAGACCAGCGTTTCAGTGAAGCTGTAAAGGAGCAGCTTGCCAGAAGTCAATTGTCGGTGTTATTGCTAGGAGGTAAGTATGGGCTGGTTCCTGAAGATGAAGAGCATTCGGTACCCATGCTGCAATATCGGTTAGCCCGGGAAGCCGGTCTGCCGTGTCTGATTTGGCAACCTGAGGATATGAAAATTGACGACACCCGTCAAAAGGCGTTTCTGGATCAGGTATTAATGGACCCTCCCAATCATGAATTAACCGAATTTATGAGTGATGATTTTGAAGATTTCAAAACGCATCTGATTGACACCCTCCGGAGCCTGACACCTCCACAAGAATATGCCGGCGTTGAAGAAAAAAGACCTCCAAGAGTTTACCTGATTTATAACCAGGCCGATTCGGAGGCAGCGAAGATTGTAGACGATCATCTTTACAACCTTGGGTTTGAAGTTCTGAAACCTCTATTTGAAGGTACAGAAACGGAGTTGAGGGAAATGCATCAGGATAATCTCCGAATCTGCGACGCCGCCCTAATCTATTATGACTATGGCAGTGAATTCTGGCTCAACGCGAAAATTAATGATCTGCGTAAAGCGCTCGGTTTTGGAAGAACCAGTCCCATAACTATGAAAGCAGTGTATGTCAGTGGTGAAAAAAACCCCTCCAAAGAAGGGTTTCGCAGTCGTGAACTGGTGGTGATTAAACAGTTCGAAAATTTTTCTGAAAACAGTTTAAGTCCATTTACCGACAAACTGAAGCAATCATCCTAAGATATGGATCCGGCATATCCACAAATTCTGTCCAATCCATTCCCTGGTCTGCGACCTTTTGAATCTCATGAAAACCATCTTTTTTTTGGTCGTGATGGCCAAAGCAATGAGCTACTAAGGAAGCTTAGGAAAACTCATTTTCTGGCGGTAGTAGGCACTTCAGGCAGTGGAAAATCTTCATTGGTAAAGGCAGGGCTGCTACCCGATTTGTACAGTGGTATGATGGCCGGATCCAATACCAACTGGCGTATTGCTGTTTTCCGGCCCGGTGGAAATCCGCTGGCAAATATGGCAAAAGCTTTAAGCGTGCCAGGAGTTCTAATAGATCAGGACAACCCGGAAGATGACCTTTATACTCAGGAACAGTTTATTCGGATAACCCTGGAAAGAAGTGCTTTGGGATTGGTAGAGGCTTATCGGCAAGCCAAACTCTCTGAAAGGGAAAACCTGCTGGTAGTAGTGGACCAATTTGAGGAATTGTTTCGGTTTGTTAATAACTCAACTGAACCAAATGCCAGGGATCAGGCCGGTGCATTTGTAAAACTTTTGCTTTCCAGCGTGGAGGATAAAAGCAATTCGATTTACATCGTAATCACCATGCGTTCAGACTATCTGGGTGATTGCTCATCATTCCGTGATTTGCCGGAAACTATCAATGAAGGACAATACCTCATACCACGCATGACCAGAAACCAAAGACGGGAAGCAATTAACGGTCCTGTGGCGGTGGGAGGAGCTACTATTACCCCACAGCTGGTGCAACGACTTCTAAACGATGTTGGATCAAACCCGGACCAGCTTCCTATTATGCAGCATGCGCTAATGCGTACCTGGGATTTTTGGAAAGAAAGAAATGAACCTGATTCGCCTATTGAGTTATCTGATTACACTGCTATTGGTGGAATCGATCAGGCTTTGTCGCTTCACGCAGACAAGGCCTTAAACGATGTTATTGATGGACTATCAGATGAAGCGTCCGCCAAGCGTAAACAGGTAGTGGAAAAGCTATTTAAGTTCCTTACTGAAAAGGGTCCCGACAATCGAGAAATTCGGCGACAGGCAAGTGTAGCTGATATTATTACCCATACCGGAGCTGAGCTGGAAGAACTGGTTTTAATAATAGAAGTATTCAGAAAACCTGGCTATTCCTTTCTGGTTCCGCCTAAGCAGGAAATTGATCTGGATACGGTTATCGATATCTCACATGAGAGTCTGATCCGGCAGTGGGAAACGCTTAAGTACTGGGTTGATGAGGAAGCGGAATCAAGTAAAATATTCTTGCGATTGGTTGAATCAGCACAACAGTACTATCAAAATAAAAAGGACCTTTTATTCGGATTGGAACTTGATCAGTATATCGTATGGAGAGCATCTTCCAAACCCGATCATGCCTGGGCAGGAAGGTATTCCTCTGATTGCGATCGTTGCCTTAAGTACCTGGACGACAGTGTAAAACAGCGTGATAGAGTTGAAAAGGAAGCTCGAAGGCAGGCCGCAATCCGCGAACAAAGACGGAGGAAAGAACTCAGGCGTGCCAGGGTATTTGCATCTATCCTTGCACTGGCCACCCTGATTTCCATTAGTTTCCTGATCTATGCATCATATCAGCGTAAGCAGGCGCTTATTCAGAGGGATATCGCGCAGGCTAATTATCAAATTTCGGAGGCCCAGCTACAGGCTGACAAAGACCCTACCATCGCCTTGAGGATGTCAGAGCGGGCAATTCAAACACAAAGTAGTCCACTGGTGCTTAACGCTGCTCATCAGATTTACCGGGGGAATGTATTTTATAAAAGTTTAGCTCATGATGCCGAGGTGAATGCAGTGGCATTCTCACCCGATAACTCATTAATGCTTACTGGTTGTCAGGATGGTGTAGCCCGGGTATGGAATACAAAATCCGAGCTGCAGTTGGAAATCGCCGTTGGGCAACCTGTAAATGCAGTAGCCTTTGGGCCCCACGAGGATCGGATTCTTATAGCAAGTAACGACGGAAGCGTTGTGCTTTATAACCTTGAAGGAAAGCTGCTGCAGGAATTTAACCACGCCCAGCCGGTATCCTCCGTAACTTTTTCTCCCGATGGGAAATACCTGCTTACAGGTTCAGAAAAAGCCAGGCTATGGGACCTCAAGGGTAACCAGTTAGTCGTTTTTGGACAGAATCAAATTTCTTCCTTAGCATTTAGTCCTGATGGGCGTTCTGTGTTAACCGCCTACTACGATAAGAATGCCGAATTATGGGATATAAATGGAAACAGCAGCAGAAAATTCGGAGATGACTCGGACTACATTTATTCGGTAGCCTTTAGCCCTGATGGCCACCAGATATTGACAGGGTCGGTAGACGGCATTGCGAAGGTTTGGGACATTACTGGCATTTTGATCGAAGAATTTGACTTTCACTCCAACAGGATCTCATCTGTGGCATTTTGGCCGAAAGGAGATAAAATCGTGACAGGTTCATATGACCACTTGGTAGTGCTGTTTGACCTAAATACCGACCAGTATATTGAGCTTAAAGGACACCAGAATCGTATCTCCTCTGTTGCTGTTTCTGCCGATGGATCAAAAGTATTGTCCGGTTCTTATGACGGAACTGCCAGGATATGGCAGCAACAGGGACAATTAATTGATGAATTTGAGGCACATGATGAGTACATATTATCGGTTGATTTCTCACCCGATGGCAGTAAACTGCTGACTGGATCCTACGATCAGACCGCCAAGCTCTGGGCTCCAGATGGGGTACTACTAGCAGAGATAACAGGACACCATGATCAGGTAAATTCGGTAGTCTTTTCTCCTGATGGTGGCAAGATCCTAACCGGCTCCGGGGATGGCACTATATTACTCACAGATTTAACAGGCAAGGTACTTCACCAGTTCAATAACCACCTCGCCGCTGTTACTTCCGTTGACTTTTCTCCGGATGGAACTAAAATAATTGTGGGGTCGGCTGATAGTACAGCCCGGTGCTGGAGTCTGGAGGGAGATTTACTGCTGGAATTAAATAACCATCAGGACAGGGTTTCTTCGGTGTCTTTTTCCCCTGATGGAAGCATGTTGCTCACTGCATCCTGGGATAGTCTGGCCAGGCTTTGGAATAGTGAGGGAGTTCTGATAACTGAATTCTCCGGGCACCAGGATCAGGTACACACTGCGGTTTTTTCATCGGATGGCAGCCAGGTGCTAACCGGGTCAGGTGACGGCAGCATCAGAATTTGGAGTCTCACCGGAAAGTTGGTTAAAGAAATTCGCACTCCTGGTATCGTGTCCACGGTGGCTGTTTCCTCCGATAGATCCAGAATTTTGTCAGTTAATGTGGGTAATTCCGTAATGCTTTGGGATCTTGATGGCAACCTGTTAAAGGAATATTCAGGCCAAATGGTTTCAGCAGCATTTTCACCGGACGGAAACAGAATACTAGCTGGATCCGGGGGAATAGTTCAACTCTGGAATGAGGTCATGACACTGGAAAGGTTTCTGCAAAGTGATAAGATTGATAGAGTAAAACTGGATGCAGCCCGGTAATCGGATAGTAAATACCTGTTCTGCAGGTAAGATAAAGCGTTGTATAGGTAGACTAAAGCGAACTGTTCCCGTCAACCAAAACTGTTTTCACCGAGCGATTGGTATTTTGGTTTACCACTCCTATGGCCCCCGGAGTTTTTGCTACAAAGGCTTCCAACTCTACCGCTGAATCGAAATAGTTAGGGGCACGGGCTTTGCCCTGAAACACCAGCAGTAAAAAATATTTCTGCAATTCATTTCCGCTCATGTTATAAACCCTGGTGCAGACATTCCTGCCAATCGGAGTGTCAGGTTCCATCAATGCCAGTACTACTTTCCCTCCGCTCTCTTTCCAACGTTGCTGTTCGCCCCGTAATACTGATATCAACTCTCTTCTTTCCAGCTCAGAAGGGACGTTCTCTTTGTTTCCAATCACTACCAACCCGGTATCTTGTGCTGTTACCGAAAGATTACTTAAAATCAAAATGGTGAAACACCAGCTGATGATTGAAGCAAGTTGACGTATATTAGATTCGGTGGTCATTAATCCAGGTTAAAATCCCACTGCAAATTGAGCGACAATTCTATTCTCATTTCCGGTCTCCTCATGGTGTTCATATTGGTATTCCAGTTTAACCACTGCCAGATAATTAATCTCGTACCGAATACCGCCCAGTACAGCGGTAATATTATTGTTCCCGTAGTACGGCTCCTCCGGCTGAAAATGCAGGTAATCCACCCTGAAATACGGTACCAGCTTTTCTTTAACCCTAATCCCGGCATAAACATAACTGACCACCGATAGTGGATTGCCAATATCTTTATTGTGGTTTACCGCAAATATATTTTCTGCCAGGACCTCGTATTTTTTCCCAAAGTACGCTATAGAAGTATTAAACAGATGTTGATTTACCCTTACATCCAGGTGATGTCCTCCGTGGTTATGACCACTGTGAGAGTGGGCAGTTCCAGGGGAAAGCACATCTGTATAATAGGCAATGCCAATCCGTAAATCATCCTTTGGCTTTATATGAAGTGCTGCAGTTAGCGACTTATTTCGATTATCATCAAGACTGTCTCCGGCACCAATTCCATTACCTACCATGAGTTCATAACCAAAACGCAACTTACCAAGGTTCAGGCCTTGGAAACTAATTCCGGTGGTATGGATAGGAACGATATCATTTGCGAACAGCAAGGGACGGGTTATGGTGGGAAAAAATACCCTGCCATGATGATAGGTGTCGTTCCAGTAATTGATGGGGGTATGATGCTTACCAACCAATAAGTTATGGTTGCCACTGTAATTGTACTTCCCAATGATTCTTTCCACACTGACGTTAAAATCCGTGGGGGACGAAGGTGAAAATTTAAAAACAGTCTCTCCCAGAAATGAAATGCGATTACTAATTTCGGAGGTAATAAATAGATCCTGCTCGCCAACACCAAAGTTCACTTTGCCATCTTGCATGATGGTTACAACTTCTGCAAACCCCTTTATTTGCGTTCTTTGACCCAAAATCGCACCGCTGGTAAGAAGTACCATGAAGATTGAGAAAAAGACAACTTTTATCCTGGTCACC
>BQJT01000112.1 GCA_021604845.1 Cyclobacteriaceae bacterium
GACAAATTCTCCTTCATCTACCATCTTATCCGGAGTTGTCGCGCTAAGTACCTTCCAGTCCTTGGGTGTGGTGAGTTCCAACTGGTATCGGGCCTTAATATCGGGTTGGTCAAAACAGGGGTAAATTGTTCTCGACCTGTCCGGAACCACTAAGGTGTACATAAAATCCCCGTTCCTGTTCATGGAACCATCGCCTGCCTGAAAATCAATATCAATAGAATTAGCTCCCTGGTTAAGGTATTTTCCCGGTATCACTATATGCTGGTTTTTTCTGATTACCGGAACGGTGTCCTCATCTATGATAAGACTAACTGGGGTGTCATTATCTGGAGAAAAATCAAGGATTAACGGGGAACTGGTATCTAGAAGTTCTACCTGCAAATTCAATTTTGCGTGGATTGGCTCAGCTTGTTCCCCTGGCAATGTTATGGACAAATTATATTTAACCTTGCCAGTTTGCTTCTTTCTGGCTATGGCTAATGCTTCTGAAACCCCGTCTTCCACCTGATAATATTCTGGTTGGTTTTGGCATGAAATGAAAAACACCGCATAGATCAGTACAACTCTATACATTAATTATCCCTGGGTTTGCAACATAAGAAAAACAACACACTCTGAAGATACAAATTCCTGCCACTGAATACTGCAGTTTAAAGAATGTCCATTTGCATTCAGAATCTATTGCGATGCACAATTAACGATAATCGTCAATTTACCTCAAAACTATTTTTAAATTTGCCCTACTACAAACAATCAACGCCCATGAGCTCCTTCACCTATGGAGACTACTTAACCGCTGGCACTGCCCTGGATATATGTCAGGGGAAAACCAAAGGGATTTTGGGAAAAGCCAGTCTGGAAAAAGTGATTGCAAGTCAGCAAATAGTTGATCAGATCGCCCGTGCCGATCAGGTGGTTTACGGCATTAACTCTGGATTTGGCCCTTTGTGTACCACCAAGATCTCTCCTGATAAAACACGCGACCTGCAATCCAACATCCTGAAGAGTCATAGTGTAGGCACCGGTGACCCCGTTCCGACTGAGATAGCAAAGTTAATGCTGATTCTGAAAGTTCAGGCGCTTGCACAAGGGTTTTCGGGGATTACTGTTACCACACTGGAACGGATCCTTTGGCATATAGATAATGAGGTGATCCCAGTGGTTCCCAGCCAGGGCTCTGTAGGTGCTTCTGGTGACTTAGCACCTCTGGCGCATTTATTTCTTCCTTTGATCGGTTTGGGCATGGTGCACTATCAGGGAAACGTACAACCAGCTGGTAAGGTGTTAAACCAATTTGGTTTACAGGCTTTGACTCTGGCACCAAAAGAAGGGTTGGCATTGATTAACGGTACTCAATTCATGACTGCCTACGGTGTGTTAATTCTGCAGAAGCTTTATGCTTGTTTGAGTCAGGCGGATTTTATCGCGGCACTGATGCTCGAAGGTTTGCTAGGCTCGGCACAACCCTTTATGACTGAGTTGCACCAGCTCAGACCTCATCCCGGTGGTGAACATGTTGCATCCCGAATTCGCGGACTGCTTCGGGGTTCGGAGATTGTCGAGTCGCACAAAAATTGTGAACGTGTTCAGGACCCCTATTCGCTACGTTGTATTCCCCAGGTGCATGGAGCCTCCAGGGCTGCCTGGCTGCATTTAAAGGAAACTTTGTTGGTTGAATTGAATGCGGTAACGGATAATCCGGTAATAATCGATCGGGACCTGGCTATTAGTGGTGGGAATTTTCATGGACAACCTATTGCACTACCGCTTGATTATGTCTGCCTGGCCGCTTCTGAGCTGGGAAATATCTCAGACCGGCGTATCTATCTTTCACTCGACGGTACCGTTACCGGTCTGCCGAAGCTCCTGGTAAAAGAAACCGGACTTAATTCGGGTTTCATGATTTTGCAATACACCTCCGCGGCACTTGCCAGTGAAAATAAGACCTTGTGTTTTCCAGCCAGTGCCGATAGTATCCCAACTTCCTTGGGGCAGGAAGATCATGTAAGTATGGGTAGCATTGCAGGACGGAAAGCGTTGACGGTGGTTGAGAACCTGGAAAGGATCCTGGCTATCGAATTACTTTGTGCCTGTCAGGCGCTTGACTTCAGGCATCCGCTTAGTTCTACCGCAATATTGAAAGCTATTCATGGGGAGGTAAGAAAACAGGTCTCACATACCACAGAAGACCGCATCTTTAGCGATGATATTGAATGTGTAAGACGTATGCTCGCGGGTGGGTTTATTTTACCGTGGAACGAACAACTGGAATCGCCGCATTACGAAAAGTTTGAATCATACTAAGGATAATCTCTAAATCTAATTGAAAACTACTCTGGTAATCTCAGCTCAACTTTCGCATACTGTTGGGTGCAGTTTTTTTTGTAATTTTCGCCACCATACTTATCAGTAGTTCTTCATGAAAAAAACGATCCTCCGTACTGTGCTTATTCTGATGGTGGTGGCCCTTTGCTATGGACTGTACTACGCCTGGAACGCATTACCCATATATACCGCATACAGTGCCAAGACCATGTGTTCCTGCGCGTTTATCAGCAACCGGGATCAAGCTTCGGTAATGGCATCTGATTTATCGTCTTTTAGTATGGCCAACCTCAATGTAAACTATCTTGATTCAACAGTAATTGCAGATGTCAAGGGTTTGGCGAGCAGAACCGCGGTCTATCGCGAAGGCCTGGGCTGTACCCTGGCAATTGGGAAAACCCCGGAAGAGCTTAAGCAGGAACAGGTTAAAATCATAAAGCCCGATGCCAGGCAGGCAAATAACTACTGGCCAACCGGCGACAATTTCGCTGGAGGGGAGTTCCCTGCTGACCTTGATGAGGACATTTTGGAACGAGCATTGAACAACCTTTTTGAAGAACCTGATTTTGAAAAGCTGAAAGGTACCCGAGCGGTAGTGGTGGTCTACAAAGGAAAGATTATAGCTGAACGTTATGCTGAAGGTTATTCAAAAGATACTCCACTTTTGGGTTGGTCCATGACAAAAAGTATCACCAATGCAATGGCAGGAATATTGGTTCAAATGAACTTACTGCGGCTTGAAGATGATCATTTATTTGAAGAGTGGTCGGGTGAAGATGACCCCAGAAGATTTATTACTTTGGACCAACTGCTGCGAATGAGTAGCGGGCTTGAATGGGACGAGCAGTACTCAGGTTTATCCGATGCCACCAAAATGCTCTTCACTTCCAGCCAGCCCTATAGTTTGGCTATTAATAAGCCGCTTGAGTCGGATCCTGACAGCGTTTGGGAATACAGCAGTGGTACTACCAACCTGATTTCAGAGTTGATAAAAAGAAAAATCGGTGGTACCAATAAACAATACTGGAACTTCCCTCACTCTTTTCTGTTCAACAAAATTGGCATGCGCAGCGCTGTCATTGAGCCCGGGCCGGATGGTACCTTTATTGGCTCTAGTTTTATGTATGCTACCGCCCGGGACTGGGCGCGAATCGGCTTACTTTATTTAAACGACGGTGAATGGAATGGGGACCGCATCTTACCTCCTGGATGGGTAGAATACACTCAAACAGCCACTCCTAAGGCACCCCGTGAAAGATACGGAGCGCATTTCTGGCGTACGCGGGGTGAAAGAGAAGCTTTGCCGGATATCCCAAAGGATGCTTTTCATATGTCTGGATACGAAGGTCAGAAAGTAGTCATTATACCTTCATATGACCTGGTATTGGTGCGTTTGGGTTTCTCACAACCTGAATCTAACTGGGATTTCCCGGGATTTGTCAAAGATATTGTTAGTGCCTTTCCCTATCGTTAAGACCTCCATTGTAATGGTATCTTTTTAATAAAGACCATAAACCCGAATATCCCAAGGATTAATGATATGGCAATGGTAGCTACCATCAACGGAAGATGGTCTCCCTGACCGTTGGAGATCAATTCTATACTCGAATACAGGGCGATAAACGCCAATGAGGCAAATAAGAATGATGTGAACAAACCGAGGTACCTTTCAATGGTCTCAAATTTTTTGGTCATCTTAAGATCAATGTAGCGAAGCTTATAGTCCTGGTTTTGCCGTTCGAAATTCAGTACTTCCCACTCGCGTATTTCCTGAGGATTCAATGGCCTCAACTGGCTTAATTCTTTTAGTGCATCCAAGCGGATCTCTATATGTTCCAGCCTGGTGACCATTTTCTTCCTGGTAGTATTAATTTTCATAGACTAGTAGTTTTTTAGTAAAAAAAGGCCCTGTCAAGCAGCGCCTTTTTAAAACGGAAATTATCAAATAGTGTATGTCGTCTTATTTTATTTCCAAATATTAACTAGTTGCACATGCTCATTTTTGTATCGGTGATGAGGTAAGTCAGAACCTCAGGTTTTTGTAATTAATTCAGCAGTATACGTTTTGTCATGCAAAGTGCAGTAGTTCAATATTTTATTAAAAAAGTGCTATTTTAAATAACTTATTTCCTGTTTATACGGATAAGTTGAGAAAAGTAACCCCTGTAAGAAATTTTATTTATTTGAAAGTTTTGACTTTAGAGCAAGGCGCAGACAAAATCTTCCATTGGTTAATGATCCGGGCTGGCGTAAACTAATTTCGGATAAGATAATTAGATGATTACCAAATGGTTGGCAATTATTTTGTTTTGGTAGTGTCCTTTTTGGATGTCTTCTTTTTGAATAGATCCAGCACACCTTCAACATTGTCTTTGTCCAACAGGTCTTTGGTAACCTCCTTTATAGCGTCGGCCGAGGCGCTGTCTGATACCTGATCGCTGATTAAACTATCCAATTTCTTTTTAGTTGATTCTGTTAGTTTCTCAGTCTTCTGGTCTACCACTTGTTTGGCACTGTCTTTAGCTTCCTGGGTTTTCTGGTTCACCGCAGACTGCACAGCATTTGTAGTTGATCCCTCATCCTGGACTCCACCAAGAGCGAATTGCGGATTACTGTAAGTACCTGATAATTTCAAATTAACATTGATCTTATCGTCGACCGGTTGGTCCGATTTAGTAAGTTTAGCGATTGCCTGATTTACAGAGGTTCCTACCACACCTGCCGGAACCTCCATGTTGAGCAGGAAATTCATGCTCCCGTCAATGCCGGTGCTCCCTGATACCCGGGTGGTGTAGTCGCCGAAGGCAGCTTCGAAGGGAGCAACATCCATTTGACCGTCTTTGATTTTTACCGCCATGATTACATCGTTTAAGTTAAAAGCCTTGGGAGTATCATTAAACTTGGTTATGGCGGTGAAACCCTGTATCAATTTGGAGTCTGTCCCTGACAGCGTTGCAGTTACAATATTTATCAGACCGCTGCCATTCAGCGTTGCCAAAGCCGGTGTCATATCAGGTTTAAGCGCTCCATTAAATTTAAAACTACTGCTGAAATCACCGGATAAGAACTGAGCTACCGGCGCCAGAATTTTTACCGTATTAAAGGTTTCAAACGCTTCTTTAAAGGCAATTTTTTGCATCTGCACCTTCATATCAAACTCAGGAACTACTTTATTCCGTGGATCATAAGATCCGCTGATCAAAAAGCCACCACCTAGTGAGTTGAAGGTGACATCGTTTAATTGAGCTATGCCATTCTGAACTAATACCTGGCCCTTCAGATCGCTCAACGTCATATTATCGTATAGAACAGTCCCTGCGGTTGCGTCTAAGGTAAAATTAACATTGTCGGGTATTTCGATTACTGAAAGGTCGTCTGACTGCTCAGAGGTTGCCGATTCCTCCATCCACTCATTGAGGTTTACATTTTGTGATTCGATTTTTAAGTTACCGGCAATAGGCTCCTGCTCCTTAAACATATAGTTGATATAATTAGTAACCGCTCCATTGATAGCGAGGTCCGTGGCCCCGGTTTGGGCGCGTACATCGGAAATGGTTATCTGCTGTGGTGTGAATGAGGTCTTTCCGGAACTTATTTCGAAAGCGTGGCTAAGTTCCTTGCTGGAATAACTAAAGTTTTCAATTTCAATGGTCCCGGAAGTTGGAATATCTGCATATTTTTCCGCTTCCAGGCTGGACATTTTACCTTTGGATGCCAAATTTCCACGTATTATTCCTTTTAAGGTCATATCCTCCAATGAAAAGATATGGGTTAGCTTTTCGAGATTTACTCCACCGTCGATTGCAACATCCCATGAAAAGTCATTGGGATTGACCAAAACCAGTTTACCGGAAACCGGTTCCCCATCCATCACAAAGTTAAATTTCGGTACTTCAATCCTGGTATCCGGCAAGTTACCAGTGGGGTTAGTTACCATGCTTATAAAGTGAAACTGTTCCAGGCTTTCAGGGAATTCCGATGATTTCACATATCCATTGTCCAGGGACATACTGGCGTCCACTACCGGAAACGTTTGTGCGGCACTATCGTATTTACCAACTGCTTTAAGTGATAGGGTGTAAATGCCTTTTAGAGTAGTCCCTTCCATAGGGAACATACTGGTAAGTTCTCCCAGATCCAGTTTAGTATTCAAATCAGCATTGATCTCAGGGGTTGCCAAACCATTAATGCTGATGGTACCGTCCAAAGGATTTTTCCCGAAGTCCAGATGTAATTCACTTATATCAATTGAGGTATTGTCGGTTATACCATCTGAATTCGCAACCACCATATCCAAATTGATATTCTCCACTGAGGTAGGCAAATCCGGATATTTGAACCGGCCGTCAACCACCTCCATAGTAACTTGAAAAGATGGGATCTTATCTTCGTTGTAGGTTCCGTTCACAACTCCTGCCAAATCCACCGTGCCACTGCTTTCTATATTTTCGAAGCCCTCCATATACATTCCGGGCACACATGACAGCAGATCCTGAAATTCATTCTGTAAAGTCTGGAACGACAGATCCATTATAATGTCTTCTGAATTTTCCGGCATACTCAGCCAGCCGTCAATACCAATAGTGAACTGGTTGATGGCTATCCTGTTGTCCTTAAAGGTATATTTGGACTGAGGCAGGTCCATTTCCAAGGTGACATCTGCGTCTATTTGCTTGTTCTCCAGGTACTCGAATCCTTCATACTGTAATGAGACTACTTCACCTACAGAAGTTGTGGTCAAATCAAAAAGATCACTGGTAAAATCGCCACTGCCGCTATGCGTAATTCCCTGCAGCTTCAGGAATACCTTTGTCTGGCGGTCATCGTAAATCATGGTGCCATTTTCAACCTCCCAGCCCTGAATACCCAGATCGTAGTCGGATGATTCCGCTGCCTCAGAGGTCTCTGATTCTACTGCGATATCATAGTTGGCCAGTCCGGATTCCAGCACCTTGACAAATATTTTTGGCCGCTCCAGGTTAATCTTCTTAATGGTGAGCCTGTCAGAAAGAATGGCCTGCACAAAGTTCACGCTAACGGTGAAATTCTCAGCGTACACCAGGGTATCACCTGCAAATTCCTCCACTCCTGCTATTGATAATTCGTCTACCGAAAGGCTTAAATTGGGAAAGTTCCTAATTAGAGAGAGGTTAAAATCCTCATAGCTTACCTCAGCCCGTACCGATGCCCTAATAGCATCATCTACAATCTTCTGAATTTGGGCTTTAAATAAGATCGGAATAGCAAAAATCGCTATTAATATTATCGTCACCAAAGCGCCGACAATGATCAGGCTTTTCTTCATGGCAGTCAAAAAAATATAATTATACAAAGTTAGAACCTTTTCGGCTTAACTGGTGAGATATGTACTAAAAACTGAAATTTGATGAACAATTTGGTAAATTAATATCATGCTCAATAATAGGTTGCACCTTTATTTCCCTCAACTGATTCAGCAACTGGGTTGGATCTTGAGTATTTTTGCCATTTTATCAATTTTTCAGGCTATACCTTTCCCAAACCCATTGGTTCCCATTCCGATACTGCTTTTAGGAGTGGTATTCAGTTTCACCATCCAAGGGGCTTCGTTGGACTTGGAAAAAAAGATGATTAAGCAATATGTGGGATTACTGGGTATTAAAATAGGCGCTTGGAAAACGTTGCCAACTTTACGAGAAATTGTATTTACCAGTGGTAGTTATTCGCAGCAGATCCACTCCTTTGTATCCCGAAATGATGTACGAAGTAAAGTTTACCGTGGATTTTTAAAGGGTAACGATGGTTTCAAAATGCTTTTTACTGCAAACCGGGACCCTGAACGGGTGATCAGAGATGTTGAGAAAGTTGCCGGGAGTTTGAACCTGCCTGCGATCGACTATACTGTAAAACCTCCAAATCGACTAAAATGAGTAAATCAAAAGGTATTGTAGCAATATTTGCTCTAATTTCCATGGTGTTGTACGGTTGTAAAAACACCGCTGAAAACACCGATCATCTTCCGGGATTTTCCCATGGAACCTGGATAGATCTCTCTTATCCATTTGATCAAAACACCATTTACTGGCCTACAGATACCCTGGGGTTTCAGCTGGATACAGTTTTCTATGGAAGTACCGATCAGAACTTTTTCTATTCGGCATATTCATACTGCTCTGCTGAGCATGGCGGTACTCATCTTGATGCCCCGGTGCATTTTTCGGAAAGCAATAAAAGTGTTGAACAATTAAGCCTGGATCAATTAGTGGGGCCTGCGGTGGTTATTGACGTTAGTGAATTTGCGCTGAATGACCCGGATTATCTGGTTTCAGTTCAGGATTTTACCAATTGGGAAAAAACACATGGACAGATACCAGAAAATGTGATGGTAATACTATACACGGGTTATGGAAAATTCTGGCCGGATCGGGAGAAATATTTGGGGACCATTTTAACCGGGCCAGAGGCAGTGGCATTATTGCACTTTCCGGGGCTAAGCCCGGAAGCTGCCACCTGGTTAACCACAGAAAGAAATATCAAAGCCATTGGTCTGGACACCCCCAGCATTGATTACGGACAGTCGTCCGAATTTGAATCACACAGGATACTGTTTCGTGAAAATATTCCTGCGTTTGAAAACCTGGCAAACTTACACCAGTTGCCTGCAACAGGTGCCTGGATAATTGCTCTGCCAATGCCCATCGCCGGAGGCAGCGGGGCACCGCTGCGGGCAATAGCATGGGTCAGATCTTAGATCTAAAGGTATTTTAGCAGTAAGTCGATGGCTTTTTGGGTAAGTCCGGTGTAAGGGGGATAGAGTGGCTTAACTGAGGTCATTCCGGTCTTTTGAGTGATAATGCTTTTTTCATTTGAGAATGCCTGGAATCCCCTGAATCCATGAGACTTTCCGAAACCACTGTTGTTAACCCCTCCAAATGGTAAATTCGGATTCATAAATTGAATTATGCAGTCATTGATTGCCATGGACCCGGATGATGTTTCTTTAATTACCCGGTCCACGAAAGTCTTTGACTCACTGAATACGTACAATGCCAATGGCTTAGGGCGCTGGTTAATTTGTTCGATAACTTCCGATAATTTGCTATAACATATAACCGGTAAAATCGGACCGAAGATCTCTTCCTGCATCAACCGGGTGTCCAGTCCCACCTTGGATACTATTGTCGGCGCAAAATACATTTGTTGGTAATCCACTACGCCTCCACATTCCAAAAACGCTTGTTCATCAAGTGCTTCAGAAAGCAGTAAATCCAGTCTTTGCAAATGTTGCGAACTAATGATACGTGAATAAGAATTACTGGCGTCAATACCCTCGCCCTCCGGGTCAAAAAACTTATCAACATAGCTTATCATATGCTCCAGCAAAGCTTCTTCCACTGTTTCTTCCACCAGCACGTAGTCCGGAGCAATGCAGGTTTGTCCGCAATTAAGAAACTTACCCCATACCAATTTCTCAGCGGTATCCTCCAGATTAGCGGAAACATCCACCACTGCCGGACTTTTCCCGCCTAACTCCAATGTAACAGAGCTCAGATTCTGTGCAGCGTTCTGCATCACGATTTTCCCAACTTTGGGGCTTCCGGTAAAGAAGATATGGTCAAACGGTAACTTTAACAGTTGCTCCGCCACTTCCTTTCCTCCGGGAATTACTGCGACCTCATCGGGATCGAATAATTCGGATACCATTTTCTCAATCAAACTGGAGCAATTGGGGGTGAGCTCCGATGGTTTGAGGATGACCCTGTTGCCCGCTGTCAACGCTGAAACCAGCGGCGCTACGGTTAAATTAAAAGGAAAGTTCCAGGGTGAAATAATTAGGCATACTCCTTTTGGCTCGTAGATAACCCTGGACTTGGTGCCTATTAATGCCACAGGTGCAGCTGCCCTTATTGAACGGGTCCACTGTTCAATGGATTTCTGGGCATGTTTTATTTCTGAAAGTACCGGGTAAATCTCGGACAGGTCGACTTCGGCGGGAGGCTTCCCAAAATCCTTAAAGATGGCATCCTGAATTTGTCTTCTGTTCTGCTCTATCCACCGCTTTATCCTGGCGAGAGAGGCTATGCGGGATGCTATCGGTTGAACCTCAGCCTGCCTTATCCGAATTTTTTGGGCCTTGAAGATTTCCGGAATCTGACTTGTTTGCATACGACGTTCCCTATTGCCAGTAAGATAAAAAAGACCCTGTAGTGTTCACTACAGGGTCTCTGTATAATGAAATTTTTGGTTCTACTCAGTTAATATCTTGAATTCAACCCTTCTGTTCTGGGCCTGGCCCTCTTCCGTGTCATTGCTGGCAACGGGTCTTGACTCTCCAAAACCACGGGCAACTACTCGATCCGCAGCAACACCCTTGGTTACTAAATAATCAAACACCGCCTTAGCCCTTCTATTTGAAAGACCCTGATTATAATATTCAGGTCCCAGGCTATCTGTATGACCGGCAATCTCAATCTCAACATCAGGGTTATTAGTCATGAATTCCGCCACCCGGTTCAATTCTGGCTGCGAATCCTCTTTTAACACCGATTTGTCGAAATCAAAGAAAATGTTATTCATTACGATGGTAGCTCCGGTCTCTATGGGTACTAGAAACAAGTCCTGACTAATTTCTTTATACTCTTCAAGATTGTTCAGGTCAATATTAGCATTGACAGAAACATATCCTTCGGCTTCGGCAAGATAGCCGTATTTTGCGCCGGATGGTAGTACAATTTTATATGCTCCTGAGCTCGGGTCTGAAGTAGCCAGCCCAACTTCGGTGCCATCCGGTAAGCGCTCATACAAAATTTTGACACCGCCCAACGCCTCGTTGGTTTTTGAATTGAACACTTTGCCTTGTACCAATACTACAGGAGCTGGTTTGTAGAATACCGGAAGTTCAAGTTTAAAGATATCCATGTTGTCAGTACCCACACCCCGGCTGTAGTAAGCGTACTCTCCTGATGCCGGTATATTGAAAAACTCATCATCGTTTTCTGAGTTGATGTCTGGTCCCAGGTTTTCAGGCTCGGACCAGTTTTTCCAGGAGTCGTCAAGACGGCGGGTAACGTAAATATCCGTACCGCCGAAACCGGCAAACCCGTTGGAGCTGAAATACAAGGTCTCATCGTCAGCGGCCAGGAACGGAGCAGACTCTTCACTTGCAGTATTGATAGTATTGCCCAGGCTAACCGGCTCACTCCAGCTACCATCATCGGCGGCAAAACTTGCATAGAGGTCCCTGTCGCCATAAGAGTCTTCGCGTTCAATCGACATCAATAATGTCTTCTTATTATTTGCCATGTAGAAATTGGCTTTCTCATTGTAATTGTAAAGGTTATCCACTTTTAGGGCCTCTGGTTTGGACCAACCGGATTCTGTTTTACGGCTTAGAGATAATCCTGCCTTCATTTTACCATTAGGCAGGTATTCATTCCCCAGTAGTAATAGCATACTGTTGCCATCCGGAGTTATTGAACTTATATAGTTTGGTCCCTTATTATTTAGCACCGGACCGATATTTCGTGCCTCTTTCCAATCTCCGGTGGTTTCGTCCAATTCTGAATACCAAATATCCTCATCGTCATCTTTACCTCCAATGTTACCCGGGTGGTTACTTCGGCTGAAAAACAAAGTCTTGCCATCCGGAGAAATTAAAGGTCTGAATTCGTTTACATCGCTGTTTACCGCCGGGCTAAGCCTTTGTGCATTAAGGTCTTCACCCAGATTCGGTGCCACTGCAATTAGATTTTCAACATTAATAGGCACCTCGGAATCAGAAATACCGATTGCATCAAGGCTATTATAACCCGGAACCGCCCGACCATCAAGTTCCACTTTAACTGCGGTTACTTCGAAGCTGGTGGGATTAATGAAAATATTTAGTAATCGTCCCTCTTCGCCTATGGGCCTGGAATTAAATGTATAGACCTCCGTCTCGTTCCCCGCCTTGTCATAAACGTAGACGCTGGAAACAGAACCGGGATTGTATGACTCACCCACTGCAATCTGCTGCACTATCATGGGGTTTGCAAAACCTACTTTGATGAATTCCACCCTATTGGGATTTTTAGGAGTCCATGCATTTGGGTTTTCACCGCCATTTGGTAGTACATTAGGCTTGTTTAAGGCCTGGTTTGCGGAGTATTGTACGGGGGATAATTCTGAAGAAAATTCAAGAACCTCGGAAGCCCATTGCACATTCTGCGCAACCGCCGGGCTTGAAATAATACAAAATATCAATAGCGATAAAATTCGACGCATAACTAATGGTTTATCAATAAGTTTATATTCATCTTAAGATAGTTAAAAAAAATAAACAAACATTACTATGTCTGCTTAAATTGGGGTGATTTCAGGTGTATAGTGATCACTCAAAATCAACGTTAAAATAGTAATAAAATCTTATTTTGAAAGAATCCTAACCTCAACTCTGCGGTTTTTCAGACGAGCCTCCTCGGTGTTATCCGTAGTAATCGGCTGGCTACCTCCAAATGCTTTGTACTTTATTCGCCCTTTTCTAATTTCCTGCGAAACCAGATAGTCCCTAACTGCCAGCACTCTATCTTCGGATAGCTTCATATTACGATCAGGGTTGCCCCGGTAATCTGTATGTCCTTCCAATTGGATTTTCATTTTATGGTTGCTATGCAGCATTTGGGCCAGACTATTAAGTTCATCGTATGAAGATTCCAATATATCTGCCTGACCGATTTCGAACAACAAGTTATTCATTCGCAGGATGTTACCATCTTCAGCTTTTGTCAGTAAATAGTCGCGTTTTATCTGTCCATCATTATCTGAATCCTCGATATCGAGTACATCATATACTGTCACATATCCCTTTGCTGCAATCTCAATGGTATATTTTTTCTTCTCCAACATGTGCAGTTTGTATCTGCCGTCATTTTCATTGGAAATATGTCCCACGTTATTAGCCCTGGGCATCTTTTCATAGTTAATATATCCGTTGACAGGTTGATTTGAATTTGCATCCAGAATATGACCGTACACCATTACCAAGTCCCTTCTCGGTTCCTCTTTTTTTTGCTCAACACCGAAAAGTACATATTCCTGACCCTGTATGCCTACCGATGTATACATAAGTATAGTACAGAAAAGTACGGGAATCTTATAATAGATTGAAGGTGACATAGATTTTTCTTTCGTTACAATCTTATGTGTTTAGACGCAGATTATCTAAATTAAATATAAGAACTACTGAGAATAAGAACAATTCAAAACAGCGTCAATCTTACATGGTAAGATTAAACGAATAACTTCTTTTAGCCTAATTCTAAAGCAATTATCAGTAGCTATAATAACAGGACGAAATGTTTACCTTTTTTAGGCAAGGAATACCCTGTCAAAAATGCTATATTCGTAAAAAATAACATGTTGGTCCGCTCATCATTCTTTTTTTAATCTTATGACAAAACTGGTGGATCGCTCTCATTTGATTGATCAACTCGAAGACCTCAAGCAAGGATTAACAGACATCCTTTCCTCAAAAGTTACCCCGCAATTGGATACAACGCGTAGTGCGGAGCGCTCGCCAATACCTGAAACTGGCAAAGAACATGCCAATCAGGACGTTATGTTATTGGAACAGTACCAGATAATAAATACTGCCCGGGAACTGTTAAATTCTAAAGAACATAAAACTTTCCCGGAGGAACACAAACACGGCAATCAGGTGCTTATCCTGTTGGACAGGAACTGCAGACTAATGGCTTTTAATAACGTGGCAGCAGCAAGCATTCTTTCTTTGACCGGTATACCATTACAATATGGTGCTGCGATCGAGGACTATCTCCCAAAGAACCACACTGAAGAAATTAAAAGCTTAATTAATCAGGGACTTGAAGGGACTGATCTACATTTAACCAGTCAACTTGGGTTTGATAAACATCCTAAAAAATGGTACGAGATCAATTTGTTACCAGTCAAACGAGTTGGAGAAAAGATTGAGCGACTGGTCTGGTGCATGGAAGACATTGCTGAAAGGAAGATAGCCCGGCAAAATTTAAAAGCTCTGGAAATTAACTTTCAATCAGTGTTCAAGCAGGCAGCTGTCAGCGTAATACTAAGTAATATTAATCTCCAGGTTATCCAGGCCAACCACAAGTTCTATGAGTTAATCGAATACACTCCGAGGGAGTTTAAAGCGCTGCCTCCTTTAAGTACCACACATCCAAGGGATCTTGCTGAGAGTAAACGCTTGTTAAGATTGCTCTGCAGCGGTGAGATGGACTCTTTTTCTCTGGAGAAAAGGCTGATAACCAAAACCGGCAGGGTAGTATGGGTATACCTTACTACTAACATCGTAAAGGATCAGAAGGGTAAACCCAAACTTATCATTTCGGTAGCACAGGACGTTACAGACCGTAAACATGCCGAGCAGGAACTTATGTTCAAAAGTAATGAACTGGATACATTTATATATCGTGCTTCGCACGACCTTAGAGGGCCGGTTGCCTCATTGATGGGCCTTTTTAATGTGGTACAGAGTGAATTTAAGGAGGACAGCTATGAGATGGAGTACTTCAGGCACTACCACCGGAGTGTCCAGAGGCTGAATAAAATACTCCACAACTTAATTGACCTTACCAAAATCAAGGAAAAAGACGTAATGCCTTCAGAGGTTGCTCTGGATGACATCATTTCTGATTGCCTGGCTGCTGTAAGTACATCGGAGAATTTCGAGAAAATCCATTTCAAGATCAGAAACGAAATTGATTTTAAACTGAATTCTGATACCAGCAGTCTTAGAACCATATTGTTTCACCTGCTGGAAAATGCAGTAAACTTCATGCAATTTGATACCCCTCAGCCTTTTGTAAAGCTGGAGATAAAGCATGAGAGTAGTTTCCTTATTATTGAAGTTACCGACAATGGACAGGGGATTAAAAAGGAATTGCAAAGTGAGGTATTTAATATGTTTTACCGGGCAAATGAACGAAGTACTGGTTCAGGGCTTGGCTTATATATTGTGCGCTACGCGGTTGAAAAACTAAATGGCAGCATACAATTAAAAAGTAAGGAGTTAAGCGGTACAAAAATTTCCGTTTATATCCCTTACACAAAAGTATCTTCCACTCCGGAGGAACCTCAGAATCCTGAAATAAACACTATAACCAGGGCTACTGGCTAGCAGGGTTGAATTCTTAGTTTTTAGTTTTTAGTTTGGTAGATCTATTAATCAAACTTCAACAAATACCCCCAGAACTAAATCTC
>BQJT01000113.1 GCA_021604845.1 Cyclobacteriaceae bacterium
TATCTGATATACTGTATTTTACACACATTGGCATACCTATTGTATTCATATTTAATGGGTAAGAATTTGTAAAATATTATTTAACAAAAAAATATAAGCAATGAGAACTAATATTGGAATACCGCAAGAAAATACTGCTAAAGTGGCCGAACGTTTATCCGTGCTATTGGCAGATGAATACGTTTTGTACACCAAGACACTTCGTGCACACTGGAACCAGGAGGGGCTGGATTTTCATAGTAAGCACCTCTTTTTTGAAGAAAGTTATAATAAAATCAAAGAGCAAGTTGACAGTATAGCAGAACGTCTGCGTAAAATTGGACATTATGCCCCTGCAACACTTGAGAAATTTCTGGAACTTACTCATTTGTCGGAAGAATATGAAGGAGACAACTCTAGTGATGGTTATATGAAAGTATTACTGTCTGATCATAGCAGTATCATTATTTACATTAGAGGGATCATTTCTATGATAGAAGAATATGGGGATGTAGGAACGGCAGATTTTCTTACAAATCTGTTGCAAGAGCATGAAAAAATAGCATGGGTGCTAAGAGCCAGTGTAGCTAAGCCTATAGAAAAGACACCCGTATTACAATAATTTGCCATCTTAATACTATCTTGTATTTCATTAAATGATAGATAAAGAGTAGTTTTTAAAGGTAATTATATACTGATATACCAATTCTGGGTAACACTGTATATAGTTACCTTTATTCTAGAAATAAATGAAAGATAGTCACAAAGCATTACTCATTCTGGCAATTAGTCTGTTGGTGTTTGCCGGGTTGATAGCCATGTTTAGTATTACCGTTGAAAAATTCAAC
Organism: Cyclobacteriaceae bacterium; assembly: GCA_021604845.1. Lineage (GTDB taxonomy): Bacteria > Bacteroidota > Bacteroidia > Cytophagales > Cyclobacteriaceae > SZUA-3. Next base: position 828 of record BQJT01000113.1, read on the forward strand.
GATACCGTAAATAAAATAGAGGCCACTAGTAGTTCCAGCAGTTCCGAGCGACCCTTGTCTATTGATTATTCAGATGGTCAAAATATTTATGTGCCGGCGTATTCCTATCTACCAGGCATTGGAGGGTCCAAATTCAGCCTGAGCATACTGTTGAGTATAAGAAACACAGATCCAAATAGCTCAATATCTCTTACAAAAGTGGACTATTATGATACGGATGGACAACTTGCAAAACGTTTTCTGCTAAATACCATAATTATAGCACCGATGGAAACCAAAGAATACTTTATTGAGCAGTCCGATCAATTGGGTGGGTCAGGCGCCAATTTTTTCATAAACTGGAATGCCGATTCATTCGTTTATGAACCTGTAGTAGAGGCTCTTATGTATGGAATGAGCGAAGGTCAATCAATGGAATTTAAGAGCCAGGGTCTTATAATAAAAAAGGATTGAGCTTTCTTTTTCCTGTCAGTAAAAGGGCATCCCCTATTGACCTGAAATTGTAACCGCTTCAATTTTACTCTATTTGCTTCTTGCAGTCACAAATGAAAATGCCGTTGTCTTTATAAGACAATTAAAAACGCTAAATCATGGTATTATGGAAACAATTATTTTAAAAACAATAACTAATGCAATCAGACATTGGTACATTCCGTTACTGGTAGGACTATTTTTTGTGGTGGTAGGTATCATCGCTTTTACCTCCCCGGTAAGTTCATTTCTGGCCTTGTCAATCCTGTTCAGCCTCTCCCTGGTTTTTGGGGGACTTTCGGAAATTGTTTTCTCAACCGCCAACAGGCACCACCTGGAAAATTGGGGATGGTCCCTCGCCTTTGGCATCATCACTTTCATCGTAGGGATTTTATTGTTGACAAACCCCGGCTTATCGATGACCACCTTAGCGTTTTATATCGGCTTTGTGGTGCTTTTTCGCTCTATAGCTGCCATCAGCTTTGCTTTGGATATCAAAAAATATGGAAGTAAAAATTGGGGTGGCCTTCTGACCTTTGGCGTTCTTGGTGCCATATTTTCCACAATCCTCTTATGGAACCCTCAACTTGCAGGAATGAGCGTGGTGGTTCTGGTAGCACTTAGCTTTCTTTTCGCCGGACTTTTCAGCATCTATTTTTCATTACAATTGAGAACACTTCACAAATCAGGCAAGAAACTGTCCGCCAAATTAAGGAAACGTTACGATGAGCTTGCCGAGGATATTCGCCAGGAATGGGATGAGTAACTTAATATTAAAGATAATGACGCTTATGCTTTTTGGTCCAAAAACAATCTTCATCCCAGCTTTTCGACTACAGTAGCGCCAAATCAGGGCTTGCTAAATATTGTACGCAGTAAAGTGATGGCATTTGGTCCGGGAGTAAAAATAACATGGAATCAATTCATTTATCAATACATCCTAATGACCCCCTGTGGATCGCGGTAGCTTTTTTATTTGGCCTACTGGTGAAACTAGTAGGACTGCCCCCGTTACTGGGCTTTTTGTTTGCTGGATTCTTTCTCAACTTTATTGGAGTAGAAGGCGGCGAGTTCCTTAGTACTACTGCTGACGTCGGCATTACCCTTCTGCTGTTTACCATCGGCCTTAAGCTAAAGCTTAAATCTCTGGCACGCCCTGAAATCTGGGGCGTTGCAACAATCCATATGATCATCACAACTGGTGTGATAGGCGTTTTTATTGTTGGTCTGGCAAGCCAAAACGTGTCCCTGTTTTCAGGTTTGAGCTGGCCAACGGCACTTTTGATCGGCTTCGCCCTTTCATTCTCAAGCACTGTTTTCGCAATCAAGATACTTGATGAACTTGGTGCGACTATGTCGCGACATGGCAATATTTCGATCGGCCTTTTGGTTGTTCAGGATATCGCTGCGGTAATCTTTCTCGCCATTTCCATAGGTAAGATTCCGTCTGCCTGGGCACTGGGTTTGATACTGCTTTTACCAATGCGGTATGTATTGCATAAAGTGCTTGACTATTCAGGCCATGGTGAACTTCTGGTGCTCTGTGGTATTGTCCTCGCACTGGGAGGCGCCGATATCTTTGAACTGGTTGGCGTGAAAGGAGATGTTGGAGCTCTGGTACTCGGCATGTGCCTGGCTAATCATCCAAAGTCCAACGAGATGTCAAAGGCTCTCCTAAGTTTTAAAGATCTTTTTCTTGTTGGCTTCTTTCTCAGTGTTGGCATGACGGCATTACCTGGCATGCAAGAGTTTCTGGTGGCAATGATCTTCATTGTGTTGCTGCCTTTGAAAGTGATCCTGTATTACGGCTTGTTCAATATCTTCAATCTGCGGGCCAGCACCTCCTGGCGCTCTTCTTTGAATCTCGCTACCTACAGTGAATTTGGATTGATTGTTGCCACCGTGGCTACCGCATACGGCTGGCTGCCTAATCAGTGGTTGGCGGTGTTTGCAATTATCTTTTCAATGTCTTTCATATTTTCCGCGCCCCTAACCTCAGTGCGTGACAAGTTATATGCCAAATGGCGGCTTACTCTTAAACGTTTTGAACGTGAAAAAAGGCTGGCAGGTGAAGAAAACCTTGAACTGAAACATGTGGAGGCTGTTGTATTTGGCATGGGACGTGTAGGTACTTCAGTGTACGACGCTATAGCGCCTGCCTTTTCAGATAGAATTGTTGGCGTTGAAATTAACCAAGAAAAAATCCCACCCCATATCATGCGTGGCAGGAAAGTCGTAAACGGTGATGGCACCAACCTGGACTTCTGGTCACGAGCCCCAAGTCTTATTGAAGGCTTGAAATTAGTTATTCTTACCATGCCTACCCACCAGGCAAATCTGTCAGCCGTCAGGCTGCTCAAAATGCTTGGATCTACAGCCCAGATTGCAGCAACTTCTCACTATGATGACGAAGCCAATGAACTAAAAGAGATGGGTGTGGACCTCTCATTCAATGTATATGCAGAAGCTGGTACCGGTTTCGCCAACAATATCAAGGAAAGCCTCGAATCTTTGAACAGGTAATTTTCGTCGCCCTAGTTCAAAACCGGACTGCGATCATTTCTAACATTCATTATTCGTATTTTCCCTTTGCCTTTTGGAAATATCCAGTTTACCTCATCACCCTTGCCATATCCGATCAGTGCTGAGCCCATCGGTGATAGTACAGATATTTTGTCTTGAGAAACGTTCCGCTCCGATGGGGCAACCAGCTGTAATCCTGTTTTCGGTCCATAAGGAGTATCAACACTTACAATACTGTTAAGTCTAACGATATGGTCGGGCATATCGGATTCATCCTTAACTATAGCATATTTCAGTTCTCTGTGTAAGTTATCGATACATTTCTGCTCAGTGGGGTTATTAAATTTCAGGTTTTGGATCAATCTCAGGATCCATAAGTATTCCTTCTTTTCTAAAATTATATGCTGACGTTTCATGGTGATATCATTAAAAGATTCATTATATACTACCACGGATTACAACTTGCATGCCAAAGTACTAAAGTGCTATTAATCAGATATTTATATCAGTTTCGAAATTGTTTAGAGTGGTACTAATTCTGCCATGCCGATACATTTTGTACCAGCCATTTTTTAGACGATTAATATCCGTACACCTTTACGCTGAATTTATTACCTACATATTGATCTGTTTGACTATATTTTAGCCATGAGCTTAACCGCTGAAAACATTGTACTGATAGGATCCATCCTCCTTTTCCTAAGTATTATTATGGGAAAAACATCGTACAAGTTCGGGATCCCCGCGCTGCTACTTTTTTTAGCAGTGGGTATGCTTGCGGGCTCGGATGGTTTAGCAGGTATACAGTTTGACAACCCAAAATTGGCGCAATTGGTGGGAGTTATTGCGCTTAACTTTATCCTGTTTTCAGGGGGGCTTGATACTAATTGGTCGTCGATAAGGCCCGTTTTAAAAGAAGGGATTGCGCTTTCAACTATTGGGGTGTTAATAACCGCACTTACTCTCGGTGCATTTGTTTGGTTAATTACAGACTTTACTATTTACGAAAGCCTACTTCTAGGCTCTATAGTTTCTTCTACCGATGCGGCAGCGGTATTTTCACTTTTACGATCCAAGAGCCTTGCTCTGCGGACTAATCTGCGTCCAACACTTGAGTTAGAAAGTGGCAGTAACGACCCTATGGCTTATGTGCTCACCGTGGCGTTTTTATCATTGGTAGTCAACCAGGATCAAAGCTTTTACTCAGTAATACCATTATTTCTCCAACAAATGATTTTAGGTGGGGTGGCGGGTGCAGGATTTGGCCTAATAAGCAAATATATAATCAATAGTATAAACCTCGATTTTGAGGGACTGTACCCGGTATTAGTTATAGCCTTAATGTTCATAACCTTCTCGGTTACAGATTATGTTGGAGGTAATGGATTCCTGGCGATATATATCTGTGCTGTATATCTGGGTAACCAGGACCTGATACATAAAAGGACCATAATGCAAGTGTTTGATGGAATGGCCTGGTTGATGGAGATCATATTATTTTTAACATTGGGTTTATTGGTATTTCCCACTGAGATTTATCCAATCATAGGTTTGGGCTTATTAATTGCAGTATTTCTAATTGGACTGGCACGGCCTATTGCTGTCTTTCTAAGTCTGGCCCCCTTTAAAATGAAATTGCGCAGACGCGTATATATTTCCTGGGTGGGAATTCGTGGTGCAGTGCCTATAGTATTTGCAACATATCCTTTGTTAGCAGGTATTGATAAGGCCGATATGATATTTAATATTGTCTTTTTCGTCTCTTTAACATCAGTATTGGTACATGGTACCACCTTATCGATTGTGGCTAAATGGTTGGGAGTGGCAATACCTGAAAAAGCCAAGATCATGCACCCAACAGATGCTTTTCTTGAAGATCACCCAAAAACACTCTTAGAAGAAATGGTGGTGGGCGATACCGATCAGGTAATAGGCCGGAAAATCGTAGATATAGGCTTTCCCAAAAATATCACCATTACCATGATTAAAAGAGATGGGAAATACTTAACTCCAAAAGGAACTACAGTTATTGAAAAAGATGACATCCTTACTGTCCTATCTGATTCAAAACAGGGCATAGAAGCGGTCTATAAGCTTAAAAACAAAAATGACCTGAACTCTAAGCCTATAGAAGGACCTAATAAATGAACCCAGTTATTCCTTAAGAAATTGTCGAAGCACATATTGTAATATACCCCCGTGCTTTAGGTATTCGATTTCGATTTCCGAGTCCAAACGGACTGTTGCTTTGAAGGTAATTTCCGAACCATTCTCCATTTTTGCCGTCACATCCAGTTCTTTTCCTGGCTTAAGATTTTTTTCTATCCCTGTAATTGATATGGTTTCGCGTCCGGATAGTCCCAGGCTGTTGGCATCTTCCCCTTTTTTGAATTTTAAGGGAAGAACACCCATTCCCACCAAATTGGATCTGTGGATCCGTTCGTACGAACTGGCAATGACCGCCATTACCCCCAACAAACTTGCGCCCTTTGCTGCCCAGTCACGCGAAGACCCAGAACCGTATTCACTGCCCGCCAACACGATCAACGGAATATCGTTATCCATATATTTCATGGCGGCATCGTACACGGTCATTTCCTTGTTTTCAGGGAAGTATGTGGTAAAACCGCCCTGTTTTGAGGCAATCTCGTTCTTGATAAACACATTGGCGAAAGTGCCTCGCATCATCACTTCGTGGTTGCCCCTTCTGGAACCATAGGAATTAAACATCGTTCGCTCAATGCCCTTGGATTTAAGGTATTGTCCTGCAGGGCTCTCCTCGGAAAATGAGCCTGCGGGTGAAATATGATCGGTAGTGACCGAGTCACCCAGCTTCATTAGAACCCTTGCGTTCGTAATGTTTCGCAGGGGTTCGGGTGTCTCGCTAATATTCTTGAAGAACGGAATTTCTTTAATGTAGGTGGAATCGTCTTTCCACTCATAGTTCAATCCAGTTGGAGCCGGCAGGTTTTGCCATTGCTCTTCCCCATCAAAAATTACTGCATATTCCTGGGCATAATCTTCCTTATCCGTGGCACTTTCAATAGCTTCCTGGATTTCCTGTTGGCTAGGCCAAATATCCTTTAGATATACATCCTGCCCGTTTAGGTCCTGTGTTAAAGGCTCTTCCAACAGGTTGACATCCACACGTCCTGCAATGGCATATGCTACCACCAGCATGGGCGATGCCAGGAAGTTCATTCGTATTTTCGGATGGATCCTGGCCTCAAAATTCCGGTTTCCGCTCAATACTGAGGCGGCCACCAGTTCGCACTCGTCAATCGCTTTTTCGATATGGGGTGGCAATGGGCCCGAATTACCGATACAGGTGGTGCATCCGTATCCCACCACGTGAAATTTCAATGCCTCAAGGTGCTGTAAGAGGCCTGCACGCCTTAAATAATTGGTCACCACTTTAGACCCGGGAGCCAGGGAGGTCTTTACCCAGGGTTTTACATCCAGGCCTTTTTCTACGGCCTTTTTTGCCACCAGACCCGCTCCCAACATTACCGAAGGGTTGGAAGTATTGGTACAGGAGGTAATGGCCGCCACCACGATGGAACCGTCGCTCAAGGCATATTCCTGATTGCCCTTACTAATTCGTACAGAATGTAATGCTGAATCCTGCTTTACCGCTACTTCTACATCATCCGCTACTTCCTGGTCTCGAAACCGTTTGTTGAAACTGGTGCCCGAACCACCCTCGGCATACCAGGTTTCACGTTCTTCCAACGGTATATAATCCCTGCCATGTACTTCTTTCAAAAGGTTTCCGAATTGTTCTTTCAGGTCTTTGACGAGTATTTTGTCCTGTGGTCGTCTGGGCCCGGCGACTGACGGTTGCAATGCGGACAAATCTACCGTAAGCACATCAGAGTATTCTATACTTTCATTTCCCGTACGCCACAAAAGGTTGTTTTTACAGTATTTTTCCACCAAATCGATTTGTTTTTGGTCACGATTGGTCTTTTTCATATACCGAAGTGTCTGGTGGTCAATCGGGAAATATGTGATTGTACATCCAAATTCGGGAGACATATTGGCAATAGTGGCGCGGTCCGGCACCGATAAATGATCGAGCCCATCTCCGAACACTTCCACAAAATCGCCCACCACACCATAGGCTCGCAACTGGTTGGTAATTTCGAGCACCATATCGGTAGCGGTAATGCCTTCGGGTAGTTTACCTTCCAATTGTAAACCGATAACTTTTGGACTAGAGAAATATATGGACTGCCCCAATAATGCTGCTTCTGCCTCAATACCACCAACGCCCCAACCAACCACACCAATACCATTGACCATTGGGGTATGTGAATCAGTGCCGACCAGGGTATCTGGGAAAGCCCAGCCATCCCGGGCTACAACACACTTTGCCAGATATTCAAGATTGACTTGATGGCAAATACCCATGCCAGGGGGTACCACGGTAAAATTATCAAATGCATTTTGTGCCCATTTCAATAACTCGTAGCGCTCGCTGTTGCGTTTGTATTCATACTCCACATTCTTCTTGTAGGCATAATCAGTGCCAAAAAAATCTACCTGAACCGAATGGTCGATGACCAAATCTACCGGTACTTTGGGGTTTATCTTGGCTCCATCCTTTCCTTTTCGAATTGCCTCGGAACGAATTGCGGCAATGTCCACCACAGCGGGGACCCCGGTAAAATCCTGCATAAGTACGCGGGCAGGCTTATAGGGAATGGAAGCATCGCTGCCCTGAGGGTTCCAATGAATCAGGCTTTCAAGATGTGCATCGGTTACCAAAAAACCGTCATAGTTCCGCAGGGCGTTTTCCAATAAAATGCGTACCGAAAATGGTAGTTTTTTTACATGTGGATATGATTCGACCACTTTTTCCAGACTGATAATCTCGAGTTTCTCGCCATCTACCTCTAGCGTACTTTTGAAAGTATTTTTATCCGTTTTCATATACTTTAAATTTACAATATTATAGGCAACCTTAACCTTTCCATACGAATTAATTGGAATTTGTAGGATGACTAAACTAGCTAAGGATGAGAATGTATAGACCTCCAACTACTATTAGTGCACCAAAAATGTAACTAACCAGCATAGCGGTGTTTTTTGAACCCCTTGCCATAGTAATGAACAGCTTTATCAATGTATTGCTGAGGGTAGCAGCGATGATGACTAAAGCGGCCAGTGACATGCTTTCTGCGTCCGAGGCAAAGTTTGCCATACTTATGGTAATTGCGGTAGTATCTGCCAGTCCTGCTATCAGGGCAGAATAATAAAGCCCGCTTTCTCCAAAATAATCATTACCGTAATAGACGGCAAAAAGAATGATTACATAGGTGAGAGCAAAGCCAAGGGCATTCAAAATGTTCAATGGATTGCCAAGAGTGATCTCGGTAGCAGCCTCCTCCGAATCTTTCTTAATAAATAAGATCGCGGGTATGAGACAAATTAAGGTAAGAATGACTACAGGAGCCACCAGATAGGTCAAAACTGCCGTATTGAAGATCAGTACCAGCAAGGCAAGCCTTGGAAACATGATCGCCGAAGCGATGATGATGCCCGCACTATATTCCCGGGACAGTTCAGGGTTTTTCCTGCTTTTTGAGGCGTAGTTCCATGCCACCGCAGTACTGGAAATCAAGCCGCCCAGGATTGCCGTCAATAAAATTCCTTTTCTCGATCCTACAAACTTTACCAGAAAATATCCGATAAAATTCAAGAAAGATACTATAACAACGATAGATCCGATCTCGAACGGATTCAACAAATTATTGGCCCCGTAAGTTTGGTCAGGTAAAAAAGGCAGGATCAAAAGTGCGATGATCACGAATTTGATAAATGCGAAAAGTTCTGCCGAAGTAATATTTTGGATCAGTGACCGAAACGTGGTCTTAAGCGAGAGCAGGGTTACTACAATCACCGCTGTAGCTACCGAATCGCGGTACAATTCCTCTGAGACCATTATACCCAGCACAAAGGTAGTGATCAAGGCAAGATTGGTAGTTATACCCAGTGGGGTCTGCACTGCTGTTTTGATAACATGTCGAATACTCAAAAACAGGATAAAAGAGCCAAAACCAACAATCAACAACCACGGGGTAAACCTATCTGTTAGGTTACCGAGCACATATCCTAATACGGTAACCATTGGAAAGGTCCGAATGCCTGCAAAGCCCTGTTCATCCCTGAGTTTATGGTATTCTCTCTCCAACCCAAGTATAAGGCCAATGGCTAAACTGACCAGAACTCCGAGCATATAGGGCCCTATCATTTCATCTAAGTATGCTTCCGTTTGCATTGTTTGGGTTACGCTGTAAACAGTGGAATGCCTGTCTTGCCTATGGCAGGTTCAGGAGTGATTTTTAACATCATGTCCAGGAAATAAAGTTGCCCAGGATTCTCCAGAACCCGCTAACAAGCTTAGCCCGGAGGGTGCTGGTCTTTGGCAAGGCCGGGCCTTAATTTCTTTAGCCAGAACATCCGTTGCTGGTGAAAAATAAACCATCACTTCACAGTGTAGACGTCCTTCTGACTCATGACGGCTGAACACCGCCAGATCCTTGAAATTTTCGAAAGTGGCATATCTGGATTTGAATAATGCTTCGATTTCATCTAAGGCCTCCCAGGCCAACATCGCATCACCTAGATTTTTAAAGAACCATGTATTCATAATAGTTTGGTGTACTACCTGCGATCAGGTACGGGTATATAAAGTTCATCCCTGGTGTGGAGATACTAATTTAAGCATGTAGTATGCTTATTAATATCTGAAATAAGGTCCACACTGCTGCCAATAGGCAACTTAGTGCCCACATGTCGGTTTCAGGCTATCAACACTTCGATCCCGGCATCCTGAAGCTGCTTCATATCCTTAGGATCGATGCCGTCATCAGTGATTAATTTATTTATTTTTTTCACCCCACAGATAAAAGCAAGGCTTTTCCTTTTGAATTTACTGGAGTCACTCAACACTATAATTTCATTGCTATTATCGATCATAAGCTGATTTAAATGAGCCTCTTCTATGTTTGGAGTATAGAGGCCTACGGAAGAGTCAAAGCCATCGACACCCAGAAATAGCTTGTCTACATGAAATTTTCTTAGATTTTCTTCAGCAGGAGGACCGATTAATGAATTGGAGTTCTTTCGTAAATATCCTCCCGGAACGATAATGTTTATACCAGGTATATTAAGCAGGATATTGATGATATTAACAGCATTGGTAATCACCGTTAAATCTTCGAATCGGTTTAAATTCTTGGCTAACTCGGCAGTGGTTGACCCGGAGTCTATTATTATGGTGTCATAATTCTCTATCTGTTGTGAAGCCAGCTTTCCGATCCGTGCCTTTTCCTTAATATTTATTTGATATTTTTCTGAAATTCTTTGGTCAGAGCGAACATGAAAGTCAACTTTAATGGCTCCTCCACGGGCCTTTATTAGCAGGTCCTTTTTCTCCAGTTTGTCCAGATCATTACGGATAGTAACCTCACTAACCTGGTACTTTTCACTCAACTCCTGGACGAAAACCTTTCCTTTTTCCGATAAAGTTTTAAGTATATCTTCGCGGCGGTTTACGGTGCTCTTTCTATTATTGCCAAGCATTGATATCATTCTTAAAGTTGCTAAACGCCTAAATTTATCAAATTGATTGGTAAAATGACACAAAAAGTGTCATATCAATATTACAAAGGATATGTAAGTCATTGATTTTTTTTTATCTTAGTATTTGTATGAGATACTTAGGAATTGAAAGTAAAGTATTGGAATCATCTGCTGCAATTCATACAGCAAGAGAAATAGCGCAACAGCCAGAAGTATGGATTGAAATACTTGAGGATTTCAAAGAAAAAAGCAACAATCTCAAGAGCTTTATCTCTTCAAATTGCGTTGATATCAATAAAATCATCTTAACCGGAGCGGGAACCAGCGCATTTATTGGACGTTCCCTAAAGGGGATGTTTTATAGAACATTTAATGCAGAAACTTTGTCTGCCCCTACTACAGACCTGGTTACACACCCCTTTGACTTCGTTAATAACCAGGATAAATTGTTACTGGTTTCGTTCGCCAGGTCAGGCAACAGCCCTGAGAGTACCGCTGTTGCTGAGCTTTGCGACAAGATTGCTTCAAAATGTGTGCATATAATCATCACTTGTAATGCACAGGGAGCTCTGTACAGTTTTGAGACTAAGTCTTCCAAATTTACCGTTTTGTTACCTGAGGCATCCAATGATCAAAGTTTGGCCATGACCAGTAGCTACACCGGAATGCTACTTGCGGGAATATTAGTAGCGAACTACCAAAATACTGCTATTCTGGAAAAGCAGGTTAATGTATTAGCTAAGTTTGGGATCGAGGTTATTTCAAACTACGGTGATGATTTGGCTGATATCTCCAGCAAACCCTTTGATCGAGTAGTTTTTTTGGGATCAGGACCGTTTTATGGAACTGCCCGTGAAGCACACTTGAAAATGTTGGAACTCACTGGGGGCAAAGTCGCTGGTACGATGGACAGCTACTTAGGCTTCAGACATGGTCCTAAGGCGATTGTCAATGAAAATACGGTAATGGTGTATTTTTTATCGAACAACCGCTACGTAAACAAATATGAAATTGATTTAATCAAATCCATCAGAGAGGACTCAAACCCCATGTGGAGCATTGCCATTGCTCCCAGGCCGTTTAATACCGGAGTTGATACCGAGATCGTATTCAAAGGTGGAACCAATATTTTGGAGGAACTGATGGCAGTAGGATATATTTTACCTATTCAAATATTAAGTTTTCACAAATCACTCAACAGCGGACTTGCTCCTGATAAACCATCAGTCAACGGGGTAATTCACAGAGTGGTCCAGGGAGTCAAGATCTACTCCCCCGGAAGAACTGTCAATGAGGGATAAAATGATACTTGTTGTGTGTCCTAATCCCTCGGTTGATACCTTCATGAAAATTGACGCTTTCAAACCATCTGCAGTCAATAGAGCACTGTCTGAAGAGCACTATCCGGGAGGAAAAGGTGTGCACGTGGCGCTCGCTATAGCTGAATACGGTGAACAGGTTTGCTTACTCGGTTTTTGGGGAGGTCCCACCGGAAGCTGGATCAAGCAACAGTGTATTGCTCAGGGCGTTGAGTGTGTTGGACCTGTTCTGACACAGTTGAACCGGTTTTGTATAACTATAAATCAACCAGGGTCATTCAATGAAACTGAGCTTCTGGGTACAGGGCCGCTAATCCAAAAGGAACATTTAGATGAATGTTATAAGGTTTTTGAGTCTAAACTTAGCGAGGCATCTATAGTGGTAGTAAGCGGCTCGTTGCCGCCCCAGTGCCCGGTCGACTTCTACCATAATTTGATTAAAAGAGCACACGTAAGGGGCAGAAAATGCCTGATAGACACCACCGGTGAGGTCTTAAAAGTAGCTTTAGACGCTAAACCCTTTGGTGTGCACCTGAATGAACAAGAGAGTCAACAAGCCACCGGCACTTCCGATATTAAGGGGATTGTAGAGCGTTTAGGTGATCAAATAACCCTAAAGATCATAACCCAAGGCGCAAAAGGCCTGTTCTTTGCAAAATATGGTGATATGTTGCACGCTAATGTTGCATTAGATAAGGTGTTTAGCACAGTGGGAAGTGGTGACTGTTTGATGGCAGGAGTTGCTATCGCCATCTGTAAAGGGTATGATAATAAAAAAACAGCAAAATTAGCAGTGGCATTTGGTGCGGCAAATTGTTTAAGAAAGGAGTTGGGTATGTTATTCAAAAAAGACATAGAGTCTTTAATTCCCCAGGTTGTAGTAAATAAACCATCCGTGCAATATGGGTAGGAAGTTTGACATACTGGTAGTAGGTGAACTGAACGTTGACCTTATCCTAAACGACATTAAACAACCACCCCAATTAGGCAAGGAGGTTATAGCCCAATCACTTGATGTTACTTTAGGTAGTTCAACAGCTATTTTTGCAAGCAATATATCAACTATGGGAGCTTCTGTGGCTTTTCTAGGCAAAATAGGGACCGACAGGTTTGGCGAAATAGTGCTGAATTCATTAAAAGACAGAGGTGTTGTTACCGACTATATTGTGCAATCCTCAGAACTCACAACCGGTGCCTCTGTTGTATTGAACCACCATCAAGACCGCTATATGGTTACTTATCCGGGGGCCATGGAGTACTTAACTATTGAGGATATCAGTGACGAGGCCTTGGAATTGGCCAGGCATCTGCATTTTTCTTCCCCATTTCTACAGCCAGGCATTAAAAATGACCTTGCGGTACTTTTTCGGAGGGCGAAGGAGCTGGGGTTATCTACCTCCCTGGATGCACAGTGGGACCCGGAAGAAAAATGGGACCTGGACATTAACCATGTTCTGCAATTTGTAGACGTATTTCTGCCAAATGCCAGTGAAATAGTCGCCATGACGGGAGCTGTTGACGTTGCCAGTGCTGCAGAAAAATTCAGAGGAAGATGTAAAACCCTGGTAGTAAAATGCGGTGGTGATGGGGCGCTGTTATTTGCTGAAAACCAGAAATTGGTTGGCCGTGCATACAACAATGATCAGATCGTTGACGCCATCGGTGCGGGAGACAGCTTCAATGCCGGTTTTATTTATCAATATATCAAAGGTAAGTCATTAAATGAGTGCCTGGCGTATGCCAACCTTATGGGGGTTATTAATACCACCGGAATTGGTGGTACCGGAGCATTTGTCAATCATGATTTATTAAAGGAAACAGCGCTTAAAAAGTTCGACGTAACCATCTAATCTGAAATGAAACTACAGGAAAAATTCATTGAACTAAGAAGAGACAAACAAGCGCTTTTAGCTACAAACTACTACAATTTCGAGACCCTGAAAGGGGTACTTGTTGCAGCGAAAAACTATGGATGTCCATTGATACTGCAGTTAACAGAAAGCAGTATTAATTATATGGGTTTGGAGAATGCTCTGGCACTGGGTAGGTCGGCCTTATCTTACTACCAGGTTGAAGGATGGATTCATTTGGACCATGGGGGTTCTATAGAATTGATTGATCAATGTCTAAAGGCCGGTTTCGACTCGGTCATGATCGACGGCAGTGAATTGTCACTGGAGAAAAATATCGAACTGACTCAAAGGGTAGTCGAATTAGCTAAACCCTACGAAGTAAACGTAGAGGCCGAGCTGGGATATGTTGCAAAGCTGGGGCAGTCATCTGAAAAAGTTGCATATACCGACCCTGAAGACGCGCGAAGTTTTGTGGAAAATACAGGGGTCAATGCATTGGCAGTGGCCATTGGTACAGCACATGGTTTCTACAAGGAGGAACCGAAGCTTGATTTTGACCGGTTGTCTGAGATTGCGCAGGCCATTGATACCGCACTGGTTTTACACGGGGGTTCAGGTATCCCTATCCCGGATGTGAGAAAGAGCATTTCATTGGGTATCTGCAAGGTGAATCTTGCTACCGAAATTAAAAACATTTTTATGAAGACGTTGAAAGATACCATGGCAAACAACCATGAAATTGATTTAAGGAAAGTAT
>BQJT01000114.1 GCA_021604845.1 Cyclobacteriaceae bacterium
ATTTGTTTGTTGGAGGTCGACTGGTTCCCCGTGCGTACCCTAGACCGGCAAACAGTCACTTATTGAGAAATGAGGGAGTGCAAAATGGGGTTCCGGTTTTTTCCGATGTATCTGAGGAATTGGCCCCTGTCTTGAAAGAACTGGGTATGGTTACTGATGCTGCCTGGTTGGACTTTGATCAGGATGGATTGCAGGACCTGGTGGTGGTGGGAGAGTGGATGCCAATTACTTTTCTAAAAAATAGGAACGGAATTTTTGAGGACAACACTGAAGCTTACGGTCTTGAAAAGACCACTGGATGGTGGTACAGCATAGCAGCTGATGATTTTGATCAGGATGGCGATATGGATCTGGTGGCTGGAAACCTTGGGCTAAATTACAAGTACCAGGCCAGTACAGATGAAAGTTTCGATGTGTATGCCAATGACTACGATAAAAACGGCAAGATGGATATTGTATTGGGCTATTATTACGACGGAGTGCAGTATCCATTGAGAGGCAGACAATGTTCTTCTGAACAAATACCCGCTATCAAATTAAAGTTCGAGGATTACAATTCCTTCGCACAGGCAACATTGGAAGAGGTTTACTCCGAAGGAGATTTGGAGTCATCTTTACATTATCAGGCATATACTTTTGCCAGCTCCTATGTAGAAAATTTGGGTGATGGTAAGCTTAGCATACAGCAACTACCCAATGAAGTCCAGATATCGAGTATCAATGGAATAGTTACCAATGATTTCAACGGCGATGGCAACATTGATTTGATGGTCGCCGGAAACTTATACAATGCGGAAGTTGAAACTACCAGAAATGATGCAGGTTATGGCAATGTACTTTTAGGTGATGGGACCGGGAATTTTTCACCCTTGAGTTATGCTGAAAGCGGTATTTACATACCTCATGATACCAAAGATCTGAAGCTTTTGAAAGGGAAGAAAGGCCTGTTTATAGTAGCCGCGAACAATAACGAAGCCCTCAAAATTTTTCAATTAACAGCCGGAACTTCCGGAGAAATCTTAGCTCAAAAATAGCCCCTTGTTAGTCGTAACAAAACCAGCCGTCCAGGAAATAAACCATTATTTCCTTTGGATATTGATATCGTTACTATTTTGCTGTTCAACCCCTGAGCGCCAGCAAAATGGCATAATTTCATATCCGGAGCCCGGTAACAATTTAACTCCACGGGAGCTTTCGATGGCCTACTGCAGCTCATGCCATATGTATCCTGAACCTGAATTACTGTCGAAATCAACCTGGAACAAAACTGTATTAAAAAATATGGGTAGCCGCCTGGGTATAAAATCTGAGGGGTATGATCCGTTTCACAGGCTTTCAATGTACGATCGTTTTATGGTGGAGCAATTGAATGCATATCCGGTTGAACCCCTGATCACCAGTGAAGATTGGGGAAAAGTGGTGGAGTACTATCTTTCAAATGCGCCCGATTCTGCATTACCTCAGGACCCAAAGGAAACTATCATCAACCATCTGAGCAACTTTAAGTTAAGAGTAATTGATGATCTACCAGCACAACCTTTATCGACACTGGTTAGTATTGATACCATCCGTCAGGTTATATACTGGGGAAGCAGGATGGGCGACCTGATGACTGTTGATGCTGAAGGTATCCTGACGATGCAACATTCCTTACAAAGTGCTCCAGCCCATATAGTAACGAAAACCGCATCGAACTATGTACTAACTATGGGTATTATGGATCCTTCGGAAGAATCACAGGGGGGTCTATATGAATTTGAAGGAAGAAGGATAACAGAATTGCTTACAGGTTTGCAAAGGCCCGTTCATACATCGGCTGGCGACTTCAATAATGATGGAAAAGATGATTTTGTAGTTGCTCAGTTTGGCAACCAGACCGGAAGATTGTCCTGGTATCAAACCAACGACAGTGGAAAGTATCACGAACACATTATCAAAAATGTCCCGGGTTCCATTAAAACAGAACTGAAGGACTTTGATCAGGATGGCAAGAAAGATATTATAGCGTTGTTTGGCCAGGGTGAAGAACGGTTATCGGTTTTTGTCCAAACAGGAAACCAAGGTTTCGAGGAAAAAGTACTGTTGAGATTTCCCCCTGCTTATGGATCGAGCAATTTTCAAACCATCGATATGAACCATGATGGGGCTTTGGATATTATCTATACCAATGGTGATAACGCCGATTACAGTTATTCGTTAAAAGCTTATCACGGTGTCCGGGTATTTCTCAACACCGGCAATAATGAGTTTGAGGAGGTATACTTTTTTCCCCTTTTTGGTGCCACCAAATCTATGGCAGACGATTTCGATGGTGATGGCGATATCGATATGTTTACTATCTGCTTTTTCCCGGATTTTGAGAAGGACAGCCCGGAAGGTTTTGTTTATTTTGAGAATCAGGGTAATCTGAAGTTCAAGCCTTACACGTTTGCTGAATCCATCAACGGCCGGTGGCTGGTAGCGGATTCCGGAGATATTGATGGAGACGGGGACAAAGATATTGTACTAGGGTCTTTCTTACACCTGGTAAACGTGGCGCCCAAAAACCTAATTGATCAATGGAGGGCTCACGGTTACCAAATGGTGATTCTGGAAAATACCACTGCTGATTGACAATTGATACTTGACGAATGTCGATTGGATTCGAATACCTTATTTATACAGTTCGGGTGGCAACGGACTGATGTTGGTCCATCCGCCATCCACTACCAGCGTTTGGCCGGTCACCTGGCTGGATTGCGGACCCAGGAAAAACAGGCAGGCGTTGGCGATGTCCTCTGTATTGGAGGCCCGGCCGGTTGGGATTACCCTGCTCCAGGATTCCGCATAACCTTCCTCCGAAATGGTCCGTTCGGTAAGTGTAGCGCCAGGTGCCACACAGTTGACGGTAATACCATGTCGTGCTAATTTGCTGCCCAGGTCCTTGGCAAGCATTCGCAGGGCAGCTTTTGTCATACCGTACCCTTCGGTATCCTGGTGTGCCTGAACACCAGTTACTGATGACATGAATATAATGCGACCTCCAGTTCCCTTTTCAATCATCAGACGGGCAGCAGCTTGCGACAACAAAAATGATCCTTCCAGGTTGAGACGCAGCATCCTTTGCAGCTTTTCGACAGGAAATTGCAAAAAGTCACCCATTACAGTTAGGCCTGCATTAGCAATGGCGAAGTCCAGCCCTCCAAACTTGTCTGTGGCTAATGATACCATTTGATTGACAATTGATTCATCTGAGGCGTCACCCTCAACTGTTAACAGATTGGTATACTCAGACAGTTTATCTCTGGCCTGCTGCAGAAACAGAGGATTGTAATCATTGAGAATTACCTTGGTTCCTCTGGATAGTAACTCCTGACAAATCCTAAAACCTATACCTTGTGCAGCGCCGGTGACAATGGCGCTTTTCCCTTTAAAATAGCTGGTCATTTCACTCTTTGAACAGATTTGGTGATTAATTGCTTCAATACATCCATATCAATATCGGAAAGTCGCTTTATGTATAAGCAGCCCTTTCCGGTAGTATGCTTGCCAAGAAGTTCGTATAGTTCTTTATCCTTATGTCCGCCCATGATATACAACGTCAGGCTTTGTTTCCTGGGTGAGAACCCAGCCACAAACCAATCACCTTCTCTTCCGCTGGCATATTTGTAATGATAACTACCAAAACCTATTATGCTACTGCCCCACATCACGGCTTTTTCACCGGTGATTTCTTTCATCAATTTCAATACTTCTTTACTATCCTTTTTCTTAACCGGATCGTCAATGGCATTGATAAATTCGGTAACGTTAGCCTGGTTGGGTTGTGTTTTTAACGTGCTCATATGTTGGTGGTTTACCTGGATAAATCCGTTTTTTTACAACTAATAAGACCTTGGTTAATTGGGCATTAAGTTGAATCCTGCCATAATTGAAAAAACCTGTAATCCGGAATCCCAAAAAAAATTGTTCAGAATATCTCTTTCTGGCTGGTATCTTCCTTCAATGCTGAATCTGTGATTAAAGTTATATCCAAAACCGATAGCGAAATTCGAATGTTGATCCAGCTTAACATCAGATGATTGTTCTAAATTTAGTTCCGATTTTTTGGGTATGCTTTGGATGAAAACTACATTTACGAACAACTTTGATTTCTCATTCAGGTAGAAATAGTACCTTGCTCCTAAACCTACATCAATTGATTTATACTCTATTTCGACCCCTTCAGTTACAGTATAGATTAGCATTTCATCGCTGGAACTGAAGTATTGATAGGCTGGCTCGAACAGTAAGCACCACTTCTCATTGTTCCAAGGCAAAATAAACTCCAACTCAGCTCCAAATCGAAATCCCGGATCTTTCATTTCCGAATGACGAAAGTCGTATAGTATATTTTGTATTTCCAACATATTGTACGTCACGCCGGGTCGCAAATAAATATTCAGGAAATGCCTCATCTCTTTATGTATGTGCTGCGGAACAAATTGCGGATCTTGGCAGCTGTTGTATAGGTTAAAATAATTGACCAGATCTTTCTTTTCATAATCGGTATTTTGTAAATCCTGGTGGGTTATGGTTTGACAACTCACGTCATCCTGCAGTTGGCTTCTAAAGGTATTATTTACGCCGACCTGATTACCTGTCCTCAAAAATTTCTTGTATATCAGTGGTTCGATATCTTTTCCTTTAATCAAGTAATAGTATCTAGCCTGATTTCGGTAATGAAGATATAAACTTGCATCTCCCTCAACCAATGGGGATAGGAATAAGTCTTCCTCTACAAACTGAGGAGTATGGTGATAATCGAGTTTGCTGGTTTGGTTGCTGGACCAGTCAACCTTTACTTTAAACCTTTGGTACCTTAAGTTCCCCACACTAAATTCCTGGATATTTTCCGTGGTTCCGCTAAGAGTTTTAGATCCTGAAGATAGCTGGTATTCGATTTTTGCCGGATTATTTCTCCATTCCAAATTTTTAATTAAACATTGGTGTTTTTTCCCATAATTATCGATTATATATCCTTCCTCAAACCGTACTTGAGCCGAGCTATAGTACCATGAACCCAGGAAAACCAGACACAGAATATATCTTTTCATTTCAGTGCTGAATGTTTAAACTGCTGACTTCATGGTTATGCAGTAGCGGCAGATTCCTGCTGCTTTTTATAGGCTCCACCTAAATACTTACAATCTGCCAATGCCTGCATACTGTCAAATTGCACAGGCGCCTTTTGATATCCATAGGCTTCCTGTAACATTTTTGTATGGTTATTATCGCCCATGCTTATATCTACGTCTCGTGTGGTCATTTGACAAGGATGCTCGTAACCGGCACTATGAGTAATCTCCAGCACTTCTTTTCTTAAAGTTTTCACATAATTGTAAAAGCGCTCCGATTTTATTGGCACATTGATTCCACTTTCCAGCCATTTATTTTGAGTAGCCACCCCGGTAGGGCACATGTTGGTATGACATCTTTGCGCCTGTATACAACCAATGGCCATCATTGACTCCCTGGCAACGTTAATCATATCAGCTCCCATAGCAAAGGCTTTAAGTGCATGGGCTGGAAGTCCAAGTTTCCCGGAAGCACAAAAAACAATACGACTCGAAAGACCCTCCGATAAGAACAATTTATACACCTTGGCAAAAGCATAGGTAAATGGAAGGGATACATGGTCAGAAAAACTTGGAGGAGCCGCTCCCGTACCACCTTCACCACCGTCTATGGTGATAAAGTCAGGACCCCGGTTTGTAGTTTTGATAATCTGAACTAATTCTCTCCACAGCTCCAGCCTTCCAACCGCCGACTTGATGCCTACAGGAAGACCGGTTTTATCAGCAATATCTTCAATAAAATCCACCAGCTGAGAAATATTGCTAAATGCGGTATGATTAGTGGGAGACAATACATCCTGTCCTTTGGGTACATTCCTGATGGCTGCAATTTCAGCAGTAATTTTTTTGCCAGGCAGTACGCCACCTTTACCTGGTTTGGCCCCTTGCGAAAGTTTTACTTCAATCGCTTTGATGAATGGATTCTGCTCCACCAGCTCAACCAATTTTGGCATACTGAAGTTTCCCTGGTCATCTCTGGCACCAAAATATCCTGTCCCAAAATGAAATACTACATCTGCCCCATGGGAGTGATAAGGCGACAAGCCTCCCTCTCCGGTATTATGGTAACAATTGGCCTTGATTGCTCCTAAATTTAAAGCTGAAACTGCCCGGGCAGATAAAGACCCGAAACTCATTGCACTAATGTTGACGATGCTGGCAGGCCGAAAGGGTTTCTTTCGTCTTCCTTCACCAATAATTTTTGCACAGGGGCAAAAGTTGTTATCGGTACGGTTCGGATGGTTTTCAGGAATGCTATAGGGAATCATGGTTGGGTTTACGAAAACAAACCCAGGTTCATTTTGGTCCTGATCCGTACCAAACCCCTGATAATTATTTTCAGATTTTGCGGAGGCATAGATCCAGGACCGTTGTCTCCGGTTAAAAGGTAGCTCCTCCCGGTTGTTTGCTACAATATATTGGCGCAGCTCCGGCCCAATGGATTCCAGTAGATACCGTAAGTGACCAACAATTGGAAAATTGTGCTTAATAGTATGCTCTTTGTTAAAGATATCCCGGATGAAAATGGCGAATAATACCACCAACAGGTAAACCCACCAGGGCCATTGAGTCAGAAAGTCTAGTATTTCAGTCATCTAGTTTTGCCTATAGTTATTTTGTAAAGGTTATTTAAACCGGTTGGCCGCATTCATCGGATAATAATCCTGTACTGCCTGTCCCACGATGTCCAGCACGATTTCCCAATTCTGATTAGTATCAATTTCAATTGAGTATTTGGTGGCCAGATGAGTCACGATTATACGAGTGCCTCCCTCGGGAATTTTTAAAGCATAGTAACCGCTTTTGTCGGTGGTATCTGAAATTGCACCTGATGAAACCAGGGCATCCTGAATGGGGATTCCTTTAGTATCGACTACTCTCCCTACTGTTATATGGGTCAATACATCATTGGCGGTAAGATTTTGAGGCTTTTTTGAAGATGAACTTCTGCTTGCCGGTTTGATAGCCAACGTTTTCTTTTCAGCTGCGGGTTTGGTTTCAATAATTTCCTGTTTCGGAGGCACTTCAACGGTAGTTGTAGTGTCTATAATGGGTGTTTTAGCCTCGATTGATTGCAGGTCGGGCTGCCGGACCGGCGCTGTGCTGGTGATTGCTGGCTTATCATTGGTTAAGTCGATCGTTTCAGAAGGTGAATTATTGAAATACCAAATGGCTGCAATTGTAGTTAGCAACCCGGTGAGCCCAATAGCAATATTTCGGCTCAATGTTGGCCTGGGCTCGAGTGAAAATTCCTCAACTATCTTTGCCTCGATTGCCTCCATATGCTTTTGACATTGATCCCAGGGTATCTGCTCAAGGCCTTCCATGGCTTCGAAACAGAAATCATTCTCCAGCAAACGGTCTTCTATCTGATAACTCTCTTTTGCGGAGAGGGTGCCAGCCAGGTATTTTTTACTTAATTCCCGGTTCAAAAAAATGCCACTGCTAAAATTGGTATGTGTCCTCTTATGCTTGATTTTTATTCCTGATAAATATTGGCCCGGCGTTTAGCATTTTTGACATGCCCTCGTACTTGAGAAATTTCCAATCCGGTAATCTCGGCAATTTCGCGAAAACTTTTTTGTTGATTGAAGAATAACTCTGCGCATTTCTCCTGGTGTATCTTTAATTCTTCTATTTCCTTCTCCATACTGCTAATTTCATCTTCGAATACATCATCATCCTCATCATAAAAAGATATTGGGGTTTGAGAACTACCGCCAAGGGCAACTATTCGATCTACTTCTGAGCGGCCTCTTGCCCTCCAATTCTTAACAAACTCCAGAGACAGGTTATAAAGCCAGGTACTGAACACCCTGACCTCCTGTTTGGTTATTTCTTTGATCAGTTTTTTGAAGATACAGTAAACGATCTCCTGGCTTTGCTTGGAATCTTGTACAAATTTGAAAGAAAGTCCGTAAACCAGATGCATGTATGGACGATAAAGATCAAGAAGGTAGGATAGGTTCCTTGTTTGAAGGTACTTTTTCAATAGAGAAGATTCATCTCTGCGACTTTTACCAACCCATTTCGATAATAGCTCCCTATCAATCAGAACCCTTGAATTCATCCGGGTTAATTTAGCAAAATTATAAGTTTAAGTGCTAATTATTTTGGCAATTGTTACCCCTGGCAAAGACTTATTTTATTGTCATTTGTCAGGCGGAAATTTTATTGTTATTTCACCCCGCGAAATGACAGGGTTATCGCCAATAGCTGCAGGTTTCCAGGGTGGTCCTTCCGATAGAATTCTAATGGCTTCTTTATCACAACCATAACCTAAACTTTCAACGATTTGGAATCCGTACAAGCTACCGTCAGTTTTTACCTTAAAAGTAACTTTGACATCACCCCGTATACCGTTAATGCGTGCTGGTTCCGGGTAAATTAAGTGCATTTTAAGGTATTCTGCCCAATTTGACGGTGCCGATGCCATAGTATTGTCAGTGAAGTTTTTTGCCTTCTTCCTTAGTGCGGGTGAACTTGCTGTTGGGGTGGCGGAGTTCAGGGATTGGCTGCGGCCTGCTGCTGGCGGAGATTCTTCATCGGACGATTCCTGTAAGAATGACTGGTTTGGCTGCGATGGTTCAGAGAATAACTCCCGGTCAGTATCCGTTTCCTTTACATCGTCCTTCAAAGGAGCTGGCAGCGGGTCCACCTTGTCCTTGCCGGCTGGTTCATTGCGGGGAGTGACCTGGGGGATTAGGTTCCGATCCTCCTGTACCTTACTGCTAACCGTTTCCCTGGCAGTTTCTTCCTCTTGATCATGCTCCACCTCCACTTCAGGATCATCCGGAACCACCGCCAAAGGTTCGTTTTCACTGGAAATAGCTCCGTCCCTGGAGTGTTCATTATGGTCTTCCGTTGATAACTGATTTACCGCTACTTGGCTTTGTTCGGAGCTCAATGGTGATAGCAGGTAGAACACCGCCCCTGAAATAATTAATAAAGAAACGGCTGCTGCCACTGGCCAGTATCGCAATGTATTTACTTTATCTTTTTTCACAGCGTCAGCAAGCTGTTCCCCCAATTCCATCATGTCATTGGTAAAATGAGTGGGCTGGTTTATTAAACCTTCCACCGCCTCTTGCTCAAATGGATTTTCTGCCAGAAATTTCTCCACCTCTATCATTAGATCAGGCGAAAGTGTGCCATTGGCATATCCTTCCATCAACTCAGGAGTTAGCCGCTTAATGGGTTCATGCTGATTGGAAGATTTATCTTTCATGTCCGTCCAGGTATAATTTCAAGTTCCTTTTCCCATTTTGGATATAGCTTTTGACTTTTTTTAAATCATAGCCGGTTTCCTCAGAGATCTGTTGATAACTAAGGTTTTCGTAAAAGAACAACTTTAGGCATTCTTGTTGATGAATTGATAAATTTGCCAGCGCTGCATTTATGATCTTTTCGTAATCATCATCGATCTCACCATTAAGAGTAGAAATTTCATCAGATTCCATAAAAATTGCCTCTACATTGGTCCGGAGTTGTCTATTTTTTAATACTCGGAGACAATGATTTTTAGATACTGTATAAAGCCAGGCTTTGAAATTCCGAATGTCCTGATTAGCAACACTGGTTGATAAATTCTCAAAAATTTGCATTACCGCATCTTTACTATCCTCAGGATCTTTCAAATACTTAAGACTGAGACCATAAACTAAATGCATATAACGATGGTACAGCACTCCCAGCAACTCCAGGTTAGAAGTCTCCCTGAATCGTTGTAGCAGGCTGGTATCATCCAGTATTTCATATCTGGATTTTAATGATCCGAACATCCGGGAATAAACGGCAGGTTAGCTGTTAAGTTAACGCTAATTGAAAAAAAATAATCTGATTCTTATGGAATTTGCTAGATAAGGCGCTCTAAATAGAAAAAACGTTTTATCATGAGAAGTATTATAATCGTTGCAATTATAGGATTGCTGGGAGGTAATCCTCCACCATCAACAAGTATTCAAATCACAGGTAGTGCATTTGATCAGAAAAGTAAGACACCTCTGATAGGGGTAGTTATTTCAGTAAAAGGCACTAAAGTTAACTCAAAAACAGATTTTCAGGGCAGATACCGTATAACGGTGAACTCTACTCAATCCGTGTTGGTAGCCAAAGCCGTTGGCTTTGTCACAAAAGAAATCATGGTAGGTCAAAAATCCAGGATTGATTTTTTTATGACCAGAAACCTGCATGAAGTAGTGGATCAGGAAGAAGCTCCTCAACCACTCCAGGAATCAATGGACCGTTTTGCTCAGGGACGCCACAAAAGTAAGATGGTTACATATGATGCGGTCATGTCCAATCAGGCGCTGCCTGGTTACCATGAACCTGGGATAAAGCATAATACTGAATCTTACAGTACCATTAGGGAGAACATATTCCATGATCCCACCAGAAATCCATTGTCGACTTTTTCAATTGATGTGGATGCAGCTTCTTATAGCAATGTAAGAAGGTTTTTACGTCAGGGTCAGATGCCACCGAAAGATGCAGTGCGGATCGAGGAGATGATCAATTATTTCACCTATGATTATCCGGAACCTGCAGGAGAAGACCCGTTTTCAGTAACAACAGAACTAGCGACGGCTCCCTGGAATCCTGAGCATAAGTTAATGCATATCGGACTGCAGGGTAAAAATATTCCCACTGAAGATTTGCCAGCCAGTAACCTGGTGTTTCTAATCGATGTTTCCGGGTCCATGAACAGTCCCAATAAATTGGGTTTGCTGAAAGCAGCTTTTAAAATGTTGACCCAGCAATTAAGATCATCTGATAAAGTATCAATGGTAGTCTATGCAGGCGCTGCAGGGATGGTGCTTCCTCCAACTCCGGGAAATAATCAGCAAACCATAAAAGATGCACTTAATGAATTACAGGCCGGAGGGTCAACCGCCGGAGGAGAGGGAATTAAATTGGCTTATAAACTAGCCAGAGAGCAATTTATTGAAGGTGGTAATAACCGGGTGATCCTGGCCACAGATGGAGATTTTAACATAGGTGCATCCAGCGATGCTGAAATGGAACGACTAATTGAAAAAGAAAGATCTCACGGTGTTTTTCTGACCGTATTAGGGTTCGGGATGGGTAATTATAAAGATTCTAAAATGGAAATTCTGGCAGATAAGGGAAATGGCAACTATGCGTACATTGATGATATCATGGAAGCGAGGAAAGTATTGGTTAATGAATTTGGCGGTACCTTGTTTACCATTGCTAAGGATGTTAAGATCCAGATTGAATTTAACCCACAGTACGTGAAAGGATACCGGCTTATCGGTTATGTAAATCGAAAATTAAATGATGAAGATTTCAATGATGACCAAAAAGATGCCGGAGAGTTGGGCTCTGGGCACTCCGTGACTGCTTTGTATGAAATTATTACCCACGAAAGTGAGAGCAGTTCTGGATTAATCAAAGATATCGATGATCTGAAATATCAGCGAATTGACCGGAAAAGACCTGGTGACGGTGAAGGCTATAATTTTTCAGATGAAATAGCTACCGTGAAGTTACGTTACAAGCAGCCACAGGGTGGAAGTAGTAGGCTGATTACCAGAACAGTTGGAAATGAATCGAATAATCCGGATAACCTCACAGAAAACTTTAGATGGAGCGCAGCAGTTGCGTCATTCGGTATGTTATTAAGAGACTCAGAATTTAAAGGAAATGCCACTTACGCCAATATTGAGCTGTGGGCCAGGGGCGCTATTGGTGTTGACCGGCAAGGTTACCGGGCAGAGTTCATCAAGTTGGTCCAAACGGTTGATCTGATGGCTCAGCGGTGATTGAGCCTGAAGACAACTGAATAAATAGCAAGCATCAAGTTATCCATTGATGGTAAAAAATTGATGCTTGTTATTTATTTGTAATTTGCCATACATGATAATTCTTCAAAAGGAATTCTAAACGTATAAATTTTGTTCAGCTATCAATGAAGAAAATAGACATCACATTAATCACATTAGTTTGGTTGTTGGTAATCAGTTGTCAACCCGGTAATGACCCAAATGACCCAAATGACCCACAAAGAATTATTGATAAGGTAATTGAAAATCATGGAGGAACCCGTTATGATAACTTTTATGCCAGTTTTGATTTCAGAGACAGGCACTATACCATCGAGCGCAAAAATGGTATTTTTCAATACGAGAGACACTTTTCCGACCCCAGTGGTGAGATAAAAGATGTACTTAACAATGATGGATTCAGCAGATATCTGAATGAACACGACATCACTGATACAGTAGCTAGGGTTGCAGCGTATGCCCGTTCGGTTAATTCAGTGGTATATTTTGCCATACTTCCTTACCCACTAAATGACCCCGCTGTGAATAAGACTTATTTGGGTACGGAGGAAATAAAAGGACAGCCATACCACAAGATACTGGTGACATTCGAAGCTAATGGTGGTGGAGAAGATCACAGTGATGAGTTTGTATATTGGATACACCGTACCAACTATACTATGGATTATCTGGCATATCTGTACTTCACTGAAGGAGGAGGGAAGCGGTTTCGGGCTCCAATGAAAGTGCATGATGTGGGTGGGTTACGTTTTTATGACTACGAAAACTATAAGGGTACCGGGGACGAAACAGCAATTGAGGACTATGGACAGTTATATGACCAGGGTAAGTTGGAGTTACTATCTAAAATTGAATTGAAAAACCTGGAAGTCCGTTAAAAGGTTATTTTGATAAGTATTATCATACCAACATTGAATGAGGAACAGCAAATAAAAAAGCTGATTCCCTACTTGCGAAGTGATTCTTCTTGTCACTTGATCCAGGAAATTATTGTGGTTGATGCGCACAGCTCCGACAGAACAACGCAGGTAGCTGCTGACCTAGGAGCAAATGTGGTGAAAAGTAGTCAGAAAAGCCGCTCAATTCAAATGAATAAAGGGGCGGGCTTTGCCAGAGGATCAGTACTTTACTTTCTGCATGCCGACACCTATCCACCGAATGGCTTTGGAAAAATGATAGTTGATGCGGTTCAGGATGGAAATACTTTTGGTTGTTTCCGGCTGCGTTTCGATTGGAAACACTGGTTCTTAGAAGCCAACTGCTGGTTTACCAGGTTTCGAACGCGTTTTTTTAGATTTGGGGATCAAAGTTTATTTGTCACAAAAACAGCATTTCAACGGATAAGTGGTTTCAATGAGTGCCTCAGGATGTTTGAAGATCAGGAGATCATCAGCCGCCTGCACCACGAAGGTTCTTTCAAGCTACTTCCAGGAACCGTGGTCACTTCGGCCAGAAAATACCGGCAGAATGGTCCCTACAGACTTCAACTGGTCTATTTTACGCTATACCTGCTGTATGCTCTGGGTTTTAAACAAGAGTTCCTGATGCGTACCTATCGTGAACTTGTTTCATTTCCCAGGGTATAGCCCATTTTGAAAAAGATAGTTATCAGAATGAGAGAGATGCTTATGTTTTCTATTCCTGGAAAATAGTTGCTGAATCCAACTTGCCTGGTATTGAGATAATAAATGCTGGTTTGTTGAATTATGGCATGCTATATGCGGGTTATTTTGAACCTGATAACATCAGGTCCCACTAAACATCAAAATATTAAAAAACAGGTGTATTAACCACGCCCACGGGCGTGGTTTTTTTTTGTATCTTTTCACGGTTTCTAATTTCGACCATCAACTACCACCTGTGACAGCATTACAGTGCTATTTATTTGAAATTGATGCCTGAGGAAGCTCAAGGCCTGAAGCGTACATTAGGTCCCCTGATGCTATGGGGGTTGGGCGTGGGGTATGTGATTTCCGGAATGTATTTTGGTTGGAACCTGGGACTTGAGCAGGGTGGCACGCTAGGACTGGCAATATCCACGCTGTTTATAATTGTCATGTACGTGACCTTCACTTTTGGGTACACTGAGTTGGCCTGTGCCATTCCGAAAGCAGGTGGCGCCTTTGATTATGCCCATAAAGCTTTGGGGCAACGGTGGGGATTTTTAGCGGGTATGGCTCAGAACATTGAGTTTATCTTTGCCCCCCCTGCGATCGCTGCCGCTATGGGCGCCTATTTTAATTTGTTTGTTCCATCGGTACCGGTAACCGCGGTTGCAGTTATATCTTATCTGGTATTTACAGGTCTTAACATTTATGGGGTTAGAGCGGCAGCTACTTTTGAGCTGATAATTACTATTTTGGCGGTTCTGGAACTCTTGATTTTTGCAGGAGTTACCCTACCTCACTTTGAATACCAGAATTTGACACTTAATGCCCTCCCGAATGGATTTAAAGGCGCATTTGCGGCTATCCCATTTGCCATATGGTTTTTTTTAGCGATAGAGGGAGTAGCCAACGTAGCTGAAGAAACCATAAACCCGCAGAAAAATGTCCTAATAGGGTTCGGGTCGGCTATACTTACTTTGGTTGTCCTTTGTATTCTAACATTTTTGTCGTCAGTAGGGGTCGGTGGATGGGAAGCCGTGGTCTACCCGGAGCCAGGAGCTGCTGCCTCAGACAGCCCGCTGCCTCTTGCCTTAAGGCAGGTAGTGGGGGAAGGTCATTTTTTATTTCATCTTTTAATAACCGTTGGATTGATCGGTCTGCTGGCATCATTTCATGGAATAATCCTGGCCGCCGGCAGGGCTACCTTTGAGTTTGGAAGGGTTGGTTTTGCACCAACTTTCTTAGGCAACGTGCATAAAAAATTCAGAACTCCATCCAATGCTTTGATATTCAATATGTTAATTGGACTCGTTGCTCTTGGAACTGGTAAGACCGGAGAGATTATTACCATTGCATGTTTTGGAGCACTAACATTATATATCGTTTCAATGATCTCACTGTTTGCACTGCGTCGTAAAGAACCGGGTTTACATAGACCATTTAAAGTACCATTTTATCCATTTTTCCCGGCTATCGCACTGGTAATTGCAACCGTAGCGCTATTAGCTATGACCCTCTACAACCCATGGTTGGCGTTGATTTACCTGGGCATGCTTGTGGTTGCATATTTGTATTTTCATTTCTTTATAAAGTAGTATTCATTTCAACAGGTGCGCAATTGTCCGCTTTGGGTTAAATGGCTGTTGCTCCCTACTGTAAATTTTGATAACATTATGTGTCACAAACGACCTACAATAACTTAATAATGAAGCACCTGGAAGAAAAGACATCAATAGAGGT
>BQJT01000115.1 GCA_021604845.1 Cyclobacteriaceae bacterium
AAACTGCCCCGTGCGTACCCATTCTCTGGATACTTGCGGTATCAGTACCTCCGGCAGTCAGAATTTCAGGCTGCCACTTAATTTTATTTTCATCGGCCTTTTCTTTTAGGTACGAAACCATCCGGTAATCACTGATTGCCGAAGCATCCATGATTTTTATGGCTGCACCTTTACCAAGTTCAGTTATCTTTTCATGATCAGCCGCCCCAGGTAAATCATAGGCAATGGTGGTATCGAGGCCAATGCCAAAATCCGGATTAATCTGTTGTGCAGCAACCTGTGCTCCCCTTAACCCCACTTCTTCCTGTACTGAGAAAACCCCATAAACATCATAGGGTACGCTTTTAAGTTGCTTCAGGGTTTCCAACAAAATATAAACCGATACCCGGTTATCAATGGACTTGCAATTAACGCAATCACCCATTTCAATAAACTCCCGCTCCCTGGTGATGGTATCGCCCACCTGGACCAATTGCTTAACCTCTTCCGCTGGCTTACCTAAATCGATAAAAAATTCAGATGTTTTGGGCATCTTCTTTCGTTCCTCCGGGTCCATTACATGAATCGGTTTACATCCCATTACTCCGATCAATTGCTTCTTACCATGGACTATAACCCGTTGTGCCGTTAGGGTTTTCGGGTCAAAGCCACCCAGCGTGTGAAACTTCAAAAAGCCGTTATTATCAATATGTGTCACTATGAATCCAATCTCATCCAGATGGGCTGCAACCATGGCTCTTTTTTCAGCCTGCTTTTTTGATGATCTTTTGAGAGTAATTATATTACCCAGATTGTCAACATCCACCTGATCAACATAAGGGGTTACTTCCTTGATTACCAGCTTACGAATATGCTGCTCATACCCGGGAGCTCCATAAGCGGTACAGATTTTTTTTAATAAAGGAATATCGAGTTTCATATTAAGAGCAGCATTGTGCGCACGAGAGGAATCGAACCTCCACGCCCAAAAACGGGCACCAGGCCCTCAACCTGACGCGTCTACCAGTTCCGCCACGTGCGCATGTTTAAGGATTGAAGGATTGAAGGATTGAATGATTGAAGGACGGAATGTTGACATTGCTAACATTCAATCCTGCAGTCCTTCTTTCCATCAGCCATTAACCAATGAGGGTTTGCAAAAGTAGAAACAATTTGATAATTGTTCAAAGTGCACCGTTATTTAATCGTCTAATTGCCATAGACAGTCTACGAAGTTCATTTTTGAGTCGAAATAGTTATTTACCACCTTGAATCCGGACTCGTCTGCTAATCCGGCCAATTCATCAATCCGGTATTTGTGTGAATACTCCGTATGTACAGGTTCCCAGGCTTCGAAATGAAAAGACGCATTCAGTCGTTCTATTGAGACGGTCTGTTTGGCTCTACTGATTAGAAAACTTCTTGCAGTCCCTGTAATGGGATTATAAATAGGAAAGTGATCGAAATTGTCGAGATCAAAATCAGCGCCAAGATCCCGGTTAATCCTGGTTAAAAGATTCAAATTGAACTCCCGGGTTATTCCCTGGCTGTCATTATAAGCCCTGGCTATGGTCTTTGGGTCCTTTACCAGGTCCACCCCAATTAGCAGTAGATCCTTCTGGGAAAGTGAGTTGGCCAGTTGGGACAGGAATTTTACTGCCACAGGTTTTAGGAAATTTCCAATATTCGAGCCCAGAAATAACACTACCTTCCTTCTATTAGGTTCCGACTTTGCGTGGGACAGCACATCAAAATACTCTCCCTGCAAGGTCTCCAGGTCCAGTCCGGGAAGACTTTTTCTTAAATCCTTTGCCAATAACTCTAAAGCATTCCTGGAAATGTCAATAGGTTTATAGCTGAAGTCCGCTCCTTGCTGCAGGAAATACTCCAGCAGCACTTTGGTTTTTTTTCCATCTCCAGCGCCAAATTCGATTAAATCAAACGGGCAGGTATCCTTCGAAAATTGCTGCAGCAACTGGTCCTTCTGGTTTTGAAAAATTTCGTATTCGCACCTGGTTAGGTAGTATTCCTCCAGGTTCATTATCTTCTGGAAAAGCAGGTCACCTTGTTTGTCATAAAAATACTTTGAGCTTAGGTACTTGGGTGTACTGGAAAGTCCATGCATAATGTCCCGGGCAAATTGATCATCCATAAATCCGGGTTATTCAGTAGGTGCGGCTAATCTGATTCCGGTAAACTGCCATCTCAGATGTGGGTGAAAAAAATTTCTGTAAGTATGTCTTATATGATTACGCGCGGTAGCACAGGAGCCTCCCCTCAGTACCATCTGGTTTATCATGAATTTTCCATTGTACTCTCCCAAAGCACCTTCAGTCTGGTCAAAACCAGGATACGGCCGATACGGGCTTCCGGTCCACTCCCAGGCATCGCCCAGGAATTGTAAATTGCCATTTCGAGAAGCGCCTGGGTTGAAGTTGCCATCTTCCAAAAATCCAGCAGCTGTTGATGCTTCTGGCTGATGCATTTTGCAAGCCACCTCCCATTCGAATTCAGTTGGTAATCTCAATCCTTTCCATCGGGCAAATGCATCTGCTTCATAGAAACTAATGTGGGTAACAGGCGCATTTGGATCCAGTGACTCCAGTCCGCGTAAATTATAGGCATGCCAATCATCGTTGATGTAATGCCAGTACAGCGGGGCTTTGATATCGTTTGATTTTACCCACTCCCATCCCTCCATGAGCCAGTATTGAAACTTCTGATAACCACCAGCTGAGATAAACTCCTGAAATTCCGAATTTGTTATTAACCTGTTCATAACCCTGAAAGCATCAAGATAAATCTGATGACAGGATAATTCGTTATCAAAACAAAACCCGGTGCCCTGGTGTCCAACTCGATAAATTCCTTCAGGAACCTCCAGAAATTCTAATGGAAGGGGATTACCGGATAACTCAGGTTGCTTATCGAAGTAGGCGGGGAAAACAGGGTTGTGACCAAGTATGTATTTGATATCAGTCACTAATAATTCCTGATGCTGCTGTTCATGATGAATTCCAATCTCTAATACTTTGTAGCATTCTGCACTCAATGATGACTCTGATAGAAAGTTAAGCAGATGCTCGTCTACATACCGGCGGTATTCCTTGACCTCTTCAACCCCGGGCCTGGTAATATTACCCCGGTCGGTACGTAACGCCCGTTTCCCTATTGACTCGTAATAGCTGTTGAATAAATAATTGTAATCCGCATGGAAGACTTGGTAACCGGGTTTGTAGTTGTTCAGAAGGAAAGTTTCAAAAAACCAGGTAGTGTGCGCCAGGTGCCACTTTGGAGGGCTAACCTGTTCAACAGGCTGCACCACGTAATCCTCTGGGTTCAGGGGCTCACAAATTACTTCGGTTTGCTTTCTTATTTGTTGGTATCGTTGAAAAATATCAATGTCATTGACAATGGTAGACTCCATAGATCATTTTGATTTTTAGATTATCGTGCAGTTACTAGATGCATTGTTTAACGATATCGGGGAAAAACAGTTATATAGATTTATCTAAGGCCTTAGATCTAAGGTCAAAAAAACAGGCCCTGCAATTTTCCCGGAAAAATCGGGAATTGCAAGGCCTGGTTTTTAGCGGATCGACCGTTTAAGCGATAATTTTATCTCGAAAAGCGGTTATAAGATTTATATCTCTTATGGGATAAGTTATCGACTTTCAGCCAATACCACATATGAATTTTTCTCGTTCATGGTAATTTGTGAAATATTCTGTTGCTCTATGATATACATTTTATCATTGTCAACTACAAAGTTCATCACATACTGAAAAAGATCTGCCTGGTCCTCTATATTGATTTCTCTGGTATTGAAAATCTGATCCTGCGATTCAATAGACAGATGGTAATCCGTATTAAAGGCCATGTTAAAGGCATAAGTACCATTAATCAGGTCGGTGGTAGTAGTAGCTTGCACCTCGCTGGTCTTTTTGTTGGTCAAAATCACCTTGGCCGTGAAGGATCGGTCTTCTTCCTTTTGAACAACTTTTCCTTTAAGTACAAACCTGGAAGCTGAAGTTTCAGGCCGTTCCATCATAAAAATATCATTCTGACCATCTGCCGTTAAATGTGAAGAATTGAAATAGGCGCGGCTTCCTTCTGCATTCAATGAAAAATGAATATCATCCTGTGCCGTATTGATCGGATACCCCACATTCTTTGGGTTACTCCATGCCTCTGTCAGTTGATCCTGGGTGGTGGAATAGATATCATAACCACCCATTCCCTGATGACCTTTAGAGCTAAAGAACAAGGTTACATCGTCCGTATGTATCTGTGGAGCATCTTCATCTTCTGGAGTATTTACTACCGGCCCCAGGTTCACCACTTTACCCCATATACCATTAGGTTGTTTCTGTGAACGGTATAGATCAATACCACCATAACCTCCGGGACGATTACTGGCGAAATACAGATATTCACCATCTTTGGAAATACTGGCACTTCCCTCCCAGTACTTGGAGTTTACTTCGCCCTGTAACGCCTGAGGCTTAGTCCAGCCCTTGGATTTACGGGAGCTCATCAGGATGTCTCCGCCATTTTCTTCGCTGTAAATAAACAGTTTCTTACCATCATTTGATAGTCCAATTCCTGCATCGTGCAGCTCGGAGTTCAACTCAGCAATCTGTGTGGGTTTACTCCAGGTGCCATTCGCATTCTTGTTAGCCATAAAGATATCTTCATAAAAACTACCATCAGTTGCAACTTCCCTTCCGGTACTGTTACTTCTTCTGGAAGTAAAGATCAATGTTGATTCATCAGCTGAAACCAGTGGAATATAATCCTGATACTGTGAATTTATCAACCTGCCAAGATTGCTGATCTCTAATTCCAATGAATCCGGCAGCAAGGCTGATCCTGTCATACAGTCTTCCATATGACTTCGCACTTCAGTGCTCTTCTTAGAGGCTTCAGCGGTTTTTGAATTCCGCAGCATACCACTGTACTTATGATAGTGAGCAACAGCGTTGCTAAATTTGTGATTCAGATGATAGGCACGTCCTAAATAGAAGTCCAGGTCCAGGTGTTGAAAATTGCCAGCTTTGGCCAATTCAAAATGAACCAGGGAGCGCGCAGGTACATTACTATGATGATAGTAATATTGTCCAATTTTAAAGTTAGTAACAGCATCAAATGATTCAGGTTGATCCTCAAGCATTGAAATATGACTTGCTACTACATCCTTGGTTCCTTTTGCACTTCGAGCGGTTCTATTAATAATTTTTAAACCGGCTTCGAAGCTGCCATTCTTAATCAGATTTTCGGTACCATGGGCAGCGGTGATTGATACATCATCAATTAACACACCTTTATTAGGATCTCCACTTAAACTTATCAGGTAAAACCCTACAAAAGTTTTAGCATCAACTGCCTTGAACTGGAAAGTCTGATAGCTGAAAGACCCTGGCGCTGTATTATTATCTATAAAGATCTCGTTCGCAAGTTCTCCATTTACCGCGACTCGAAGAACTTTATCGCCTGCTGACTTTCGGTGAGCAATAGCATATTTTACTGTATAATGCTCCCCAGGTTTTGTTTCAAGATACTGACCCATATTACTGAGTTCATCAACTTCGGCAAAACTCTTACCGTCAGCCACTTTGGTTAGACCATAAACAGCAGCTGCCGTTCTAGGTTTGAAATAAATTCCAGCAGATCGGTTGCCCGGCTTCCACGGAGACCAGGTTAACTCACTACTAATTTTTTCTTGTGATTGAGCACTCAAGCTCAACATAAATATTCCTAATGCAGTTATTATTGACTTTTTCATGACGACATACTTTTTGCGATGACCAATCCTTCCGGCATAAGCCACGCTAGTTGAAAAAAATGATTTAAGAAAAATATTAACAGACGTCTAGACCCAGGTATTCCATACCCTGCCATTGCCTCATATAGGCGATGGAAAAGAAAGAATCCATTAAGTCAATGTTGGACCAACAATACCTATAGTGTCCAGCTACAGGCCTGTCCTTCCACAAATGTGGCTGGACAGTAATCTACCAGAAGGGTTATATCTCGAAAAGGGGTGTAACCGTTGACCGGTTACGAGCTGTTGAAGATCACCCGGCTACCCGGGTGGTTCTTTCTAAGGTACTTCAGATGATCTCACAAATCTGAAGTACCTTATTGGTTGGAGATCTCTGATTGCGAACAATCGACTGCTAAATTGCTAAAAAGCTGTCAGTCCGCAATATCTAAAATGACCACTATGTCCCTTGTGTGATATTTTAACCAAATTACTAAGTTATGACGCTTATTTATCCATTTTATTACTCAGCTACTGACCTTGCTCCTAATGTAATATTCATAACAGATATTAAATATACCTGACCTAAAAGAAGTCATAATCACCAATTATCAGGATATACATTCTTATTTTGCGCTAATTTAGCATGTAATATTTATGGATAATATTAATTTTAATACACCATTATAACTCAAATAGCCTTCACAATCCACATACTGTCAAATCCACTATATTTGGTACAATCCGCCGTCATTGTCGGAATATTCAGTGGGCATTATACATGAAGGGGCGTTCGAAGGCACCAATGTAAGTTGTTGGAATTTGGTTTCTTATCTGGTGAATAACCCGGAATATGCAAATTAACATGCCCAAAATCCTACAATTACCAGAAATTTGGGATAATATTTATTGTATTATTACAAGAGGGGTTACCTTTTATCGCTGGTTTTAAAGGATTGGATTTCACTACTGAGTGGAAATAATTCTACTAATAATCCTGAAAAAGCAAAACAAGCCCATGCTAACACTAGTTTATTTTCTTTGGCCAGGTTAATTATGGGCCTCCTCATGTACTGCATGACAGGCTTCCTTATAGGTGCATTAAGTAATAAAGCGCCCCCTGCTCGTTTGCTGAACTTTTCAGATACTTGACCCCATATATTTTTTTAGCTCCAGATCATATATATGAGCCATCTCGCCTTCTTTCCCAGGGATTGGAGCTCCAGATCTAGATAAATCCAAAAGGTATCTTCAGATATGAGATTAAAACTCTTTAAGATGGGCGCTTATCCAGGTCTAATCCCAACATTCCCTTTGCCAGTACTTCTCTGGTCAGATATCCGTTAGCGGGATGGAATCTTCCCAGACGGGCATCTCTAAACATCCTTTCCAATCCGGAAGCAGGAAATATGCCAAACCCACCACTGATATCCATGGCCTTATCCACTATATCCCAGGCCCTCTCAACTGCGTTGCATTTGGCAGCCACCAGTTTCACCCCCCAGGCAGGGCCATAATCCTTTCCTTCTACCCAATCCCTGGCGATGGTGTCTAAAATGGGACCGATAGCTTCCAAAGCAAGTACCATTTCAGCCACGTCGTGCTGTACACCGCCATGATGAGCCATCGATGGGCTGTTCAGGGCGATGGATTTTTTCTTATGCAGGTTTTCAGTTACCATCTCAAATACCCTTTTTGCCTGGCCAAAGTACACATTACCAAAATTGATCAAAGCCCAGGCAAAGATCCCCAGGACAAAGCCATCGATCCCGGCAAACCCTGTGGGAACTACCCTGGCAATATATTTATCGGGTATAAAGACGCCGTTCAAAATAGTGTCATCACTGCGGGTAGCGCGCATTCCCAGTACATTATCCCAGGTTTGCTTGATCTGGTAGTTTTGGGAATCACGTGGCATAAATGCATGTACCACTGTGGGGTTGTCCGGGTCACTATTATCCTGACCATGCAGTCCAAGGTAGGTCCAAACAGGGGTTAAGCTACCAAATGATTTACGGCCGGTAAATACATAACCTCCATCCACTTTTTCTGCTTTGGTGGTAGAATAAAGAGCCGGATGATCATTTCCGCTTTCAGCGTGGCCGGCAGCGAAAACTGCCCCGTTACCGGCTTCTTCAAGTACCCACTGTAAAGATGTATCTCCCTGACGGTATAGATCAGCCACCAGACCGGTCCAGTAAACATGCATGTTCAGGGCGAGTGCGGTAGGGGCTGCATGATATGCCAGCTCACGGGTTTTCTCACTGACCTGAGCCAAATTCATTCCATAACCTCCGAATTCTTCAGGTACGGCCATTAGCAGATAACCAGCGGCTTTCAATTCATCGAAATCTTCCTGAAAAAACCGATTTTCACGGTCGTAAGTAGCAGCGCGTTCAGCGCAATGCTGAAATATCTGAGTGAGGTCTTGCAACTGCGGTTGCTTTGTGGTGGTGGTTTCCATGTTAGTGTTTAATTTTTAATACAATGTAGCCAGCAGCAAACTGTATTTCTACTTCGTTTGATTCAAAAACTAACATAATTGATTCAACAGGCGGCGACAAAGCGTCCGCAGTGAATCAGTTTTTGGTGTTGAGTTCTAAATTTTTAGTTGGGTATAAAGTGGTTGGATTAACTTAAAACTAAAAATTCAACACTAAAAACTCCTAAGATGCCCATTTGATAGTGCAGCCAATAGCCTTAGTTTTGGTGGTCTCAATGGAGTTTCCCTGAATTAAATTATCTATCGCTGTTTCTACATAACGTTTGTCTGCGGCAGCGGCATTTCGGCTGTTATTATCAATTGCCCCAATGTATTCAATGATAAACTTGTCATTGGATTTTCGATCCAATACAAACACATGAGGGGTATTGGTAGCGCCGTAGGTCCTGGTAACTTCCTGGGTCTCATCCATCAGGTAAGGAAAAGTGAATCCTTTCTCTTTGGCTCGCTTTTGCATTCGTTCGAATGAATCCCCAGGTGATCTCTTCGCATCGTTGGGTTGAACCGCTACCACCGGATATCCTTTAGGAGCATACTTTTCATGTAATGCGATAATCCTGTCTTCATATGCCACCGAATATGGGCAGGTGTTACAGGTGAAAATAAGAATATACCCGTTTGCATCTTGATTGCCAGCCAATGAAACCATATTCCCATCTACGTTTGTGAGATTAAAATCCATAGCCTGGTCTCCAACTTTTAGACCGTCACCAATCCCAAGCGATATGGTTATTAAAACAAGTATTGCATTCAAATGTATCATGATTGTAGTAGTTAGTTAGACAGTTCTTTTACCATATTCTGTATGTCTCCCTGCTTTAATTCTCCTTCATGAAATTTCCTTTCACCGGTTTGATGATTAATAATCAGGGTTGCCGGAATAGCACCGGACCAGGAAGGGTCCACTTTATCTATCCAGCTGTTGTAATCGATTTCATCCAGTAACAGTACCTCCGGGGTGAGTTGCCTTCTTTCCACAAATGGGATTACTCTTTCGTTGAGGACATCCACAAAGTCCAGCGAAATTAGCGTTATGTTTACCCGGTCCGCCATCTGGTTCTGTAAATCTTGAAAATAAGGGAGTTCTTTGATGCAGGGCTTGCACCAGGTAGCCCAGAAATTTATCACCTCAATTTTTTCTGTATTACGGGTCATCAGGTGTTCTAAAGCATCAAATTTGACTACCCGGACCGCTGGTGATATAATCACGTTACAAGTAAACAACAGGGCAATACAACAGAAAACGGGTAAACTTTTATGCATCTTAATGTTGATTACGGTATCCTGCCATGAATGTTGTAAAGACAATTTCAAATTTATCGGCTTTGAATAAAGTTTAGGTTTATGTCAACCAATACTAGCTAAAACCGCCTGGACCCGGAGTAAGTCATGGCTTCACCTTTTCCAAAACCGTAACTGAATCCAAGGGTAAAGAACCGCCCTCGGGTATCTCGAGTGTATAGATAATATTCCGGTTCATCAATTACCCCCCGGGCAACTCTGGAGGCAAACACGTCACGTACCGACAGATTAATAACCCCTTTACCGCCAATGATCTTTTTCCGTATTCCCACATCCGCATAGTCATTACGAGATAATTGTTGCTGTACAGTTTGATATCCGGACTCAAAGTTTCCGGTTAGCTCAAGGTCAATTTGGGCTGGCAGGTTTATTTTGGCATTTATTCTGGAAGTCCACTGGTCTCCGTCAAAATCAAAGGACTGTCCCTCTAAATCCCCCTCCCTGGTAAATATGCCATAATTGAAATCACCTGATAGCGTCAACCATTTTATGGGCTCATACTTAATATTGAGCTCAATTCCCGTCATTTTACTGGTACCGATATTCATGGGAATGGTGGTATTCACATTGTTTTCCACGAAGGAAATTCGTTCGATAACATCTGTGGTATATCGATGATAAAGGCTTCCGTTAACCGAGGCGTTCTCCAGATTTAGTATACCGGTAACCTCATATGAATCGGTATATTCAGGCTGAAGGTTGGGGTTTCCTTTGCGTATATTAAAGTTATTTCTAATGTTAAAGAACGGGTTCAAGTCCCATAACCTGGGCCGGTAGATCCTGCGGGAGTATCCAGCCTGCAAGGAAAATATTTGGGTAAGCTTGTAAGATGTATGCAGGGTAGGGAACAGATTTAGATAGTTTTGTTCATTCTCTTCATTAGTATTTTTTAATAAGGTATTAAGATCGGTTGCCTCCATCCTTAGTCCAAGTTTGGCTCCCCAGGTCTTACCCTCATAGGAGCCAGTTCCGTATATCCCCAACACCTTCTGGTCATATTCAAAGTTATTGGTGAGATCTTCAACCGTAACCCATTGCCCATCTTCCAGATTTCGTACCTCATAGTCATTTCCCACATCGTTGATTACATATTGGGTGCCTGCTTCGATGGTTACTTTCTCAGTAATTGGGTCAGTGTAATCCAACTTCAGGGTGTAATCCGCTTGCTGAAACTTAGTCTCGGTTTGCTGGTCATCGAAAAACACATCACCAAAAATGGGTGTATTGGTAAACACTGAAGATTGGTCCTTTCCGAAAAACCTACCCAGCAGACTTATCAACAAGATATGTTCTTCATCATCTTTGAACTCCTTACTATAGTTGAGGTCAAATTGCCATTTGGGATTGGTTGCTTCTGTTACTTCGCTCCTGGTCCATTCCGACTGCGGAGGATTTGACTGTTCCTGATAACTAAAGTTAAATAACGAAGGCTGCTCTTCAATTTCATAGGCGAAATTTCCTGATAAGGTTAGCACATTGTACCGGTTTATATGATAGTCAGTCCCCAAAATAATATTGTAAAAGGTTTCGTTCCGGTAAGAAGTCCCATCGCTGGTCACAGTGTTATCATTTATCTTATCCCGGTTGATACTTTCTGAATCCCTGGGCAGGGACCGATAACCAGCTCCCAACTGTGCAAAGAGGTTAAACTTTTCGGTTCTTCTATTTAGGCTGATCCCAACACTATGATTGTCCGGTTCCCCTGTATTTACTGAAAGTGACCCGTTCAATCCTTTCTTTTCCTCTTTTTTTAGCACAATATTCAGTATCCCGGAGGTACCCTCCGCATCATACTTAGCCGACGGATTAGTGATTACTTCGATTTTTTCAATCATATCCGCTGTTATGGTACCCAGCGCATTGGTCTGTCCATCAGCCAGGATAGACGGCTTTCCATCGATGAGCACCTGTACCCCGGAACTTCCCCGCAGACGGATATCTCCTTCAATACTTACCGTCACCGAAGGGACATTATTTAGTACTTCCAAAGCACTCATGCCTGTACTGGTTATATCCTTACCTACGTTAAATACCTTTTTGTCCAGTTCAAATTCCATGGTGGATTTTTCCCCCTCCACGGTTATTTCATCCAGCAGTTGGTCGTCCGGTTCCAGCCTGATAACACCCAGGTTTGCTTTTCCATTGCTGATCCTCAGATCCCTAATAGTTTGGGTGCTAAATCCGATAAAACTTATCTCCACAAAAACTTTGGAAGAATCTGTACGGAGTAGAAATATTCCTCCTATATCTGAGGTAGTTCCGGTTAAAATATCGTTTGTGACGCTGCTTTTGACCACTACTGTAGCAAACTCAACCGGTTGGTTGCTTTGCGTTTCTACAATAGTACCGGAAATCTCCAATCCCTGTGCTTGTGCATAGTTTAGGAGAGAACAAAGCACCAGACCCGCATAAATAAGGTACCGGAAGGGCGCTAATTTTTTATTTTTCTGATAAGCCATCTGTTCAATATTAGCGAATAAATCACTGTAATCCCCACTACTTCTGGCGCAGAACCAAAACTTCAAAATTCCTTCAGATTCTTTACCAATTCTCTTCAAATTGTTAGCCTAGTTTCCAAAAAAAGTCCATGAAAAAGTTACGCAAAGAAGACATTAGTCAGGAAGTATTTGACCTGTACGATGATTACGCGCACAACCGGATTGACAGAAGGAGATTCTTAGACAGTGTATCTGCACACGCCATTGGTGGGGTTACTGTGGCATCGTTACTTAGTTTTGTAATGCCAAACTACAAGGAGAAAATCCAGATATTTCCAGAAGACCCCAGACTAAACACGGAATCTATTAATTACGATTCCTCCAAAGGAGGAGGCAATATTAAAGCCCAGCTTTCCAGACCAGCAGAGACTAATGGAAAACTAGGCGGTATTGTGGTGGTTCATGAAAACAGAGGACTAAATCCTCACATCGCCGACGTGGGCCGGCGGGCTGCCATGGCAGGCTTTATCTCCATCGCCCCTGATGCGCTTACACCCCTGGGTGGGTATCCGGGGAATGATGACGATGGTCGTGCCTTACAGCAACAACGTGACCGTGACGAAATGCTCGAAGATTTTATTGCCGCATTTGAATACCTGAAATCGCACTCTGAGTGCTCGGGAAAAGTTGGGGTAGTGGGGTTTTGCTTTGGAGGTTGGATATCAAATATGATGGCGGTAAACGTGGCCGACCTGGCAGCGGCGGTTCCGTTCTACGGTGGTCAACCACCAACAGATATGGTTCCACAGATCAATGCACCTTTAATGTTGCATTTTGGGGAGTTAGATAAGCGGGTAAATGAGGGATGGCCTGCCTATGAAGAAGCATTAAAGAAAAATAATAAAGAGTATCAGTCTTTTATGTATCCGAATGCAAATCACGGTTTTCACAACGATACTACTGCAAGGTATGATAAGGAAGCCGCAGAATTGGCCTGGAGTCGGACCATTGATTTCTTTCAAGGGAAATTAGGCTGATGTCGGATTGAATGACTGATTGACTGATTGATTGAATGACTGATTGATTGAATGACTGATTGACTGATTGACTGATTGATTGATTGACTGATTGACTGATTGACTGATTGACTGAAGATAACCGGTACTCTAGACCGATTTGACTATGGAATAAAATTCGACCGGGCCCTGGAAACAGGTGGTCTGGTGGTGAGTCAGGAAGTGGATATAACCTGCAACATCGAGTTGAATGAGTCAACCGGAACCTAGTATCAGATCATGAGC
Organism: Cyclobacteriaceae bacterium; assembly: GCA_021604845.1. Lineage (GTDB taxonomy): Bacteria > Bacteroidota > Bacteroidia > Cytophagales > Cyclobacteriaceae > SZUA-3. The sequence goes on from BQJT01000115.1 coordinate 13,288, forward strand.
ATACCACTGCTTAAAATTTGCTATCTAGGTTAAAAAGAAATAGTTTATGGTTGGATTTTGTTAAAATCATTGCCAGAAGGTTGTTCTTCTTCCGGCAATGATTTCTTTATAATATAGAGAACAGCAAATTGAAGTCATTTCATGAAGCCCAGCCTTTTCCGTTTTGTTCTCTGTGGAATCTTCACCACCATTTTACAGTTTACATACGGACAGGACCTGTTCATCAAAAGGGTTTCTACACCGATAGTCATTGATGGGATTATGGATGAGGCTGCCTGGAAGGAAGCCGATGTCGCAGACCGATTTAATCAATACTTTCCCTATGACAGTTCAGAAGCAGTCGCCTCGACCGAAGTGCGAATGGCATATGATGACCAGTTTGTCTACTTCCTGGCTATCATGCACAACCAGGGACCTCGAGAATATATTACCCCTTCTCTCAGAAGGGACTACCGGGGTCGGGCTTATGACGGATTTACCGTAGTACTCGACACCTACAAAGACAAAACCAATGCATTCGTTTTTGGAGTTAATCCATTTGGAGTGCAGAGGGAAGGACTCATTTCCAACGGTGGCAATCAGACACGCGGACAAAGTAACAATAATGGTACTTCATCTTTTTCGCTAACCTGGGACAATAAGTGGTACTCGGAAGCCAGGTTATACGATGATTACTGGATCGCTGAAATTGCTATTCCATTAAAGACACTGAGATTTAAGGACAATATGGACTCCTGGTATGTTAACTTTTATCGCATTGACAGTGAATACGCGGAACGGTCAACCTGGTCTCCCATACCTCGAAACTTTAATATGACCAATTTATCATTCAACAAGGAGGTGAAGTGGGAGCAATCCCCCGGCAACCCAGGTAAGAATATTTCTTTGATACCCTACACCGCTTTCAAAAGCTCTAAGGATTTCGAAGAGAATACCAGCACCAAATCCAAATTGACTGTTGGAGGAGACGCTAAAATTGCTTTGAGTTCTGCCTTAAACCTGGATCTTACAGTAAATCCGGATTTCTCACAGGTGGAGACCGACCGTCAGGTCACCAATCTGGACAGATTTGAGATTTTCTTTCCTGAGCAACGCCAGTTTTTCCTGGAAAACGCCGATCTATTCGCATCATTTGGAACGCCCGAAGCACAGCCTTTTTTTTCCAGAAGGATTGGAGTTAGCAGGGATGAAAGCACTGGCACCAACATTATGAACGAGTTGTACTTTGGAGCCAGAATGAGTGGCAACATAAATAACAAATGGCGAGTAGGGTTAATGTCCATTCAGGCATCGGAAGAAAAAGATATTTCACTGCCATCTACCAATTACACGGTTGCTTCGGTACAAAGAAGGCTTGGCCAAAGCTCCAATATATCGGCTATCATGGTAAATAAGCAGGCTTTCCAGGACTCCATTGGCGGAGAATTTAAAATGAGTCCTGCAGTTTGGAACCGTACGTTTGGGCTGGACCTTAATCTTGCAACTCCCGATAATAAGTGGAATGGAAAAGGTTACTATCATCGTTCCTTTGATCAGCAGGGGCTCGACTCTACCTATTCGATGGGCTTCGCCGCCAACTATCAAACCTACCGTTGGGAAATAAGGTCGGACTTTCGGTCCATCGGAGCCAATTTTAATCCGGAAGTAGGATTTGTCAGAAGAACGGGTTTTAACCAGGTTCGTGGAACCATCTACCATAATTTTTATCCTTCAAAAGGCAGCATGCAATCGCATGCCCCAGGTTTCGATTTTGATGTGGTTAAAACCAGCATTGGAGTAACCGATTGGGATCTGAATCTGCTCTACAAAATTGACTTCCGAAATACTGGCAGATTCAGAATGCGGTTGCGCAGGCAATACACCTATCTTTTTGAACCATTCGACCCCAGTGGCTCAGACGGTGTTGAACTTCCCCAGGATACGGATTACACCTACAATTTTTTAAT
>BQJT01000116.1 GCA_021604845.1 Cyclobacteriaceae bacterium
CAAAGTCCACAAAACGATACTGTCCTGCAGAATATACCATGGTATTGGTTTGATAACCTATGGGAGTCATAAAGCTGGTAGAAGCGGCAAAGGCTATAGTCATTAAAAAGGGTATCGGGCTCAGCCCCATGGACTCAGCGATAGACAGCGCCACCGGCACTAAAAGCGCCGCAGAAGCATTGTTTGACATAAACTCGGTCAGCAAACTTGTAGTGAGGTATAAGGCGGATATGATGGCCACAGGGCCCCAGGGGTCAAACGTATTAACAATAATTTGGGAAATAATCAGAGCCACCCCGCTTTTTTCCATGGCAATACCAAGGCTGATAGCCCCTGCTAAGAGAAAAATAACCTTCCACTCCACCGCTTCATAAGATTCTTCCAGGGAAATACACCGGGTAATTACCAGTACTACCACTCCGATAATTGATGCGATCATAATAGGAAGAATTTCCAGAGAGGCCAGCAGCACCACACCTGCAATTACCGAAACCACCCCAATAATTTTGTGTTTATTGATGGCCGGAAGTCCGATCTCCGTCAGTAGACTGAAGGGCAGCTGGTCTGTGGCCTCCATCTTCTTAAAATCCTCCAGACGCTCCTTGTTTACTTCCACCAATAAGATATCACCGGTCCTGAGTTTAATCTTCCTGAGTTTTTCATGCAGTATCTCTCCCCGGTGTTTAATGGCCAATACCACTGCACCAAAGCTATTCTTAAATCCAATTTCCTGGAGGGTTTTACCTTTAAGATGAGGGCTCCTGCCAACCAGAATTTCAGCCAGTGAGGTCTGTACTCCCAGTATGTCCCGATCGTCCAGATCATCATCGCTGGTCAATTTAATACCGATCTCTTCTTTCAATTCTTTTATCTTCTCGGTGTCGCAATGGATTCTCACCACATCATTGGCCCGGATCACCAGATTATCAGAGGGCATTTCCAGAAACTGATTGTTCCTTTGAATAGAAATAATAGTAATATCAAGCTGTTCTATTAGCGCCGACTCCTTAATGGTTTTGTCCGCGAACAGCGATCCCGGAAGGATTACAATTTCTGCCAGATAGGTGCGCATATTAAAGCGATCCGTGAAATTGGCTTTATAGTTTCTTACCGGTAATAACTTCTCGCCAACCGTTATCATATAAAATAATCCGGTAACCAGAAAGATCAACCCCAGTGGAGTCATCTGAAACATTTTCAGTGGTTCAACCCCACTTTGTGCCGCCATTCCACTTACCAATACATTGGTAGAGGTTCCGATTAGCGTGCACACTCCGCCAAACATTGAGGCGTATGACAGTGGAATCAAGAATTTAATGGCGTTTACTCTGGCTTTGGCACTGGCTCTGATCACCAGTGGTATAAAGATGGCCACGATAGGGGTGTTGTTAATAAAGCCGGACATTAACGCCACCAACGTCATCATAATTCCCATGCCGAACTTTGGATTGAAACGGAAAAATACCGCCATTCTCGGTACCAGGTTATTTACAAAGCCGGTTTTGAGCAATGCAGAACTCAAAATGAACATGGCCGCCACCGTCACTGTGGCTACATTACTAAACCCCTGCACGCTTTCTTCCGGTGTAAGCACCCCGGTGATCACCAGCGCTACGATTATAATGACCGCGACCAGGTCAACCGGTAGAATTTCCGTTACAAACATCACCATGGCTAAAACCAGAATGACTACTACTACAATCCCTTCGTAAGACATGGATCATTTATTTCAACGCTGACTTTATGGTTAGACGGAGTTGTTTGAGTCGGTCACTACATACATCAGCTGATCAAACAAATAGTTACTACCAAATCATCTTTCATTTAAAAAAATAATTACTATTACAGTGGATTCAAACTTAAGTTAAAGTGAGAAGAATATGTTTTTTAGCCGGGTTGTTCTTATTAACAATTGCAGTTAATTGCCATGTGATCGCCCAGGCCTCAGAGTCAGAAACTACTCAAAAAAGATCCCCTGAATTACCTCTGAGATTAACGGATGAAGAGTTTAACCCGCTAGCCCAGCAGCATGATGTCGAACTCCAGAAAGCCCTGCAGGAGGAGATCAATAAGAACAAAAAATGGAAAAGTTTGGCGACCCGGAAAAAATTAGCGGTTGCCGTGGTTGATTTAAGAGATGTACAGAAGCCAAAATTTGCCGGAATCAATAGTAATGAAATGATGTATGCGGCGAGCCTTCCTAAAATTGCAGTACTGTTTGCCGCTATGGATGCCATCGACAAAGGAGAACTGAAAAGCACTCCTGAAATACAGAAAGACATGCGATTGATGATCAGTAAATCTAATAATCAGGCGACCACCCGAATGATCGATTTACTTGGCTATGAAAAAATTGAACAGGTCCTTACAGATGAGCAATATCACCTTTATCAGGAGGACCAGGGAGGCGGCTTATGGGTAGGGAAAAGATATGCGTCCGGAGGAGCCACCAATCGAGAGCCCCTGAAAAACCTCAGTCACGCTGCCACCGCCTATCAGGTGTGTCGTTTTTACTATATGCTGGTGAATGGAAGACTGGTCTCGCGAGAAAGGTCAAAACAAATGCTGGATATTCTTGAATCCCCTGAACTGCATCATAAATTCGTCAACACACTGGACCAAATCGCCCCGGTAGCAAGGGTTTTTAGAAAGTCGGGTTCCTGGAAAAGCTTTCACTCTGATTCGGTACTGGTATGGGGTAAGGAAAGAAGATACATCCTGGTGGCGCTAGTGGAGGATGAATCGGGAGAGCAGATTATGCGTAACCTGGTAATACCCGTAGAGCGGGCTATTAATCGATAGTAGTACCATGCCTTTGGCTGCCTTTAGAAATACGTTAATAAATTTATTTGGCTTACGGGAAGAGGAGATTGATAAAACCCTCCGCCTTCAGGGCACTATTTTCATTCTGCTGACGGTGCTGTTGATTGTTAAGCCCACCATTACCTCTCTTTTCCTGAATGAGCTAACCTCTGATGCCTTACCTCTAGGTTATGTATTGACCGCTATTTTCGCAGTATCTGGCTCGATTCTTTATAATAAACTCCTGGAAAGCAATGACTTAAACAAGGTGATAGAGCAAACCATTGTCATGTCCATCCTGTCACTAATTGTATTTGGTTTGCTGCTTAAGACATTGGCAGTGGGCATGGTAGTCTACTATATCATGTATGTTTGGGTGGCTATTTTCGGCTTGTTAACCGCCTCACAATTCTGGATCCTGGCCAATTTAACCTATAATATCAGAGAGGCTAAAAGGGTATTTGGTTTTATTGGAGCTGGTGCCATTGCTGGAGCTATTTTTGGTGGTTATCTGACCTCGCTCTTAGCCAATTACTTCGACACCGAGAATTTTTTGTTCCTGGCTGCGGCGGTATTGACCCCAGCTATTTATTTGATTCGTAAAACCTGGAAAAAAGATATCGGTCCACTAAATACCTATCAACGATCTGCTCGCCAGGTGCGGGAATCTAAGACCTCATATCAGTTAATCAGGAAATCACCGCTGTTGACGCATATTGCAATTGTAGTAGGCTTTAGTGTAATAGTTGCAAAGCTGGTGGACTATCAATACAGTGACTATGCCTCGCGACTAATTAGTGATCAGGATGAGTTGACTTCCTTTTTCGGTTTCTGGCTATCGTCTCTCAGTATCGTGTCTTTATTGATACAGCTATTCCTGACCAAGAGAATTGTAGGAGCCTTTGGTGTGGGCTCTTCGCTATTGTGGCTTCCTACTGGAATTTTACTGGGATCTGCCTTATTACTGATTATTCCGGAACTGTGGGTGGTGGTATTAATTAAAATCGTTGACGGCAGTTTAAAACAATCTGTTAATAAATCCGCAACTGAACTGTTGTCAATCCCGGTACCCCTGGAAATAAAAAAGAAAACTAAAACATTTATCGACGTGGTTATTGACAGTATTGCAACTGGAATAGCCGGTCTGATTTTGATTTTCTTTATAAATGCGTTGGACATCCCACCACGGGCGGTGAGTTTCATTATTATGGCTTTGATTGTTGTCTGGCTGTTCTTTATCTATCGTTTGAGGAATCAATATATTGCTGCGTTTAAAACGGTCATGGAAAATGAAGACCTTCGACGAATCCCCAGGACCGAAAAAAAGACGGTACCTGTCAGCTCTATCATAACTTCCATAAATCGGGTGTTTTCCAACGGAAGCAATAGTCAGATTATTCATATGTTAAACAGGACCATTGAAGCCCCTGAAGAGCGCTTCTTTCATTCGATTAAAACCCTGCTTAACCATCCGTCTGCCAGGGTTCGACACCTGGCCCTGGAAAATTTATACTATCTGAAAAGTGAAATAATCACAGACCAGGTTAACAAGCTGCTTTACGACAGCGATCAACAGGTGATCACTTCCGCTTTTAAATACCTTATTAAGCACCAGTTGCACGAAACGCTGAAAAATATTGACCACTACACCGATCACAGTTCACCTTCAATTAGGAATGCCGCGCTGGTCGGGTTGGCCCAGGAGCTTAGAAATAATCATAGATTGAAGGAAAAATTCAAACTAAGCCATCGGGTGGACATCGCCAGGAGCCAGCTATTCCAGGAAAAACCAGCGGAGAATCAAATTCAAAGGGTAAACGCTGTCATTCAGGCCATAGGCTATGGAAAATTAACTGATCATTACGATTTATTGAAGGAATATATTTATTCCTCCAACCAGGAACTGGTTCAGACTGCGTTAATCAGTGCCGCCCATACACTGGATCCTCGATTTATTCGACACATAGCATCTACCCTCGATCGAAAGGACCTGCGCGATTGTGCTTTACAGTCATTGGTTCAATATGGGGAACCAGTGGTGGATGCGTTGCTTGAATTGGTTAAAAAGGAAGTGTTAACCATAGAACAAGCCCGGTATGTGCCCCGGTTACTGGAAGAGTTTACTACTCCGTCATCAATATCTGCTTTGTTATTATTGGCCCGTACTACCGAACATCTCATAAAAATTGAAGCCCTCTCCTCTTTAAAAAGAATAAAGCAGCAACATCCTAAAACTAAAATTAATGAACGTGCACTGATTGAAAGTATTCTGGACGAATGCGCATTATACGAAAACACCTTGTCGGTGCTGCATTCGCAGATCCTGGTCCAGTATAAAACCAATATAGAGCTGCATCAGTCAGAGAGGGAGGCAAGAAATGCCCTGATAAAATTACTGGAATCCAGGCTGGATAGGCCCCTGGAGCGAATATTTAACTTTCTTGGGTTGAAATACCCACCTGACGATGTTACTCCGGTTTACGACGTTTTAGTTGCCGGTAAAAAAGAAGAACGCCTGCATGCCATAGAATTTCTAGATAATATCCTGGACCCAAAGCTTAAAAGAGAACTGCTTCCTATAGTGGAATCTTATACACTTGATCCCACCACTGAGGAAATGATCAAACAATTGAATATCGTCCCCTTAACCGACGTTCAATGCTTTTCCCTTCTCTTACAACGCCCGGACAATAAGCTCAAAATCGCAGTGTTGTACCTGATCCAGCAGATCCAGGACATCAAATACCAGGAGCTGGTAGAAAGTTGCTTAAATAGCAGTAATAAAAACGTGCGTGAGTCGGCTACTAAAACAATGGAAAGTTTAAAAAAAATTAGCGCCGGATAATCCGATCAATACTGGATGCCAATGCATGATGATCACTGGCAGAATTCTTTTTACGGACGTTGGACATCAAACAGACCAAATAAGTGGTGCTATCAGCATGCTCCACAATGGCAACTGAGTTCATGAAGTTATCTACATTCCCCAAATATTTACCACATTGATAACCTTCCTCCGGAGTACATTTATAAAGACTTCCTGATTTGAAGTATACCGCGGCAGTAGCCAACGCAGGGCTGGATGCATATCGAATACGGCGATCCGTCATGTAAAGTAGTCTTTTTATTTCCAGACTTGAGGCTTCATCTACTACTAACCCCTTTTCGAGGGCGATTAAATATTTCATCAACCCCACAGGTGTACCAATGCTACCACCTTTACCTGGAATGTAGGTACCCGCGCCCCGGGTAAATAACCGGCCAACCCGCCATTCCTCTTCAGTAATCCCCAGGTCCCGTAGCGGCGTATTGGCAACTTCTATGGCCAGATCGCTTAACGCAGTTTTGGGTGTTTGCTTAAAATAAGCTTCGGAATCTTCAAAAGTAAGCTCAGGGTAGTCTTGCTTAAATACGCGCATTAAAATAGCTTCCCTCCACACTACACTGGCGGCGCCGTTATTGCTGACTGATAACATGTGATCCAACCATTCATATAGCGAAAATTCATCAGTTGGCTGGACCGTCCTTTTTATCAATTTTCTGGTTTCCGGGTTATAGAACGGCACCGTGTGTTCATCCACCATGGCCCATTGACCTCCTTTGATTATTTTACCTCTCAATAATTCCTGTCGTTTGGTAAATGAATGCGGGTACAGATTACTCAATTCATGAAAGAATGCGGTGGCCACGATTATTTTAGCCACACTTCCGGGCTGATAGCCCACCGATCCTTTGCGCTCAGCATATCGCGGCTGCCTGTTTTCTGTGATGTCAAGCACGGCCACGGAGTAATTGGGGTTCAGCCCTGAGAACAATCCGTTTACTGCTTTTTGCAATTCCGGGTCGGTCTCCGGAATTCCTTTAATTTCCGCCCCTTTGTCCCCTGTTAGATTAAGCCTGATCTCGGACATTGATTTCAATGCACCGGGAAGCAGCGTTACATTTTTTATTGCCCCACTTTTAACATCCTCCAGGTAGGCCAGTCTTCGAATGCCGGTTGATGCATAGCCATCTATTGGATAGAATTCGACATCAGATTGATTAAAACCTGTTAACACCACTAAAATTATTAAAACCAGTCGCATGCTAAATGGTGGTATTTAGGTTAATTTTTTTATTTCCATCAATCCTGGGGGTTATTGAGTTTAAGTACTTGGAACTGGCTGCGCGTTTATTCTCTACGAATGGGCGCACCTGAAACAGCCACAACTGTTGGTCTTTAAATCCAAGTTCCACATCGTAAGGTCCCTGAACGCCTTTCGCTTTTAGGTTACTGATTAGTTGGTTCCTGAAGTTCTCAATATAGTTTAGGTCTCTTTCCTCTAAAATCGACTTATGGAAACTGGTGAATTTCCGGGTGGTCCCCCCGGTCTCTGCCAGGGATGTATACAACGATTCCCTGGAAGGTGACAACAGTGCTGTGCGGCCACCGGGACGCAGGATCCATGTTTCTGAAACCTGCCCTTCCACCGCTCCTCCTACGCCCTTGCTAAAAGCCACGGTAGTCTCACTATTATCTCCGGAGACTACCCCTTTGGTAATAATTACTCCGGAATAATCATTGTTTACCCCGGGTATAATAAGTATTGAAGGGTACACATTTTCAGGGTTGGTAAGGTACTTTTGCCGCCATTTAAAACTGCGTTCGGTGTAAGGAGAAGCCCACACGCTCTTAATCCCCTCCAGGATTTCTGTTTGATTAACAACATTAAACAATGTTAAGTTTAACCCTGCCCCTGAAAAATCTTTTAAATCTTCCATATTGGTATCACTGCGCAGAAATACTCCAACCTTCCCCAGATCCTGACCAAAAGTGACCTTGAACTGGGTCTCCATATCCTTTCTGAATGCCTCTTTTAGCGGCATCTGTTTGATGAGAGATCTTAGGTTTTCAAGGGATTTTAATTGGTAGGATTCAATTGCGATCATGTCTTTACCGGCGGATTCCATTTCCCTGGCATTTTGAAAAATGGTGTTTAAGTAATCCCAATAAGTCCTGGTTTCACCGGGTATATTCTGTTTCATATGATCCAGGAAAATTCCGAATGGTATCACCAAACCTTCTACTACATTTTCGGGGAAAATGGCTTTCAATTCCCCTAAATTCGCTGCTTTGGGGCCGCATATTAGCCCGGAAGAAGAAGCGTTGACTTCTCTGAGATTCAATATTTGCCGGGTTTCCAGTTGGATTTTATCCACCGGAATTGTGATCCTGTCTTGCTTGCGCTGGTTTTTTACAAATAAAGCCTGCTCTTCAGCCGTCATATCTTCCGCTAATTTGAGGATTACGTTTCCAGCGTTTGATACCGCATAAAATACCTCACGGCCCTGAAACTGTTGTAGATCATTTAAATTGGATATGGAGATAACTGCATTGGGAATGCCCAAATTTCGAGCCAGTAGCTGCACATGAGAAACCAAATTCCCTTCGGAAACCGTAGCTATGCCTGCAACCGGTTTCAAATCTGCAGGAGGCCTGTCAAAAACGTAGATACTGCCAGGGTCCACTTCCAGGTCTTCGGTAGCATTGGGCACCACTACCAAAATACCTCGAGCATAACCTGGGTTCAGCCCCCGGATATGGCTTTGATTACCTATGGTCAGTACCTGATTGGACAGTGAGGAACTGGCGGCTAGAAAGCTGCCTAAGTCACCGACGTAATTCCCCAGGATTAAAGCAACTGATCCGCGGATGCGGTCATCGATAAAACCATGAGCCATAGGTTCAAATCCCTCAAAGTGCTTTACCGTTGGTTCATAAACAGCCTTGGCCATACCAGTACCCCACTCCACTAACCGCCTTGCTGAGGTGACGATTTGGTTTAACTCCGTAATCGTAGCTGCTTTGTGGGGTAAGTTGGTCAACCTGTGCTCCAGCTGCTGCCATTCCCAAATTTCAACAAAACCACTGGCCGCGACCGCTTTACAGGTAGCAGAAAGGAGTTGCAAAAGATCTCGTACCATTGCCAAATTTATTGCTGCAGATTCCTGTAAGAATAACTTCTCAAGTTGAAGGGAGATATCCAATAAGGCCAAACGGCCCTTCGCACCGGGTTCGGAAGTGATTTGCTCCCTGATCTGCCACATAAGGTCTGCGGTATGCTGCAATTTTTCAACCCCACTGGACTGGCTATTCTGTTGCACAAAGTCCAGGATTCTTTGCTTTAATTGGACTTCGGTCACTGATTGAGCTAGTTGTGAAAATACCTCTAAATCCACCGGATCAAAAAACAACTCCATGGTGGCTGCCAATTCATCAAGTTTAGCTTGCAAAGCCGGGGTTAACCGGGCCCCATATTCCTTTTTAAACTGTTTTACTTTTTGAATGTCCGTAACTTCCGGCTGACCATGGATCTTAACCCTCAAATTCATAAATGGCTGAAAGGAGTCTGAAATGACCTTGCTTTGGCTGCGCATCAACTGCGCGGTATTGTCGTCACCCCGATGTGGTATATCCTTGGATGCTTCTCTTAAAAGGTAAAAATCAGCCAACAGGTTTTGATCGTTTGCCAATATAAATTTTAAAAATTCCACCCCCCATGCCTCTTCGTCCTCAGCTTGTACCGCGCCCCTGTAAAATTGTGCTTTACGGCTAATCCAACCATCATCAACGCTTTTTAGCCATTTCTCGAGCTGGTATTGCTTTAACCTGGAGTGGTTGAATGATTGATCCCAAAACGCTGCCTTATCAGTGGTGGACAGGATTTGGCCAAGAAAAATATGGTCGGAATTGGCAAGGGCGGTTACCTCAGGCTTATACCGCGCTCGCTGAACCCCGCCAATATCCTTCGGGCAAGGCTCACCAGGGGGATTGAAGGATCCGTCCCGGCAAAACCAACGAAGATCCAAATAAGGCCCTCTGGAATCTGCCTTATACTTGCGAACCATTTCCGCTATCTTAACTTTTTTATCAGGGGCCAATTCTGGTAACTGACCATAGCAAAGCGATAGCGAGCTTCCCAGCAGCAGGCTAACCACTGACCAACAGGAGAAATTCATTTTCATGATAAACGGGATGCTTGGAAGATTTTGAAATTTGTTAATAAGCCCTACAAAACCAATACCAATTTACTAAGAGCAAATCATAAAGAATTATATGGGCTGGTTTTTAACATTAGAAATTAATTGCAGGGACCAATATTCAATAGAGAATAACCTTATACCTCTACCTTCTTCCATTTGCCTTGCTTAAACAACCACAAGGTAAACAGGCCCACTGCCGTTTCTGAGAAAAATACACCCCAAAACACACCCGAGTGCTGCCAATCTAAAGTGATCGCCAGCCAGTAGGACAAGGGGATCTGGATCAGCCAGAAAAACACCAGGTTGATCTTGGTCGGAGTGCGGGTATCCCCCGACCCGTTAAACGCCTGGACAGAAACCATCCACCATCCGTAAATAAAGTAAGCATAAGACAGTATTCTCAGCCACTCTGCTCCGATGTTTATTACATTTTGGTTGTCGGTAAAAATGCTCATTAATTGGATGTTGAAAAAATAGTAGATCACGGACACCGCAATTAAAAATATCATGTTATACAAGCCGATTTTCCAAACTGAAGACTCAGCACGATCGGGCTGGCCTGCACCAAGGTTTTGACCTACCAGGGTTGCCGCTGCGTTAGATAATCCCCAGGCCGGCATCAGGGTAAACAACATAATCCGCAAAGCTATGGTTGATCCCGCCACTGCTTCACTGCCCACATCCGCCAGGATTCGCATCAGGAATATCCATGAAGTCATGGCTACGATCATCTGTCCTATCCCACCCAGAGAAGTTCGTACAATATTCATCAGGATCTCAAAGTCAACCTTGATCTGGGAAAGTTTAGCCTGAATATGTTTCCCCCCCTTCACCAGGGTCCATAGTTGAACGCCAACGCCAACACTTCTACCGATAGTAGTAGCTATGGCCGCACCCTGAATACCCATAGCAGGTATTGGTCCCCAGCCCAGTATTAGCATGGGATCCAAAATAATATTAATGCCATTGGCTATCCATAAAACCCGCATGGCAATGGCTGCATCTCCGGCACCTCTGAATATCGCATTAATCACGAAAAGCAGTACAATTATAAAATTACTTCCCAACATCCACTGGGTATATCTGAACCCATGTTCAATTGCCCATTGATCACCACCCATTAAGCCCAAAAGATCCTTTGAGAAGAAAATACCTGCTATGGTGAACGGCACCGCGATTAACAGGGCCAGCAAGATTGACTGTACTGCAGAATTTCCTGCCTCTTGCTTCTTATTCTCCCCTACCCTGCGTGCTATTATCGCGGTAACCGCCATGGACAACCCCATGGCAATGGAATACAGCAGGAACAAATAGGTCTCGGTGAGTCCAACTGTGGCAACTGCAGAGGAACCCAGCTTACCAACAAAGTAGATATCGACCACCGCGAAGGTAGACTCCATTACCAACTCCAAAATCATCGGGACCGCCAGCAGAAATATTGCTTTTTTGAGATCGATTTTGGTGTAATCAGCATCCGTTCCTTGAATAGCCGCTTTTAGTTGAGACCAAACGGACTGTTTAGCTTCGGATGATTGCGCTATTCTTGTTTCGTCTTGCATAATACCCGGGAAGACAACTTTAATACTGAAACCAGGCTGGTAAAGCAGGCTCAAAGTAATTAATTTATCGGTTTAATTCCTAGCCTGATGAATTCCCTAACGGAAATCGGCCAGAAGCGGTTGTCCACGCGGTTTAAACAAAAAATTTTTGCATAAGGTGTGACCTTTTACAACTTCTACGTCAAAGCAAAAGATCATCACCTACATGGTGATGAACGGGGTTTACTATTGCTATTGATTAAAATTAATTTTAAAATGAACACACTAACTAAAAAACGCATTATCAGGGATTTTGACAAATTGGACGGAAACCTTCAAAAGCAGGTGCTTGGTAGTTACCCCTATGGATTAAGTCAGGAATCAATGTCCTTTATAAATATTAATGGAAAAACTGTTCCTACCATCAGCTTCGAAACCGATGATACTTTCTATCTACTGAGACTTCCTTCTTCAAAACCGATCATTCGAATTAAGAAAGACGACTATGGTACCGAATACGTACATTTAGAAGAAATGAAAGCGGACCTAACTTCTGACGAAGAACAAGGATACGACGACGATGATGAACCAGAGGATAGCTATTACTCAGATTTCCAAAATTATGATGAAGATAGTTACAGCCACCAGGAATAATGAAACTTGACTCTGTTGATATTTTATTCAACCTGATAATGCGGTATCGCAGTATAACAGATTTATCCAACACCCACTTGTGGTAAAAGAACCATTTTCCAAACCGGCTCATCAAGCCGGAATATTAAGCAGCCTCTCTGACGAATCAGGTGGACTGAGCAGGCAAACAAAAAATACGAACCTGTCTTTGGTCGACAGGGTAGAATCCTACGAAGACATAATAAGCATTGAGGTAGGCGACACGTCACTCTCACGAGCGCGCAATATCGAAAGGGAAACCGGTTTACGTCAACTTTTCTTAAAATTTGAAGGCGGCAACCCCACCGGCACCCATAAAGACCGGATAGCATTCGCCCAATGTTTGGACGCTTTACGACGAGAATTCGAAACCATCACCGTAGCCACCTGTGGAAACTATGGAGTATCCACTGCACTTGCCGCCCAACTGGCGGGGTTAAAATGTGTGATATACATCCCGAAAAAGTATCATACCTCGCGATTACTGGAAATGGTTAAAATGGGTGCAGAGGTTATCTTTCTCGATGGAAATTACGAAGATTGTGTTAACCATTCCATCCAACAGGCAGTGCTTAACTCCTGGTACGATGCCAATCCAGGCGGTTCTAATACAGCATTGCAAATAATGGCCTATGCGCAGATCGCTTATGAAATATACGACCAGTTACGTGATGCCCCCAAGGTAGTGGCGGTGCCGGTTTCAAACGGCACGTTACTGGCGGGAGTTTACCGGGGATTCACTAATCTTCACAAAAGAGGTAAAACTTCCAGAATACCTGTGATGATTGCTGCCTCCTCTTCCCGGAAGAATCCAATAATTTACTCGTTTAAAAAAGGACTCAGTCAATGTTCGGATCTGATACCTGATAGTATCAAGGAAACTGCAACCAATGAACCCCTGATAAATTGGCATAGTTTTGATGGTGATGAGGCGCTTTATGCTTTAAATCAGTCGAATGGAGCAGCATTTGATATCAGTGATTCGAAAATGCTTGAAATGAGTCGGGCACTAAATAAAAAAGAAGGATTAAGCATACTTCCGGCATCAACTGCCGGCCTGGTTGCATTAGTTCAAATGAACCTTGAACTCCCTTATGATCCCGATCGCTTTGTAGCAATTTTAACCAGTAGGAAATAAAACTGTGATCCTGTTTTATTTGATTGCCCAAATTTTCTAATTTCCCGAACTATTTAAACTCCACCAATACTATGATTTTATGCAGAATCTATCCGGCCGGAGTGACGAACACCTGATAAATCAGTTTAAGCAAACCGGGGATTCAAAAGCGATTTCGACCTTGATCGACCGCTACCAGGAGCTTATTTACCAAAAGTGTTTGGGTTATGTTAAAGACAAGGACGCCGCAGCCGATCTGAGCCAGGAAGTGCTCATCAAACTATTCCTGAAATTGAAAAGTTACCAAAGTCAGGCAAAGTTCTCTACCTGGTTATTTTCAGTGATACACAATACCTCCATAGATTTTTTGAGAAAGCATAAAAAGAGTGTACGCAATATACTTATTGAAAAACTTCTGGATCAGTTAGAAGACCTGGTAGAAGATGAAAATGATATACCTGAGAAGATAAGCATCCAGATTCTGGATGAACTACTGGAACAGCTTACCCCTGAAGACAAAATGCTGTTATTGATGAAGTACAAGGAGCGGCATCCAATTAAAGAAATCCAAAAGATTCTTAACTTATCCGAGAGTGCCATCAAAATGCGCTTAAAAAGAGCCAGGGACAGGGTCAATAAACTGCACAAAAAATACCTTCCTTAACATTGCCAGGGCCTGTTCAGAACGTCCACTACTAAACAAACTACGTTTGCTATAGTTCGTCGTAAATCTCAATATAATGCTGGTCAAGGGTCTCGGAATCCTGGTACTTTTCTCGCAGCTTCTGTAGCTGATTCTTCAGCTCACTCACGATATCCTGATACTCAATATGATCATAGACGTTTTTAATTTCCAACGGATCGTTCTTTCGATCGTACAGTTCCCATTCATCTACATCATAATAAAAATGAGTTAACTTATAATCCCTGGTTACGATCCCGTAATGACGTTTTACCATATGCACCGCCGGGTATTCGTAGTAATGATAGTAAACTGCTTCTCTATTCCATTGTTCGTCATTTCCGGTCAATAAAGGCACCAAACTTTCACCCTGCATATCATCCGGAGTTTCGATTCCGGCAGCTTCCAGAAAAGTTTGTGCGAAATCGAGATTCTGTACCATCTGATCATTGGTCGACCCCGGCTGCGTTACTCCTGGCCATCTGATAAGAAGCGGCGTTTTAAAGGATTCATCATAAATGAACCGTTTGTCGAACCAACCGTGTTCCCCCAGGTAAAATCCCTGATCCGATGTGTAAACTACAATGGTGTTTTCAGCCAAACCCGACTCCTCAAGATAGTCCAGTACGCGACCAACATTATCGTCGACAGAGGAAATACATCCCAAATAATCCTGCATGTAACGCTGATATTTCCAGATCATTTTTTCCCGGTCAGTCATTGATGGCCAGTTTTCCTTAAAGAAGTCATTGATCTTATCCAGCGTAGGCTCATATTGAGCCCGTTGCTGTTCGTTTGCCCTGCCATAAGGGCCGGTAAATCCATGTGCAGGACTCGGAACATCTGGGCTTACTTGACCCATTTCCTCCAGAGTTTCCGGCTTTATCTTGGAGTCATGTGCGTATTGCATATGCTTCAGTAGATTCATCTCAGCAGTCTTAGCGGCTGTTCCCCGCGTATCATAATCATCAAACAACGTTTCCGGTAGCGGAAATTCCTTTTCGCTGAACTCCGCAAATTTATCCGGTCTGGGCCACCAGGGACGATGAGGCGCCTTGTGCAAATAAGCCAGCATAAATGGTTTATCGGGATCTCTTTTCTCTTTTAACCATCCGAGT